>JBBIOE010000082.1:0-27904 GCA_037443525.1 Archangiaceae bacterium | reverse complement strand
CCCCGGAGGACGGGGAGCTGCTCGACGTGCTGGTGAACCAGACCACCGACGCCATCACCCACGTGCGCGCGGCGGAGCGGGAAGGGCGCACCCGCATCGAGCGCATGGTCGACACCATGAGCGACGGGGTGGTGCTCACCGACGAGAAGGGCGAGGTGGTGGTGGTGAACGCCGCCGCGCGCGCGCTCCTCGAGCTCGACGAGACGAGCGGGCGCGTCACCCTGGAGCGGCTCAAGGACCTGCTCGGGCTCTCGCCCTTCGAGATGGTGCGCGGCTGGGAGTACGGCGGCCGCAAGACGGTGCGCGACGAAGTCGAGCTGACCGGCAAGAAGGTCGAGCTGGTGGTGAGCCCGGTCGCCGAGACGGGGAAGCCCCTGCGCGGCGTCTTGGTGGTGCTGCACGACGTCAGCGAGCAGAAGCTCCTCGAGCAGCGCAAGGACGAGTTCGTCTCGGTGGTGAGCCACGAGCTGAGGACGCCGCTCACCTCCATCGCCGGAGCGCTGGACCTGGTGCTCAACAACCTGGCCGGCGACGTGACCGAGAAGCAGCGCCGCTTCCTCTCCATGGCGCGGGACTCGGCCGAGAAGCTCAACGCGCTGGTCGACGATCTGCTCGATCTGTCCAAGTACGCGCAGGGCCGCATGCGCATGTACTTCGAGATCACGAACCTGGACGAGCTGGTCTCGAACGCGGTGGAGAAGTACACGCCGGTGCTCACCGAGCGCGAGCTCTCCTGCGAGGTCGAGGTGACGGGGCCCAAGGCGCGCGTGCTCGCCGACGGCCAGCGCATCACCCAGGTGCTGAACAACCTGCTCACCAACGCGGTGAAGTTCGCGCCCCGCGGCGGGAAGCTCAAGGTCTCGGTGGGCGCCGACGCGGGCGCGCCGGGCTTCGTGGCCCTCACCGTGTGGAACTCCGGCGACCCCATCGACGAGAAGGACATCGAGCGCATCTTCGACCGCTTCGAGCAGGCGCGGACGGCGAAGAACCGCGGCATCCCCGGCACGGGTCTGGGCCTCGCCATCAGCCGGAACATCGTGGAGTCGCACGGCGGGCGCATCTGGGCCGAGCCGACGACCGGCGGCGCGCGCTTCGTGGTGGTGCTGCCGGCCGAGCCGCCCGCGGAGCCGCCGGCGGTGGCCGACCAGGGGCCGGCGCAGCCGCGCGGCACCATGCTGGTGGTGGAGGACGACCCGCAGCTCGCCTGGGTGCTCAAGGCCATGCTGCTCTCGCACAACGTGCGGGTGGTAATCGCGCCCACCGGTGAGGAGGCGCTCGTGCTCGCCCGGCGGCACAAGCCCGACATCATCTCGATCGATCAGAAGCTGCCCGACATCGAGGGCCTGAAGCTCTTGCACATCTTCCGGCACGACCCGGACACCAGGAACTCGCGGCTGATGATGGTGAGCGGGCTCGACGTGCGCGACGAGGCCATGCGCGCCGGCGCGGAGGCCTTCCTCTCCAAGCCGGTGATGATCGACAAGGTCATGGCCACCGTCGACTCGCTGCTCGCGGGCGCAGGCCGCCAGCGCGGGAAGGTGCTGGTGGTCGACGACGACCCGCAGATCGTGGCCATCGCCGCCGAGGTGCTGATGAACCTGGGCTTCGAGGTCGATCGCGCCGGCAGCGTCGACGAGGCGCGGAGCAAGCTGCGGACGTTCCGGCCGGACCTCTTGCTCCTCGACGTCAACCTGCCCGACGGCGACGGCTTCCACCTGCTCGAGGAGCTCAAGAGCGAGCGCGCCTCGGCGCCCTTGTCGGTGGTGTTCATCTCGGCGCGCAACGACACCTCGGCGAAGGTGCGGGCGCTGAAGCTCGGCGGTGACGACTACCTCACCAAGCCCTTCGACGCCTTGGAGCTCGGCGCGCGGGTGGAGTCGGTGCTGCGCCGCCGCTCGGCGGAGGCCATGGCGAGCCCGACCACCCAGCTCCCCGGCTCGGCGGCCATCGAGCGCGAGGTGCAGCGGCGGCTGTCGGCCAAGGAGCGCTTCGCCTTCTGCTACCTCGATCTCGACAACCTGAAGGCCTACAACGACTACTACGGCTTCGCGAAGGCGGACGGCGTGGTGCGGCAGACCGGCGACCTCTTGCGCGAGGTGTTCGCGCGCTACGGCGTCCCCGGTGACTTCGTGGGCCACGTGGCCGGCGACGACTTCGTGTTCATGACCCGGCCCGAGGCCGTCGACGAGCTGTGCCTGCGGCTGGTGGAGAGCTTCGATCGCGTCATCCCGCTCTACTACGACCGCGTCGATCGCGATCGCGGCTACATCGAGGCGGATGATCGCTACGGCGAGAAGCGGAAGTTCCCGCTGATGAGCGTGTCGATCGTGGCGGTGATGAGCGACGGCACGCTCGATCACCCCAACCTCGCGCGGCAGGCGGCAGAGATGAAGAAGCGCGCCAAGGCGATTCCGGGGAGCGTGTTCTTGAGGAACGACCGGACCGACCCGGTGAAGGCGACCGCCAGCAGCGCGTAGGCGGGCAGGGTGAGGCTTCGACGAGCTCAGCCCGAGCGGGGGTTCCGCTCAGCCCGCGCGAGTGTTCCGCTCAGCCCGAGCGGGGGTTCCGCTCAGCCCGAGCGGGTGTTCCGCTCAGCCCGCGCGAGTGTTCCGCTCAGCCCGAACGGAGTCGAGGGCCGGCGAAGCTCCGGAATCAGATCGGCTCAGCGGAGGTCCTCGACGTCGCTCGGACTGAAGGGTCGCGGCTTCCGCACTTCGGCCAGCCCTCCGAGCTCGTCGAAGCCCGCCGGCGACTCCGCCGTCTGGGAAACGAGCACTTGCGCTAACCTCCGTCTCCCCCCATGCGGCTGTCGCAGAAGCTCATCCTGTTCGTCCTCGCCGCGGCCATCGTGCCGCTCGCGCTGGCCGGCTCGTGGGCCCTGCACCGGGCCGAGGTGGAGCTGGGCCAGCGCCTCGAGCACGAGCAGTCGGCGGTGGTGGCGGCCGCCGCGGAGACCGCGTCGAGCCAGCTCTTGGGCTCGGTGAACGCCATCGCGCAGTCGGCCGCGCTCATCGACTGGCGCGCCGCCACGCCCCAGGAGCGGCAGGGCGGGCTCGACCTCCTCCTCGGCCAGGCGCCGCTCGCCCTTGCCGTCGCCTTCGTCGACCCGGCCGACCCGGAAGCCAAGCTCACCCGCATGGCCCCCGACGCCGACGCGCGCGCCAACGCCAGCCAGGCCACCGCGCCCGCCGCCGACCCCGCCGCCGAGTGGAAGGGGCTCGCCGACGCGCTGCCGCTTTCGACCCTGGGCGTCTACGGCGACCGGGGGCAGACCGCGCTGGGCCAGAGCCAGGCCTCGCGGCTGGGCCCTTGGATGCCGATCGCGGTGCAGGTGGGCCCCAAGGGCGAGAAGGCGCCAATGATCGTCGCCGCGCTGGCGCTCACCCCGCTGGACGCGCTGCTCACCCGCCGCGCTCCGGAGGGGCTGACCCTGGAGCTGGTGGACGCCGACGGGCGGGTGGTCGCGGCCTCGACGCCCGGCGCGCGGCTGGCGGGGCAGGCGCCGGCCCGCTGGCGCTTCGTGCAGGGCGGCCAGCCGCTCGGCCGCACCGAGGCCAACGAGCTGTTGGCGTGGACCCAGGTGCCCGGCCGGGTGGGCCTCGACGCCGTCGCCTCGGTGCCGATGGCGGTGGCGCGCGCGCCGGTCCTCGCGATGCGCAAGACGGTGCTCGGCGGCATGGCCCTCACCGCGGTCTTCCTGGTGATCGCGGCGCTGATCTTCGTGCAGAGCCTCACCCGCCGCCTCGACGACGTGGCGCAGGTGGCGGCGGAGTTCGCCCGGGGGCAGCTCTCGAGCCGCGCCAAGGAGGAGGGCCAGGACGAGCTCGCCGACCTGTCGCGCACCTTCAACCAGATGGGCGCCGAGCTCGAGGTGTCGCGGGCGAAGCTGTTGCGCTGGAACGACGAGCTCCGGGTGAAGGTCGACGAGGCCACGGCCGACCTGCGCGCCGCCCAGGCTCAGCTGCTCGAGGCGCAGAAGCTCGCCGCCATCGGCCAGCTCGGCGCGGGCGTGGCGCACGAGATCAACAATCCTTTGTCCGGCATCTTGGGGAGCGCGCAGCTGTTGCTCATGGATCACCCGAACGGCGATCCCGACTTCGGCCTGCTGGCGCAGATCGAGGAGAGCGCGCGCCGCTGCCGCGACATCACCCAGAACCTGCTCAAGTTCTCGCAGATGCGCGGCGAGGTGAGCCTGGGGAGGGTCGACCTGAACGCCATCGTCCGCGCCGCGCTGGAGTTCGAGAAGCCGCGCCACGACGAGGCCAAGGTCACGGTCAGCGCCGACTTCGCGCCCGGCGAGCTGTGGATCGATGGTGACTCCGACGCGCTCCAGCAGGTGATCGGTCAGCTCTGCGGCAACGCGCGCACCGCGATGAAGGACAGCGCCGAGAAGCGCCTCGTGGTCTCGACGCGGGCCACCGAGCAGGGCCCGGTGCTGGTGGTGGGCGACACCGGCAAGGGCATTCCCAAGGAGAACCTCGACCGCATCTTCGAGCCGTTCTTCACCACCAAGGACGTGTGGACCAACGTCGGCCTCGGCCTGTCGGTCGCGTACCGGCTGATGCAGGAGCACCACGGTCGCATGAGCGTGGAGAGCGAGCCCGGAAGAGGTGCCCGGTTCACCCTGCAGTTTCAGCCAGAGGGCACCGTGGCGGCGATCAAGCCCAAGGCGGAGGCCGCGCCGTTGGTCGTCGGCGGCACGGGAACGGGTATCGTCAGGTGACCTCCGTGACGCCTTCGTCTCCGACCCCTCCCGAGCGCAAGAAGAGCTCGCTGCCGTTCCTCGCCGGGCTGCTCGCCATCGCCCTGGTGGTGCCGCTGGGCTGGTTCCTGTTCTTCTTGCGCGACGCGCCGCCGCCGCCTCCTCCTCCCCCGCCGCCGGTGGCGAAGCCGGTGGTGGACGCGGGTCCCAAGCAGACCCAGGTGCGGCTCGCCGAGGTGCACGGCACGGTGCAGGTGCGGCGCGGCGGAACCGGCGAGTGGGTCGACCTGAAGGAAGGCGACGTGCTCGGGACCTCCGACGGCGTGCGCACCGCCGACGGCAGCTACGCGGTGATGGTGGGCGGCGAGTTCTGGGAAGTGAAGATGGAGCCCGGCACCGAGGTCGCCATCGGCGAGCTCTCCGAGTCCATCTCCCAGCTGCTCCTCGCGAACGGCATGGCGAAGGCCAAGGTGAAGGGCGCCGGCCGCCACACCTTCGAGGTGAAGTCGACCACCGGCGACGCGCTCGCCCGCACCGACGGCGGCGTGTTCACCATCGCGTCGAACGGGCAGGGCACCGTGGCCGTGGGCGCCGAGGAGGGCGAGGTGGCTTTCGTGGGCAAGGGCCGGGTGGTGATCGTGAAGGCGGGCCAGGAGTCGATCATTCGCCCCGGGCAGGCGCCGAGCGAGCCGACCGCGATCCCCTCGAGCTTGTTGCTCAAGGTCTCGCTGCCGGCGCACACCTCGGTCAACACGCCGAAGCTGGTGCTCAAGGGCGAGGTGCGGCCGGGCTCCATCGTCGAGGTGCAGGGGCACTCCGCCGTCGCCGACGAGAAGGGGCGGTTCACCGTGACCGTGAAACTCAACGAGGGGCAGAACAGCGTCGAGGTGAAGGCGAAGGGCGTGTCGGGGCTCGAGCAGGCCTCGGCCCACAAGGTGGAGCTCGACACCACGGTGAAGCCGCCGAGCATCGACAAGGACCTGTGGAAGTAGGGGCTACGGCCGTCGCGCCCTGAGCGCCTCGAACCGCGCCTCGCCCATGTCCGCCGTCCCGAGGAAGCGCTGCGCCGCGACCTGTTTGCCGTGGAAGTCGCTGCCCGCGGTCTCCACCACGTCCAGCTCCTTCGCCCACTCCGAGAGCTTCTCGCGCAAGGACGGCGGGTGATCGGAGTGGTGGACCTCGAGCCCGTCGAGGCCGTCCTTCCTCCACTCCGTCAGCTCCATCAGCGACACCTTGGAGACGCCGGGGTGCGCGACGGTGACCGTGCCGCCCGCGCCGTGGATCAGCGCCGACGCCTCGGCGAACGTCACCTCGTAGCGCGGCACGCTGGCCGGCTGCCCGTCGGCGAGGAAGCGATCGAACGCGTCGCGCACGTCCTTGCAGACGCCCAGCTCCACCAAGACGCGCGCGAGGTGGGGCCTCGCGAGGTGGGCGTCGCCGGCCAGCTCCTTGACCTGCGCCATCGCCACGGGAATGCCCATCGCCACCAGCTTCGCGATCATCTGCGTCATGCGCGCCTCGCGCTCGCCGCGGAGCCGGTCGGAGAAGCCCGCGAGCCGCGCCTCGTTCGGGTCGATGAAGTGCCCGAGCACGTGCACCTCGCGCCGCGCCATCAGGGTGGTGATCTCGATGCCGGGCACGAAGCGCACGCCGGTCTGAGCGGCCGCTCGCGCGCACGCCGGCACTCCGCGCACCGTGTCGTGATCGGTCACCGCCAGAGTGGTGACGCCCGCCGCCCTGGCGAGGGTGAAGAGCTCCTCCGCCGAATGCTGGCCGTCGCTGGCCGTGGTGTGCGAGTGGAGGTCGATCATGCTAGGCATCTAACTCGGCCATGCAGCACGCGCTCCAGATCTCCCGACGAATCGAGTACGGCACGCGCGCCATGGTGTACCTGGCGTCCCTCCCCGACGGCATCACCACCTCGTTCAGGGAGATCGCCAAGAAGATGGTCATCCCCGAGGACTTCCTCGCCAAGATCTTGAAGACGCTGGTGAAGGCGAAGCTGGTGAAGTCCACTCGCGGCTCGCACGGCGGCTACAGCCTGGCCCGCCCGGCGAAGGACGTGTCCTTCCTGGAGATCATCGAGGCGGTGGAGGGCCCGGTGGCGGTGAACCTCTGCACCTCGCCGACCCACGACGGCTGCGAGTTCGTCGGCCGCTGCACCATGATGTCCGTCTGGCAGGAAGGGCAAAACCAGATGGTCGAGCTCTACCGGAAGACCCGGCTCGACCGGCTGGCCATGCGTTCGTTCAGGTTCGAGTCGCCGGTGCTCAAGGCGATCGAGCGCGCTAGCGCCACGCCTTCCACGCGGCGATGAGCCCGTTGGTGCTCGCGTCGTGCGAGCTCACCGCGGCGTCGCCCTCCAGCTCCGGCAGGATGGCGTTGGCGAGCTGCTTGCCGAGCTCCACGCCCCACTGATCGAAGCTGTTCACGTTCCACACCGTGCCCTGCACGAAGATCTTGTGCTCGTAGAGCGCCACCAGCATGCCCAGCACGTGCGGGGTGAGCTCGTCGAAGAGCATCGAAGTCGTCGGCCGGTTTCCCTCGAAGACCTTGTGCGGCGCGAGGGCGTCGATCTTCTCCGCCGACAGCCCCTGCCTGGTGAGCTCGGCGCGGGCCTCGGCCTCGGTCTTCCCGCGCATCAAGGCCTCGGTCTGGGCGAAGAAGTTCGCGAGCAGGAGCCGGTGGTGGTTCCCCAGGTGGTTCTGGGTGCGCGCCGGCGCGAGGAAGTCGCAGGGCACCAGCCGCGTGCCCTGGTGGATGAGCTGGTAGAAGGCGTGCTGGCCGTTGGTGCCCGGCTCGCCCCAGACGATGGGCCCGGTGGCGTACCCGGCGCGCTGCCCGTCGAGGGTCACCGACTTCCCGTTCGACTCCATGTCGCCCTGCTGGAAGTAGGCGGCGAAGCGGCTCAAGTACTGATCGTACGGGAGGATGGCGTGCGACTCGGCGCCGAAGAAGTTCGAGTACCAGACGCCGAGCAAGGCGAGCAGCACCGGGGCGTTCTCTTCCAGCGGCGCGGTGCGGAAGTGCTCGTCCAGCTCGTGGGCGCCGGCGAGGAACTCCTCGAAGCGCTCGTGGCCCACCGCCAGCGCCACCGACAGGCCGATGGCGCTCCACACCGAGTAGCGGCCACCGACCCAGTCCCAGAAGGGGAACATGTTCTCGACGTCGATGCCGAAGGCCTGCACCTCCTTCGCCGCGGTGCTCAGGGCGACGAAGTGCTTCGACACCGAGCGCTCGTCCTCCATGTGCGCGACCAGCCAGGCGCGGGCCGACCTCGCGTTGGCGAGGGTCTCCTGGGTGGTGAAGGTCTTGGAGGCGACCAGGAAGAGCGTGGTCTCGGGGTTGAGGGGCTTGAGCGTCTCGGCGAGGTGGGTGCCGTCGACGTTGGAGACGAAGTGCATGCGCAGGCGCGGGTGCTGCCAGTGCTTGAGCGCCTCGGTCACCATCACCGGCCCCAGGTCCGAGCCGCCGATGCCGATGTTCACCACGTCCACCACCGCCTGGCCGGTGTGGCCCTTCCAGTCGCCGCTGCGCACGCGGTCCACGAAGGTGCGCATGCGGGCGAGCACCGCGTTCACCTCGGGCATCACGTCCTTGCCGTCGACGACGATGGGGCGGTTCCCGCGGTTCCGGAGCGCCACGTGCAGGACGGCGCGGTTCTCGGTGGCGTTGATCTTCTCGCCGCGGAACATGGCGTCGCGCCGGGCCTCGACGCCGCGCGCGCGGGCGAGGGCGAAGAGCAGCTTCAGCGTCTCGTCGGTGACGCGGTGCTTCGAGTAGTCGACGAGCAGGTGCGCGCCGACCTTCAGCGACAGGCGGCGGAACCGATCTGGCTCCTTCGCGAACAGCTCGCGCAGGTGCAGCGCTCTGACCTCCGCGTGGTGGCGCGAGAGCGCCTTCCACTCGGCGAGGTCGATCAGTGAGGGGGTGGACATGGGGGCTCCCGAAAGAGGCGCCACCATGGCACGACGGGCGCGCGGGTCGAAGCGCGGCGTGAAGCTCGAGCCGAGGCCGCCTTCCAGGTGCCTCCGGCTACGCCGCGAGCTCCTTGGCCAGTGCCATCGAGGCAATGGTGCCGTCGTTGACCGCGGTGGTCATCTGCCGGAAGCGCTTGGCCACCACGTCGCCGGCCGCGAACACGCCGGGCACGTTGGTGCGCATCTCCTCGTCGACCACGACGTAGCCGAAGCGATCGAGCGTGAAGCGGTCGCCGAAGAGCTCGAGGTTCGGCCGCATGCCGGCGAAGACGAAGACGCCGTCGCAGTCGAGGACGCGCCGCTGGTGGGTCTTCAGGTCCTCGACCAGCACGCCGTCGACGCCCTTGCCGGAGCGCGAGAGGAACTCCCGCGGCTCGGTCTCGAGGACGAAGCCGATCTTCTCCTCGGCGAAGGCGTGCTCCTGCGCCTGCTTGTTGGCCTGCAGAGTCGCGAGCTGGTGGACGATGGTGATCTTCGACGCGAAGCGGGCGATGAAGAGCGACTCCTCGATGGCCGAGTTGCCGCCGCCGATGACCACCACGTGCTTGCCCTCGTAGTACTTGGCGTCGCAGGTGGCGCAGTACGACACGCCCTTGCCCTTGAGCTCGACCTCGCCCTTCACGCCGATGGTGCGCGGCGACGAGCCGGTGGCGACGATGAGCCGCTTCGCGCGCAGCGTCTCGAGCCCGTCGAGGACGACGGTGTGCATGCCGAGATCGACGGCGGTCACCTCGGCGGCCAGGCGCAGCTCGGCGCCCGCGGCCTTGGCGTGCTCCACCATCTGGTGGGCGAGCATCGCGCCCGGCTGCGGCGTGGGGAAACCGGGAAAGTTCGAGACCTGATGGGTGATGGCGAGGTTCCCGCCGCCCAAGCCGAGGTCCACCAGCACCGTCTTGAGCTTGGCCTGCGCGCAGTAGATGCCGGCGGTGATGCCCGCCGGGCCCGCGCCGAGGATGACCACGTCGGCCTCGGTCTCGAAGGGCCTGGCCCGCGCCTCGAGCTCGTGCGCGCGCTCTTTCGGCAAGAGCGCCTCGACGCCGTGCAAGAGCTCGGAGCGCTTGATGCCCCCGTTGAGCCGCCCGCCCTGCTCGTGGCCGTCCTGGTAGAAGAGCACCGTCGGCGAGCTCTTCACGCCGAGCTCGGCGGCGAGCTGGCGGTTCTCCTGGCGGAAGATCTTCACGAACTTCACGTCGTCGCCGAACTGCCGCGCCACCGCCTCGTACTTGGGGGCCAGCGCTTCGCAGGGCGGGCACTCCGTCGAGTAGAAGTCGACCACCACCCTCTGGTTCGACGAGAGGACGCCGGCGAGCTCCGCCGCGGAGACGTTCGGGATCTGCTCAGCCATGGTGGTGCTCCTGGTTCGAGTTGGCCGCGAGCGCGTCGCGCCCGTACACCGCGCAGCCGATGCCGAGCAGCTCCTTCACCGGCCGGCAGTCGGGGGCCTTGACGGTGCCGGCCTGGTTCTTCGACACCGCGCCGCAGCCGCCCCCGCAGGCGAGCTGGTTGGCGCACTGGCTGCAGCCCGGAATGGTGGTCACGTCGCGGCTCGACCAGCTCGCCACCGTGGCGGCGTCGAGGCTGCGCGAGGGGTAGAAGGTGCCGATCGCCTCGCCCGCTTTGCCCACGTTCGCGGTGCACGGGTAGATGGTGCCGGTGGCGTCGAAGGCGAACTCGGTCTTGGTGGCGGGGCAGGAGTCGAAGAGCGGGTCCGGCAGCTTCCCCTCGTCGAAGAGGAAGCGCGCGACCGAGTACGCCGGCCGGTAGAACTGGAGCACCGACGGGTCCTTCTCGATGAGCGCGTGCATGTCCTGCCAGAGCGAGAGGCGCGTGTAGAGGCGGGCGTTCTGCACCTGGCAGTGGTGCAACTCGTAGTTGCGGCCGATCTGCGTCTTGAAGAAGGGCGACTTCGTCCAGCCCTTGGCGATGGCGAAGTGCGCGAGGCCGGCGAAGTCCTGGAGGTTCTCCTTGTCCACCACGGTGCGGAGGTTCACCCGCAGGTTGGCGGCGAGGCAGGCGTCGATGCCCGCGACCACCGGGTCGAAGGTGGAGCCGCCACCCTTGAGGGCGCGCCGGCGATCGTGCATCGGGCGCGTGCCGTCGAGGGTGACCTGCACCTCGCGGATGCGGCCGGTCGCGAGCAGCGGAACGTAGCTGGCGAGGTTGTAGCCGTTGGTGACGATGGCGAGATCGAGCCCGCGCGCCTTGGTGCCCTCGACCATTCGCTCCACGGTGCGGCGGGCGGCGGGCGTGGCGAGCAGCGGCTCGCCTCCGAAGAGGGTGACGTACTTCTTCCGCCCCGCGAAGGTGTCGTCGACGTAGGCGAAGAAGGCGTCCAGCACCGCGTCGGGGTCGGCCAGCTTCGCGGGCGCGTACTCGTCCTGGAAGCAGTAGGAGCAGCCGAAGTTGCAGACGTAGGTCGGCGCGTAGAAGAGCTGCACCTCGTCGTGGGCGTGGCCGGCGAGGAAGTCGGCGTGGGCCTTCTCGTAGCGGCGGCGCTCCTCTTCGGGGTCGACGAGGTAGCCCTTCTTGGACAGGGCCTCGGCGTCGGGGATGCAGCCGCGCGCGATCTTCTCCGCGACCTCGGACTCCAAGAGATCGGCCTCGCCGCTCAGCAGGTTGGCGATGATCCACCGATCGGTCCCGGGGACGGGAGACAGGATGTTGTGCTTCGACAGTTCCATGTGTCGTGGGAGTCGGGCGGGGAAGGGGAGGATTCGAAAGAGGGAAGCGAAGTGGGGCCGGCCGCGTGGGCCGGGCCCCGGTCTTCTCGGGTCAGTCGTGGCAGCCGGCCACGTTCTTCGACACCTTCGCGCAGCACTGCGCGACCTGCTCTTGCTTGGGAGCACAGCAGGCCGTGGCTGGCTTCTTCTTGATCAGCGACGTCATCGTGTGAATCACCTCCTCTGCGGCTTTCGTCCAACGAGGGTGAAGCTGGCGAGCGTGGCCGCGGCCTTCTTGTACGGCGTGCGCTCTTCGACGATTTGAACCTCGACGAGGCCGGCGGCGGCGACGTGCGCCAGCACTTCGTCCTTCGGCACCGCGCCCGCCCAGCACTCGGCGATGGCTTCCGGGTCGGTGCGGTAGCGCTCCTCGATGGGCTCGACGGCGTAGATGTCGGAGACGGCGAAGCGCGCGCCCGGCTTCAAGATGCGGGCGATCTCCCGCCACACCGCCGCCTTGTCGGTGGCGTGGTTGAGCGCGCAGTTCGACAGCACCCAGTCGGCCGTCGCGTCGGGCAGCGCCAGGTGCTCCAGCGGGCACTGCGCGAAGTGGGCCTGCGCGAGGCCCTGCTCGGCGGCGCGGGCGCGGGCCACGTCGAGCATGACCTCGGTCAGGTCGAGGCCCCAGACGTGGCCGGTGGGGCCCACCCGCTTCGCGAGGGTGAGCACGTCAGCGCCGCGCCCGCAGCCGACGTCGACACACACCTGGCCGGGGTCCGGCAAACAATGCGTGACCGCGCCCCCACACGACAGGCTGCCGGGTGCCGGAGCGAGGGAGGAATACCGCCGTTGGACTGCCGAAGAGAGCGAGGTCACGCGTAGGTCTGAGCCGTCCGAGCCCGGAGGGGATTCAGCCCGAATCTTCTGGCGGGTACGGTGGCTCTCGACACCGGCGGGGAAGGGGAATCGCGATGGCCTTCGCAGTCGAACACTCGAGGTGGTTGGTGGTCGTGGCGCTCGCTTCCTGTACGCCGCGGGGCGAGGTCAGGGAGCGGGCCGTCGATCGGGCGCCGGCGGTCAGCGCCGAGCAGGCCCTGGCGAGGACGCTGGCCGCCTCGCTCCAGGACGCGGGCGCGCGACTCGACGATCCCTCCACCTGCGCGGTCTGCCACACCGCCATCGCCGCGGAGTTCGAGCAGAGCCTGCACCGCCGGGCGCACCAGGACATCGATCCGGTGTTCGGCGCGCTGCGGACCTTCCGCCTCGGGAAGGAAGGGCCGAGCCTCCCCGGACGATGCGCCTCGTGTCACTCGCCCCGCGACGTGGCGGAGCCCGACTCGGTCGTCGCGCGCACCGGCGTCTCCTGCGTCACCTGCCACGAGCTCGACGGCGTGGTGCTGGACGGCGGCGTCCACGGCGCGCGGGCCCTCGTGCGCTCGACGCCGGGGTTGATGCGCGCCGGCTTCGCGGTCGACGCGGGCGCTTCTCCGATGCACGAGACCGGCGCGGGCGCCCCGGCGCTCGCGGACGGCACCAGCGTCTGCCTCGCCTGCCACGCGGAGGATCGCAACGCCGCGGGCCTCCTCACCTGCTCGACCGGCGTCGAGCTCGCGGAGGCCCACGACGGGCGGTCCTGCGTGTCGTGTCATCTCCCCCCGGTGGCGGGGCCGAACGGCCCGGTGTCGGCGCGGGCGTCGCACGCCGACCACCGCTTCCTGGGGCCGCACCGCGCCTGGGAGGGCGACGCCTCCTTCTTCGCCAGCGCGGTGAAGCTGGGCGGGCGCTTCGAGGGCGGAAGCTTCGTGGCCATGGTGGAGAACACCAGCGGTCATGCCTTCCCCACCGGCTTCCCGGCGCGCATGGCGGTGCTGGTGCTGCGGGGGCTCGACGCCTCCGGGGTGGAGCTGTGGCGGAACGTGACCAGCGAGCCGATGAAGGAGCACCCCGAGGCGGTGTGGAACAAGGTGTACGTCGGCGCGGACGGCGGCGTGACGCTGGCCCCCTACGGCGTGCGCCTCGCCCGCGACGCTCGCCTGCGCCCGGCCGAACGGCGAGAGGTGCGCGTGGCGGTGCCTCCGGCGGTGGTGACGGTGGAGGTGACTGTCCGCTTCTGGCTGGTGGCGCCCATGGCCGCCAAGGCGATCGGCTTCGTAGGGCCCGAGGCGATGCCCAGGGACGTGCTGACCGCCCGCGTGACGCGCTGAATCTTCGCGCCGCCTTCCGCGCTCCCACGGGGCGATGAGCACGGCGCAGCCCCAACCCTCCGCGTGCGCGACCTGTGGCACCGCGGCCTCCTTTCGGGGAGACACCTCCCGCATGCCGGTGGGCTGTCCCACGCTGACGCGGACCGAGCTGGTGCAGGACGTCCGGCCCTATCTCGAGCCCGAGCGCGCCGCGCTGATGCAGGTGGCCAACCAGACGCCCCTGGCCGAGGACGGTTCCCGGCGCACCCGCGTCGAGGAGCTCATTCACTTCGCCCACCTCCGCAAGCTCACCCGCATCGGGGTGGCCTTCTGCGTCTCCCTGACCAAGGAGGCGCAGGCGCTGGGCCGGGCCCTCGAGGCCGCCGGGCTGTCGGCCGAGCTGGTGTGCTGCCGCGTGGGCGCCGTCGACTTCGACGCCATCGGCCTGGAGAAGGCCCACCCGGAGCGCTTCGCCGCCATCTGCAACCCCATCGCTCAGGCGCGGCTCCTGAACGAGGCCGGGGCGGACCTCGTGGTGCAGCTCGGGCTGTGCCTCGGGCACGACCTGTTGCTGCAGGAAGAGTGCGCCGCACCCGTCACGACGTTGGTGGTGAAGGACCGGGCGCTCGACCACCACCCCATCGAAGCCTTGCGCCCCAACCCGGGAAGGACCCCATGAGCGAAACTCCGAAGCCAGGAATCATCGACCTCGAGGCCGCGGTGCGCGCGCGCTACAGCGGCGCGGCGCTGGAGTCTCAGCCAGGGCTGTGCTGCCCGTCCACCAACGATCCGCAGCTGCTCGCGCTGGTGCCGAAGGAGATCCTCGAGCGCGACTACGGCTGTGGCGATCCCACCAAGCACGTGCGCGAGGGCGAGGTGGTGCTCGACCTGGGCTCCGGCGCGGGCAAGGCCTGCTACCTCCTCTCGCAGGTGGTCGGCGCCAAGGGTCACGTCATCGGCGTGGACATGAACGACGAGATGCTGGCGCTCTCGCGGCGGCACCTGCACCCGTTCGCCGAGCGGGTGGGCTACGGGAACGTGTCCTTCAAGAAGGGCCGCATTCAGGACCTGGCGCTCGATCTCGAGGCGGTGGACTGCGAGCTGGGCGAGCGCCCGGTGAAGGACGCGGCGGGGTTCTCCCGGCTCCAGACGGAGCTGGAGCGCCTGCGCAAGGCGGCGCCGCTCATCGCCGACGGCTCGGTGGACGTGGTGGTTTCGGACTGCGTGCTGAACCTGGTGCGAGAGGATGATCGCCGGCAGCTCTTCAAGGAGATCCACCGCGTGCTGAAGCGGGGCGGCCGCGCGGTCATCTCCGACATCGTCAGCGACGAGACGGTGCCGCAGCGCCTCAAGGACGACCCCCAGCTCTGGTCCGACTGCATCTCGGGCGCGATGCGCCAGGACGAGTTCCTCCAGGCCTTCGAGGAGGCCGGGCTCTACGGCGTCACGCTGCTCGAGCGGCCGGAGAAGCCGTGGCGCACCGTCGAGGGCGTCGAGTTCCGCAGCGTCACCGTGGTGGCCTACAAGGGCAAGGAAGGGCCCTGCTGGGACCGCAAGCAGGCGGTCGTCTACAAGGGCCCGTTCCGCGAGGTGACCGACGACGACGGTCACACCCTCAAGCGCGGCGTGCCGGTGGCGGTCTGCGACAAGACGTTCAACATCTACGCGAAGGCGCCGTACGCCGAGCACGTGGCGCTGGTGGAGCCGCTCACCCCGGTGCCGATGGAGGAGGCGAAGCCCTTCCCCTGCGGCGCGAAGATGCTGGTGCGCGATCCGCGGGAGACCAAGGGCGGCGACTACTCGCTGACCACCGAGGCCGTGGCCTGCTGCACCGACGGGAGCTGCTGAGATGCGCCGCCTGGCCGCTGAGGCGCTAGGGAGCGCCGCGCTCCTGGCGATGGTGGTGGGCTCGGGCATCGCGGCCGAACAGCTCTCCGGCGGCAACGCTGCGCTCGCGCTGTTGGTGAACGCCATCGCCACTGGGGCCGGGCTGGTGGTGTTGATCCTGGCGCTGGGGCCGATCTCCGGCGCGCACTTCAACCCGGTGGTGTCGCTTTCCGCGGCGTGGCGCGGCGAGCTCGCCTGGGCCGAAGTGCCACGGTACGTCGGCGCGCAGGTCCTTGGAGCGGCCAGCGGCGTGCTCCTGGCCCACGCGATGTTCGGCGAGCCGCTGCTCTCGGCGTCCGAGCACGTGCGCACCGGCTCTGGGCAGTGGGTGGCCGAGGCCGTCGCCACCTTCGGCCTTGTGCTGACCATCATCGCCGTCAGCCGGGCCCGCGCCTCGGCGACGCCCTTCGCCGTCGGGCTCTACATCGTGTCGGCGTACTGGTTCACCTCGTCGACCTCCTTCGCCAACCCGGCGGTGACGCTGGCGCGCACGCTGACCGGGACCTTCGCCGGCATTCGCGCTGAAGACGCCCCGGCCTTCGTCGCGGCGCAGCTCGCCGGGGCGCTGGCGGCCACCGCGCTCGCGGGCTGGCTGTGGCCGGTGGACAAGCGGGCGCCTCGAGAGACGACGCACGCCGAGCTCGAGCCGAGCCCCTCGCGGGCGGCGTGACGCCGCTGGCTGGGACGGTGCCTTAAGGGGGTGACGAACACCGTATCGCCAACGGCGAGCTGAGCCACGATCGCGTCGAGATCGGGATCGGTCAAGGCGACGTCCCGGAACGTCCAGTCGGAGCTCGAGCCGCCGCCGTGCAGCTCGAAGGAGGTGATCCCGCCGCCCGCCAGGGGCGCGCACCCGCCCGCGAGGCAGCGCTCGTGCGCGGGGCAGTCCGAATCAGCCGAGCAGTTCTGCGCGACGGGGGTGAAGCACTGGCAGCCCGCCAGCTCGCCGTCACTCCTCGACCCGATCGAGCCGCGGCGTCCGCACCGGGCCCAGGTGGTTCGCCTTCACCGCGGAGGTCACGACGCCCGGCTCGCCGGAGAACATGAACTGCAGCAGCTCGGGCTTGAGCACCACGCCGGCCAGCTTGCGCACTTCGTCCACGGTCGCCTTGCGCAGCTCGGCCACGTACGCCGAGGCGGAGGCGGGCTTCCGCCACTCGATCGCCTTCTGCCAGGCGTCGACGATGCCGGGCACGTCGTCTTGCGACGTCTCGGCGGCGGCGATGAGCCCGGCGCGGGCGCTCTCGATCTCCTGCTCGGTGGGCGGCTCCTTCGCGGTCGCCTCGACGGTCGCGACAAAGAGCCTCAGGCTCTGGCCGAAGTCGCGGCCGCTGAGCCGGCTACACGCCAACAACGCGCGCGCGCTCCGGTGCTGCACGATGGACGCGGTGGCGAGGTAGGTGAGGCCGTGCTGTTCCCGCAGCACGCTCGACAGCCGCGAGTTGGCGAGCACCGACGCGAGGATCGCCAACGTCCCAGTCGGCGCCGTCACGTCGGTCAGGGGACGGGCGACGCAGACCAGCGTGGTCCGCGACGGGGTGCGGGGAAGGAAGGTGACGCTGGCCCGGGGCCGAACCGCCGGAGGCTCGATTCTCACGTCGGCCCGCGGCGCGCTGGAGCGCCACTTGCCGAAGGTCCGCTCCGCGATGCCGAGCACCTCCTTGGGTCTCACGTCGCCGGCCACCAGCAGCGTGCCGCCCACCGGGGTGAGCAGGGCGGCCTGACGCTCGATGACCTCCTCGACGCCCAGGCGCGAGATGCTCGCGGGGGTACCGAAGACGGGCCGGGCATAGGGGTGGCTGTCGCCGAAGGCCAGGTGGCTCAGGTGCTCGTCGAGCACCTCGGGGTCGGCCACCTCGAGCTCGTCGAGGGAGTCGCCCACGCCGTCCAGGCGGCCCAGGAACGAGTCCTCGCTGTGCCGCGGCTTCTGAACGATGGAGCTCAGCGTCTTGAGGTACTCGCCGGTGTCGGGCGCGAAGCCGTCGATGCCGATCCACGAGGTGTCCTCGGTGACGTCGAAGCGGAGCACGCCTCCCAGGTCCATCACCTGCCGGCGGGCCGACTTCTCCAGTGGGTCGACGGGGTAGCCTGTCTCGGTGCGCAGATCGAAGGTGTCGCCCAAGAGCGCCATGGCGAAGTAGGTGGCCCCCGCGCGCTCGTCGATGTCGGCGGCCGCGCCGGAGGCGAGGAAGAGCCGCATCGAGACCAGCGGCCGCCGGTGATCCTCCACCACCACGACCTGAAGCCCGTTGGAGAGCGCGAACTTCCAGCTCACCGGCTCCTCGCGCTTGACCGCCGGGAGCGAGGCCGGCGGCGACGTGCGGGGCACCGGCGCCGCGGCGATCACCGGGGTGGGCAAGGGAGCGCTCTTCTCGATCGGCTTGAGGGCGGTGGCGCAGCCGGCGAGCGCAGCGGCGCAGACGAAGGCGAGCGCTCTCATTGCTCGGTCTTTCGCGCGAACTTGGGCGGCAGCGGGTGTCTCGGCCGGGCCTGGATGGTGAGCCTCGGCCCGCGCAAGACGGCGCCCGACAGCGTCTGGATCGTCTCGGGGTTGAGCGTCCAGTGGCGCTCGGTGAATTGCTCGCGCTCGGCGGGGGCGAGCTCGAGCGTCTCTCGTTCGGTGAGGAGCGAGGCCAGGCCGTCCATCGACTCCAGCTCGCGCATGAGCGCGCGGTCCCACGTCTGGAACGTCGCGTTGACGATCTCCTTCGGCATGGCGGCCTGCGCCAGGTTGCGGAGCACGACCTCGGCGTTGCCGTGGGCTTCGACCTTGTCGACCGCGTGGGGCATCGTCACCTGGAGCGCGAACAACGCGCCGTTGACGTACCGGCGGTAGTCGGCGCTGACGGACATGCCCACGAAGCCATCGGTGTAGATGGTGAGGAGCAGCGCGCCGAAGGTGAGGGCGTCGGCGATGTCGTGGCGCGGCTCGTTCACCGTCCAGGCGAAGGTGACGCGCGGGCGCCGCCCCAGGCCTTCGCTGACCGTCGCGTCGGTGTCGGTGGAGAACGGCGGCGTCGAGGCGGGGGGCTCGACGGGCGCCGCGCGCGGCAGCCGGCCCACCGTGCGCTCCACCCAGTCGGCCGCCACCGTCGGGTCGAACCGGCCGGTGATGGTGAGGATCGCATTGGAGGCCACCAGGCAGCGGTGGGCGAACGTCTTGGCGTCGACGAGGGTGAGGCGCGCGACCGACTCCGGAGTGCCGAGGGCCGAGTCGTGCAGCGGGTGGCCGCCGGGGAAGAGCTGGTGCATGAGCTCGGTCTGGGCCGCGCCGTAGGGCACGTCGTCGACACGCAGCGCGCGCTCCTGGGCGATGATCGCCGGGGCCCGGGCGAGCTCCCTGGGGTCGAGCAGCGCGTCGAGGGCCTGCAGGCGATCGGCGGCGACCCAGAGCGCCAGAGGCAGCTCCTCGGGCGGCACCGAGACGCGGAAGCTCATGCGATCGAAGGTGGTGTAGGCGTTGAAATCGAACCCGCCGCGGCGCTCCACCAGCGCGCGGTAGTCGGTCTCGGGGGTGGTGCCGGTGGCGACGAGGTGCTCGACGAGGTGCGCGAGGCCGAACTTCATCGGTGGCTCGTAGAGAGCGCCGGCGGCGAAGCTGATGTCCACCACGACCGAGTTCACCTTCGCGTCGGGGCTGGTCAGCAGGACCAGACCGTTGGCCAGCTCGCGCCGCTCCGCGTGCAGGGCCAGATCGGCCGGCACCGTCTTGCGCGGCCCGAGCGCCTTCGGCGCGGGCGGCGCCGCGGCGGCGGTTCCCGCGATGATGGCCCCCGCCAGCGCGACCAGCGCGCCTCGGCGTGCGTTCCCCAAACGTTGCTTCATCCGCGTCCCCCTCCCCGAGCTAATGCGACGGCGAGACCGTATTCCGTCTTGCCGGGCGGGGAAACCGCGTTCCTCGGCCCGGCGCCTCAGGTCTTGAGCTTGTACCCCGAAGCCAACAGCCGCCAGGCGAGCGCGGTCGCGACCACGGCGAGGCTCACGAGCAGCCACACCCCGAGCGAGCTGGAGGCCGGGACGCCGAGCATGCCCTCGCGCAGGCCCTCCACCATGTGCACCACCGGGTTGAAGAGGCTCGCCGCGCGGAAGAGCTCGGGCAAGGCCTTCACCGGGAAGAACACCCCGCCCAGGAACGTCAGCGGCGTCACCAGGAAGGTGGGGAAGAAGTTCACCTGCTCGAACTTCTCCGCCCACTGCGCGGCCATGAAGCCGAACACCGCGAACACCCACGCCGACAGCGAGACGATGAGCAGCGTCCACAGCGGGTGCGCGAGGTGCGGAGCGGTGAAGAGCATCGACGCTCCCCAGGTCAGCGCACCGACGAGCAGGCCCCGCACCACGCCGCCCAGGATGAAGCCGGTGAGCAGCTCCAAGGGGCCCAGCGGCGCCACCAGAATGTCCACCATCGTTCCTTGAATCTTGCAGATGAAGAACGAGCTCGAGGCGTTCAGGAAGGCGTTGTTCGCGACGCTCAGGAACACCAGCCCCGGCACGATGTACGCGACGTAGGGCACGCCCTCCACCAGGCGGCCCTGCTGCATCGCCCCGAAGACCACGAAGTAGAGCGTGGTGCTGACGACCGGCTGCAAGATGGTCTGCCCGGGGACGCGCAGGAACCGGCGCACCTCCTTCTCCAGGAGCGTCCTGGTGCCGATGACGTTCACGCCCGCGTCTCCTTGAGCACGCGGAGCATCACGTCCTCGAGGCGCGGCGGCGCCATCGTCACGTCGGCCACGGGCAGGTGCGCGGCGTAGAGCGCCTCCAGCACCTCGGTGGCGGTGCGCGCGCCGGCCCGCTCGACGTAAGAGAAGGCGCGGCCGTCGTCGGCCAGCGTGCCCTCGAGGCCCACCGGCAGCGCGGTCTTCTCGCGGAAGCGAACGTCGAGCCGCCGCTCCCCGAGCCGGGCGAGCAGCCGGCTCTTCTCCTCGACCAGCAAGAGCCGCCCGCGATCGATGATGCCCACGCGATCGGCGAGCTGCTCCGCCTCCTCGAGGTAGTGGGTGGTGAGCACCACCGTCGTCCCCTCGGCGCGGAGCTGGCGCACGTAGTCCCAGAGATCGCGCCGCAGCTCCACGTCGACCCCGGCCGTCGGCTCGTCGAGGAAGACCAACTTCGGCCGGTGCACCAGCGCCTTGGCGATGAGGAGCCGCCGCTTCATGCCGCCCGACAAAGCCCGCGTCGGCGCGTCGGCCTTGGACGTCAGCCGCAGGGCCTCGAGCACCTGGGCGATGCGCGCTTCATCGCGCGGCCGCCCGTAGTAGCCCTGCTGAATTCGCAGCGTCTCCCGGGCGGTGAAGAAGGGGTCGAAGTTCACCTCTTGCGGCACGAGCCCCACGTCACGGCGCGGCGCGAGCGCGTCCACGTCGAGGTCGTGCCCGAGCAGGCGCACCCGGCCGCTGGTCTTCTTCACCAGGCCGCACACCACGCCGATGAGGGTCGTCTTCCCGGCGCCGTTGGGGCCGAGCAGGGCGAAGATCTCTCCCGGAGCGATCGACAGGGACACGCCGTCCAGCGCCGTCAGCGACGGGTAGCGCTTGACCAGCGAGTCGACCTCGAGCGCGGGGAGCTCGGGGGAAGCGGCCATCAGGGCGTGACGGACAGCGACAGGACCGCCGAGTTCGCCGACGCCTGGTTGCGGTCGTCGTAGACCACCAGGTTCACGCGGTAGGTGCCGGTGCCGCCGGCGGGAATGGTGAGCTTGGTGGTGGGCGTGGACACGAGCTGCCCGTTGTTCCCCAGGTTGTTGGTGGTGACGCCCGGAGGGAACAAGCCGCCCGCGCCCGGCAACAGCGTGAACTTGTACTTCACCACCGGCTTCTTGCCGCCCGCGGCCGCGGGATCGGGGTCGTAGGAGCTCACGCCGGAGAAGGTGATCTCCTTGGTGGTCAGCGTGGCGTACTGCACCGACATCGAGCTCTGGGCGCCGCCGCCACACTGCGGGTCCGCCGCGAGCTGATCGGGCCGGCACGCCGTCAGCGTCGCCACCGGGATCTCGTCGAGCGGCGACTGCGAGGCGAGCAAGACGAACTTGTCCGGCGAGTAGTCGGAGTCGTTGGACTTGATGTGCAGGGTGCCGGTCTGAATGCCGCCCGACGCCGGCCGCTTGTACTGCACGGTCGCCTCCACGCTCTGGCCCGGCGCGACCTGGGTGTTCGGAGGCACCAGCGGGTCGATGAGGCTGAAGAACGGGCTCGGGTCGACGGTCACCGACTGGATGATCAGGGTGCCCGCGTCGGGGGCGTTCTTGATGATCACCGACTGCGCCGACAGCTCGGTCTGCGGGTTGTTGAAGTCGAGGCGGTCGGCCGGCGCGGTGGAGAGGTACGGCTTCTTGCCGCCGAAGAGCGCGATGGAGACCGAGCCCGCGCTGCCCGAGGCCACGCCGCCGATCATGATCGTCCCCGAGATGACCAGCTTGTCGCCGACGTAGATGGGCTGATCGTGGTGCGTCACCGTCACGGTCACGCTCTGCGCCTGGGCGATGGTCTGGCCCTCGATGGAGGTGGCGATGGTGAAGCGCCCGCCGGTGCCCGAGGTGGCCGAGCTGGTGCTGGCGAACTTCGCCGAGTCGATGCGCACGTCGGTGGTGCCGTCGTTGGTGATGCGGAAGAGGCCCTGGTCGGCGACCTTCGAGGTGTTGCCGCAGGGATCGTTGGGGTTCGAGAAGTCGCACACCGTCGGCGTCACGTAGAGCGACGGCTTCACCGCGTTGGCCTGGAGCACGATGGCGCCCGGGCCCGCCTGGCCGTCGCCGTAGAGCTGATCGTTGGAGACGATGTTCAGGACCGCGGTGCGCAGGCCGTCGCTGCCCGCGCCGTTGTTCACCGGCGCGAACTTCACGGTGATGGTCACCTCGTCGGTGCCGTCGGCGAAGTTGAGCGTCATCGGCGTGCCGGTCGAGGGGAGCTGCGCGGGGCTGGTGATGGAGAAGCCCTGGTCGTCGGCCCCCGACTGGGTGGTGATGCCGAGCGAGGTCACCTTGAGCGTCGGGCAGCCCTTGTTGCGAATCTTGAGCTTCAGCGTCGATTCCTGGCCGAAGAGCGTGTCGGGGAAGCTCATGGTGCAGTCCGAGAGCGGGCTGTCGGGCGTGCAGGTGGTGAAGGTCGACGCGGCGCCCTGGGGCGCGGTCTCGATGGTGGCCTGCGCGGGCAGGTTCTTCCCGGTGCCCACCAGGGTCACGGTCTGATCGGGCGTGCCGTCGAACTGGTCGTCGATGACCAGGGTGGCGCGCATGTCGCCGGCCTTCTCGGGGGAGAAGGAGACGGGGAACTCCACCGTGCCGAGCGACTCGATGGAGGTCGGCATCGTGGCCGGCAGCGTGAAGGCCGCCTTGTCCGTGCCGGTGATGGTGACGGCCAGGCCCGAGGCGATCTTGGCCGCGTTGTCGATGGTGAGCTTCTTGGAGTCGGGGAAGACGTCCTTCACCAGGGCGCCGTTCGAGTCCTTGGTCGGGCAGGCCTCGAAGGAGAGCGCGGCCGGGTTCGGGTGGTACTCGGGCTGGATCTTCTTGATCGGCGGCTCGCAGCGGCAACCGCTGACGGCGAGCGAGGCGAAGAGGACGGCGGCGAGTGCGCGCCGGTGAGCAGGGGAGACGGTAGGGGACACGATGAAAAACTCCGTGAAGGCGGCCGGGACGTTGGGTGTATATCCCCCGCGCCCATGGTGACCAAGACCCAGCAGTCGCTCCGCAAGACATATGACAAGGCTCGCCGCGTCGATCCCCGCCCCATCACCGGCCGCGAGACCGCCCTCCAGCTGCTCGAATCGTCCTTCGGGGCCTACGTCGGCCGCCAGGAGCGCATCGCGTTCGAGCTGATGCGCCGCTCCCTCGAGGAGAACTGCGCCATCTTCCTGACCCTCTCGGGCGCGATGACGCCGGCCGGCCTGCACCAGAGCTGCCTCATTCCCCTGGTGGAGTCGGGCGCCATCTCGGCCATCACCACCACCGGCGCGAACCTGTACCACGACGCGCACCGGGTGATCCGGCACCAGATCCGCGAGATCAACCCCAACGCCGGCGACCTGCAGTACCGGCTGGCGCGTATCATTCGCATCTACGACCTGGGCTTCTGGGAGGAGGCCCTGCTCGACACCGATCGCCTCTTCTCGGCGATCATGCGCGGCCCCGACTTCCAGAAGAAGATGACCACGCCGGAGTTCCACTTCCTCCTGGGCAAGCACATCGACGCCATCGAGCAGGAGCTGGGGGTGGAGCAGCCGTCCTTGCTCTCCACCTGCTACCGGCGCGGCGTGCCCATCTTCCTGAACGTGGTGAAGCTCAAGCGGCTCCTGGGCGACAAGTTCAAGCTGGAGCTCGACGTCAACGACGACGTCTTCTCCATGGCGGCGATGCAGCACTACTGCCGGCACCACTTCTCCAAGCGTCTGGCGATCTGGATCCTCGGCGGCGGCGTGCCCAAGAACTACACGCTCCAGGGCGAGCCGTTGCTCGATCAGATCCTCACCGTGCCCACCCAGGGCTTCGACATCGACGTGCAGTTCTGCGTCGACCCGGTGGACAACGGCGCGCTCAGTAGCTGCCCGGCGGGCGAAGGCCACACCTGGGGCAAGGTCTCCGTCGACGCGGTGGAGACGGGCTCGATGTACTGCCACACCGACGTGACGGCGGTCTTCCCCTGGCTCGTGCACGCGCTGATGCAGACCAAGGGCGCGCGTCGGAAGCCGTTCCGCCTGATGGACAAGCTCAACGAGGCCGTGGCCTTCCTCGATGCGGACGTGAAGAAGCGCGAGAAGAGCCTGCTCGAGACGATCGATTGGGACGTGTCCGAGGTGAAGTAGCCGTTGGCCTCGGGGGAGGCCACGTGGCGGAGAATGACGAGCTGTTGATGCTGTGCCTCGAGCGCCCGAATGACCTTGAGCGCCTCGGGGTGTACTCCGATTGGCTCGAACAGCATGGCGACGACCGCGCCCGTTACGTGCGGGCTCAGTTGGCGCTCAGAAGATCGACGCGCCAGCAACGTGCCGAGCCGCTGGCCGAGGCACGTCGTACGTACCCGAAGTCATCCGCCCCGTGGCTCCGGCGATTCGAGCAGGCCGGCATCTTCGAGGCGCATCTCCTCGAGTATGCGTCGGCGTGGTGGGGCATCGGCGTCGGCGCTCGGGATACAGAACACACCTACGCTCGGTTTCCGTTCTCGGGACTGCCGCCGCTCCCGAGCGAGCGGATAGACGGACGATTCAAGTGGCTACGCGGGGCACCCGTCGTCACGACGATCGTCGAGGTTGATCCGAGGGATTGGGAACAGCGACTTCAGGTCATCGCGGCCGAAGGATACGAGGTGCCTGAGTTCCTCAATTGGCTTCTTCCTGATCCGGACCTTCAGAGACGAGTTCCCACTTGTACCGATTGCTACTTCCTTTCGGCGGACCAAGCGGAGCTCCATCGTCAGGAGGATGGTGACGCGTTCCTCACGTTCTATTCGGACTCACAGGCGTGCCTCACCTGGGGCGTTCGTCTGGGGCCGAGTGGCGACCACTACGCACCGGTGCTGGTCGGCTCGCAGCAGAACCTCGACATGGAAGACGCACAAGACCCAGACGAACCCTACTCATTCTTCCCGGAGCTCGAGCTCTGCGCTCACAGCCTCGAAGAGTTCGTTCTTCGCTGGTGGCTCGAGAACTCCATCTGGTTCGCGACGCGATCGCGGAATCGCCGCCGGCCACTGAACACCGAGGAACAGGCCTACTTCGACGCACTGATTCCGACGGCACCTTGAAGATTCGGTTTTCAAAACCGAATCTTCAAGGAACGGGAGAACTTCCCAGCTGGCTGGCGAACCCACTTAGCCACTTATATTCTTTGGGCATGGCTCAGGTGACCATCTACCTGCCCCCGGACGTCGAGCGGCGCGCCCGCCGTGAGGCGAAGCGCCAGAAGAAGAGCCTCTCCGCGTACATCGCGTCGCGTCTCACCGGCGACTCGAAACGCGAGCGCCTGAAGCGGCTCGCCGGCAGCTGCCCGGACCTTCACCTGCCCGGCGATGAGGACCTCGCTCCCTTGCGCGACGTGGGCTTCGACGAATGAAGCTGCTCGACGCCGACGTCTGCATCGCGTTCCTCAACGGCCGCGACAAGAAGCTCGAGCGGCGGCTGATCGACGACGCGGAGGAGCTCGTCCTCTGCAGCGTGGTGAAGGCTGAGCTGCTCTACGGCGCCGCGTGCAGCCAGCGCCCCGAAGAGAACCGCCGGAAGCTGGCGGTGTTCTTCGACACGCTCGACTCGCTCCCCTTCGACGACGAGTGCGCGGAGGTCTACGGAAACGTGCGCGCCACGCTCCGAAGGAACGGAACGCCCATCGGGCCGAACGACTTGCTCATCGCGGCCACGGCGCTCGGTCACGGCGTCGGCGTGGTGACGCGCAATCGCCGCGAGTTCGAGCGAGTCGAGGGGTTGCAGGTCGAGACTTGGTGACCTTGAGAATTCGATCCCGCGGATCGAGTCTGCAAGGCACCCGTTCGTTACCGACTCGCTACTCGAACGCCAGCGCCCGCTCGAAGTTGGTGGGGTTGGTCGACGCCTCCAGCGCCGCCTCGCGGGTCACCAGCCCCTGCTGCAAGAGCTCGGCGAGGTGCTGGTCGAAGCTCTGCGTGCCGAGCGTGTCGTGGTTGCGCTCGAGGTGCTCGGTGATCTCCTGGGTGCGGTTCGCGTCCTTGATGAACTCCGTCACCGAGAGGTTCGAGACCATGATCTCCGCCGCCACCACCCGGCCCTTGCCCGAGGCGTGCGGCAACAGCCGCTGGGAGATGGTGCCCTTCAAGTTGTCGGCGAGGCGGTTCCTCACCCCGGTCTGCGCCTCGGGCGGGAAGACGCCGATGATGCGGTTGATGGTGCGGTAGCAGTCGGTGGTGTGCACCGTGGAGAGCACCAGGTGCCCCGTCTCCGCGGCCTTGATGGCGATCTCGATGGTCTCCGCGTCGCGCATCTCGCCCACCAGGATGACGTCGGGGTCCTGCCGGAGCGCCGCGCGCAGGGCCGAGCCGAAGCTCTCCGTGTCCGGGCCGATCTCCCGCTGCATCACCCGCGAGAAGCGATCTTCGTGCACGAACTCGATCGGGTCCTCGATGGTGACCACGTGCTTGCGGTAGTGCTGGTTGATGTAGTTGACGATCGCCGCCAGGGTCGAGGTCTTGCCCGAGCCGGTGACGCCGGTGACCAGCACCAGCCCCCGCTCCTCCTGCGCCAGCTTCTCCATCACCTTGGGCAGGCCCAGCCGCGCGAAGTCCGGCACCGAGAGCGGAATCGAGCGCATCACCGCGCCCAGGTGCCCCTTGTTGCGGAAGATGTTGGCGCGGAAGCGGCCCACGCCCTCCAGGGCGTAGCTGGTGTCCCAGTCCTGCAGCTCCTCGAGGCTCCCCTTGAAGCGGCTGGCGGTGAGCAGGTGCTTGGCGATGCGCGCCGTGTCCTCCACCTGCAGGGCCGGCACCTTCACCGGCAACAGCTGCCCGTTGACGCGCAGCGCGGGCGCCGAGCCCACCTTGAAGTGAATGTCACTGGCGCCGTTCTTCACCGCCGCCGTGAGGAATTGATTGAAGGTCGCGAGCTCCATGGTGGTCCTCGAAAGATCGAAAGGGGTCTTCAGCGCACCGCGACGCCGAGCGCCTGGGTCTTCGCCAGCATCGACGTGGTGCGCCTCAGGCGATCCGACAGCGTGCGGCAGAACGAGCGGTACACCTTCACTGCCAGCTTCTCGTCGCTCGCCAGGAGGGTCTCGAAGCGATCGCGCGGCATCTTGAGCAGCCGGCACTTCGACACCGTCGTCACCCGCGCCGAGGTGAGCACGTCGTCGATGAGCGACATCTCGCCGAACAGCTCGCCTTCCTTGAGCCGGCCGATCTCCTCGCTCTCGTCGTGCCTGCCGTCGCCGTTCGTGTCGCGGCTGATCTTCACCTCGCCCTTGGCGATGACGAAGAGCGCGTTCCCGAGCGAGTTCTCCTCGATGACGATCTCGTTCGGCTCGACGTCGAGGTACTCGATCAACCCGCCCAGCCTCGTCGTCTCGTCGAAGGTGAGCCGCTGGAAGAGGTGGAGCCGCTGCAACAGCTCCACGCCCTCGAACTCTCCGAATCCCGTCAGCTCCAGTTCCACGCGTGTCCTCCGCGAAGCCGCGCGACTGTAGCCCACGGATCGGGTGCGCGCGTGTGGGGAATTGACCTTCCCACCGAGTGGTGCGAGTCCCTGTGGCGGAGGCTTGCATTGGGTAGAGTGGAGCAGCAGGGCCGGCGCACACGCTTCGTATGGCGATGACGACCCTTCGTGGCCGGGCGCTGAGCCTGGCCTTCCTCACTCTGGCGCTGGGCTGTGGCCGGGCTCCCCTGTCGGGCCCCTGCGCTGCGTGCCCCGACGGCACGACCTGCGACTGGAACGCCGGCGCCTGCGTGCCCACCGCGGCGGCCGACGCCGGCGCCGGCTGCGCCTCGGACTCGGCCTGCGGCGGCGCCACCCCGCGCTGCCTGGTGGCCGAGGGGCGCTGCG
>JBBIOE010000081.1:0-28585 GCA_037443525.1 Archangiaceae bacterium | reverse complement strand
CTCCCCCTCGCGAGCAAGCCCCGGCGGTCACGCCGAAACTGCCGATCGACTCGTCGCGCTCGGGAGGCGGTATTCAGCCGCCCACGCGCACGCGCCGATCATGTCGAAGGGTTCAAACGCAGTAGTGTTAGCAAATCGTGGCCGACGGATGGAACGAGTTGGGTGTCTCGGTCCCGAGCGCCATCGAAGTCTCCTGACAGCACGCTGTCAGGAGGCCCCCGCTACATCACGCCCATCACGCGCGAGACATCTCGCCTCGCCCGTCGATGGAGAACAGCCATGCAGACCACCCCGAACCGCCTCTTCCCTCTCATCGTCACCGACCGCCTCGCCGACGTGCGCGCCTTCTACACCAAGACCCTGGGCTACTCGCTCAGCGTCGACACGCCCGACTACTTCCAGGTGCGCTTCGGCGACGCCGCCGCGCCCGAGCTCTGCTTCATCGAGAAGAAGGCCGACGGCCCGTTCTCCACCGTCTTCCCGGGCGCGGGCGTGGTGGTGAGCGTGCCGACCAAGAGCGCCGACGAGGCGCACGCCGCGTGGAGCAAGAAGAAGGTGCCGATGCTCTCCGCGCCGGGGGACATGCCGTGGGGCTGGCGCAGCTTCGCGACGAAGGACCCCGCCGGCGTGGTGCTGGACTTCTTCCACGTGCTTCCGGAGAGTCGGAAGCCCGATGCGCAGGGCTGACCGGCTCTTTCAAATCGTCCAGGCGCTGCGCCGGCGGAAGGTCACCACCGCCGCGCAGCTCGCCGCGCGCCTCGAGGTCTCGGAGCGCACCATCTACCGGGACGTCCTGGACCTCACCGCCTCCGGCGTGCCCATCGAGGGCGAGGCAGGCGTCGGCTACCGCCTGGGCAAGGACTTCGAGCTGCCCCCCGTGATGCTCTCGGTCAGTGAGGTCGAGGCGCTGATGCTCGGCGCCCGCATGGTGACGGCCTTCGCCGACAAGGACCTCTCGCGCGCGGCGGAGAGCCTGGTCGACAAGGTGCGCGCCATCCTCCCGCCCAGGGAGCGCGAGCGCATGGACTCGACCGCGCTCCACTCTCTCTCCTTCAGCGTCAAGGAGGAGGACCGGATTCGGTTCGGGGAGGTGCGCCGCGCCGTCGACGAACGGCGGAAGCTCGAGTTCGCCTACCGGGACCGGCAGGGCGAGGCGTCGCGGCGCCTGGTGCGGCCGCTCGGTCTGTACTTCTGGGGCAACGCCTGGACGACGGCGGCCTGGTGCGAGCTGCGCCAGAGCTTCCGGAACTTCCGGGTCGACCGCATGGCCGAGCTGGTGGTGCGCGAGGAGACCTTCGTCATCGCCCCGCCCATCACCCTCGAGGACTTCGTCGCCGCCATGCAGGACGTCGAGCGGCCGAGAAGGTGATTGGCACCCTGCGGAGGGCGGTTCGGCTCCTCCGCCCGTCCAGGAGGTGGCGGCCGACAGAGCAAGTCCGGCATCGTGAACCACTTCCTCTGGAGCTTCGACGCTCGCGACGGCAAGTGCGAGCTCACTCTCAGGCTGGACTACGAGGTGCCGATTCCGCTGCTCGGCCGTCTGGCGGAGTCGGTGCTGGTGAAGCTCAACGAGCGCGAAATCGACACCATGCTGCAGAACCTTCGCGAGCGCCTGGAGGTCGGGCCCGTCGTCCAGCCGGCGGCCGCGGAGGCGAAGGAGAAGCGCGTCTAGCGCCCGACCGGGGACGTCGGGCGCCCGCGCCCACCGCGCGCCATCGGGCTAGGCTCCGCTCGCTCTCGAGGAGGGGTCCCCATGGTCCACGCAGTGGCGCTCGCGCTCGTCTGTCTCGCCGCCAAACCACCTGCCGGTCCGGTCGAGCTGCGGCGCCTCGGTGAGGTGCCCTTCGAGGGTCAGAGTGGCATGAACGTCTGGCTCGATCGGCACCGCTACGTCCACATGTCGAACGAGTTCGACCGCTCGGGGCCGAAGAACGGCATCGTGGCCATGAGCTTCGTCATCGCCGACGTGCAGGAGCGGAAGATCATCAAGGTCCCGTTCCGCGTCGACGAGCTCGCCAAGGCGAACCCGGAGCTCTCGCAGCCATCGATTCCCAACCTCCTCTTCTACCGGAGCGACCTGGCGCTCCTGGAGCTCAACCGGCGGCCGGGCCCAGGCGTGACGCGGCTGTACTGCGCGTGGAACCCGGCCGGCACCGCGCCGTGCGACCCGAAGCCGCTGGCGGGGCTCGAGCTGCTGCCGCCCAACGTCGCGCTGAGGCCTTACGGTCTCGACCCCCAGGAGCAGCACGAGTACTTCGGCCTCGAGTACCGGGCGGAAGGGACGAAGCCCTCGGAGGGGCCGATCGCGCTGAAGCTGTTTCGCGTGCCCGTCGGGGATCCGGCGGCGCCCGCGGACTGGTCCGTCATGTTCATTCCCCCGGGGCGCGAGAAGCAGCTCGGCCTAGGCGTGCTCGCGTTCAGCCCCGACGGGAAGAAGCTCGCGCTGGCGGAGCTCCGCGACTGGGAGAAGAAGGCGAGCACGCCCGATCCAGTGCCGATGATCTTCGTCGTCGACCTCGACACCTCGCAGGTGACGCCCTTCGTGCTCGGGCTGCAGCCCAGCGCCGTGACCTTCAGCCGGGACGGGAAGTTCCTCGCCATCGGCAGCTACGCCACCGGAGAGATGCAGCGCATCGAGCTCTCGACAGGGCAGGTCTTGCGCGGCCGGGGCATGACGAACGTGCACGCCTTCTTCGCGTCGCCGGCGGGAGACACCTTCCTCTCCCTCGCCAGCCACGCCAATGGCCCAAAGCCCATCGAGGTGCGGCGTTTCTCCGACCTCGCGCTCGTGCAGACGATTCCGATGCGGACGCTCTTCCCCGGCATCGACGGCGTGCACCCCGGCAGCATGAAGATGTCGTCCGACGGCCGGCAGCTGGTGACGCCCAAGTTCGGCCCGAACGGCTTCCCCGAGGGGGCGGGCTTCCTCGTCTTCGAAGTGAAGGCGAAATGAACGCGCGTGCCCGCCTCGCGCTCGCAGGCCCTCTGCTGACCGCGGCCCTCTTCGCCTGCGGCGCTCCGACCGAGGTGCACCTGCGCGGCAACGGGGCCTTCTCGTCGGACGGCGGCGCGGCGCTGCTCGTCGAGTCCGTCTACCGGACCACCCGGCCGGAGCAGCCGTGGTTCAACGCGACCTCGGCGACGCGCTGGGAGGTCGTCTTCTCCCGCGCGGGGAGCGGGCTCGAGGGCGCCACGGAGCTGGCGCGCTTCCCCGACTCGTCCCAGGCCCAGGGCGGCGGGTGCCAGGCGGCGCCGGTGTTCTGGGTGGAGGCGTCGGGCCGCGCGGTGCTGCTCGAGTACGGCGAGGCGCGCGTCTACGACCTCGTGGCGAAGCGGGTGGTGAGCCTCACGGTCCCGCCCCCCGAGGCGTCGCGCGTCTTCGCCACCGCCGCGGGCGACATGTCCGCCGGCGCGGCGCCGCTGTGGACCACGCCCTCTCCCGACGGGGCGCACGTGGCCGTCTTCTTCACCTCGGCGTGGGAGGGACCGAACGGCCCCACCGACCTGCGCTTCGTTCACGCGGTGGCATTCTTCGACGCTGCGGGCAGCTTCGAGCGGGCCGCCGCGCTCTCGGCCTGGACGGGGACGGACCAGCAGCTCCAGCTCACGCCGCCGCCGCTCGTGCCCCCGCTGCAGAACCCCGAGCCGCCCGCGCCGTCGCAGCGGCAGCTCGCGCCGGGCGAGAACGCGCCGCGCTTCGTGTGGACGCACGACTCGGCCGCGGTGGTGGTGGTCGACGTCACCCGCGACGACCAGGGCGCCATCGTGGCCGGGCACGCCCAGCGCGTGGAGGTGGCCACCGGCGCGGTGGTGGACGTCGATCGCGTGCCCGCCCTCGCGGTGCCGTCGCCCTTCGGCCCGGTGCGCCCCGACGGCGCGCACCTGGTGGTGGAGCGCACCGCCGCGACGCCCAACACGGTGTCGCTCTCGCTGCACGCCACCACCAACTGGGTGCCGTTCGAGAAGGTCGGCGAGGTGCCGGTGCTTCAAGCGACCTACGCCTGGTGACGAGAGCGTTCGTCCTCAGCGCGACAGCTCGACCAGCAGCACCGAGGTCTGCCCAGAGGCCTGAGGTTTGCCTCCCAGCGCTGACGAAGAAGCTGTGACACGGGGTCCCCATATCAAAGGTTGTCGCGGAACATGTGACACGGCGAGTCCACGCCACGCCTGCGGGCGCCCGAATCCCTTGGCTCGTGCGGCGCGCCCTCCTGCGGTACAGCCTCGAGGCTCGATGCTTCAGCTCAGCTCGCTCCTCGTCATGCTCGCCGCCGGTCAGTCGCTCCCTCCGTGGTTGACGGGCGAGAGCCGCGCCGAGGACCTGGGCATCTCGCTCATCACCTTCAGCCCCGGCGACGACGTCCCGAGCTGGTGGGGCCACACCGCGCTGACCGTGGACGATCACCGGCTCGACCAGGGCCGGCTCTACAACTTCGGCGTCTTCCCCGACGGCGACCCGCTGGCGCTGGCGAAGATGTTCGCTGGCGGGCGCCTCGCGTTCTCGGTGGCCGACTGGAACATCGCCGGGACCTACGAGCTCTACCGCCAGGCGAACCGCGACGTGCGCGTGCAGAACCTCGACCTGTCACCCGACGAGGCGCTGGCGGTGGCGAAGGCCGTAGCCACGCAGGCGCTCCCTGAGAACCGCTCGTACCGGTACCGCTACTACGAGGACAACTGCGCCACGCGGCCCCGGGACATCCTCGACCGAGTCCTCGGAGGACAGCTCGCGGCGGCAGCCACGGGGCCTGGGCGCATGAGCTTCCGGCGGCACGTGGCGCGGTACGCGGCGGTGAACGCGCCGATGCGCCTGCTCCTCGACTTCCTGCAGAACGACTCCATCGACGGTCCCCTGACGCGGGCGCGGGAGACGTTCCTTCCAGCCGAGCTCGAGGCGCAGGTGCAGCGGCTCGAGGTGATGCGCGTGGGCGGCAGCAGGCGGCCGTTGGTGAAGAAGCAGTGGGTCTGGTTCGCGGCGAAGCGCGCGCCGGTGCCCGAGGACACCGCGAGCCTCGTGCCGGCGACGCTGGCGCTCGGCGTGCTGCTCGGAGGCCTCGCCTTCTGGCTGACGCGAAGGTCGCGCGAGGGGGTGAAGGCCGCCCGCTTGGCTTTGAGCGTCTTCATCGCCACCTGGGGCGCGCTCCTCGGCGTCCTCGGCACCGGGCTCGGCGTCATGGCGCTCGCCACCAGCCACGAGGGCACGTTTCACAACGAGAACCTGTTGTTCGTGAACCCGGTGATGCTGCTGCTCGTGCCCGCGGGCCTCGCCCTGGCGAGGAACCGGCCCGAGGCGCCGTCCCGGCTGCTGCTCCTGTTCCAGATTCTCTCCGCCGGCGCGGCGCTCGACGTGCTGTTGAAGGTCACGCCGTGGTTCGACCAGGACAACTGGAGCGTGCTCGCCCTGGTGCTGCCGGTGAACGTGGCGCTGGTGGCGGCGCTGGCGATGGGCGGGCGGGCGAACGCCGCGGCGGCGTCCACCGTCCGCGGCGCGTGAAGCGGCGATCTCCGCGGCGCGGCGCCTACAGGCACCCCGCCGACAGCGGCGCGAACGACGCGTTGTAGCTGCCGACGCAGACGGGAGGAGTTCCCGCTCCGCAGCTTTGCCCCGCAGGGAACCGGGTGTGGGCGAAGCGCAGGGTCAGGTTGTTGGACGACGAGCAGTTGACGCCCGCGCCGAGCCACGAGTCGACGATCTCCACGGAGCTGGCGGAGCTCACGCTGGTCGTCTCGATCGCGTAGGACGGCCCCATCACGCCCGTGGCGTCGATGTGCACGCGCACCAAGCGCGGCGTGGCGCCGTTGTAGATGGCGATGCCCACCGAGGAAGCCGAGGAGCTCCGGGCGTCGACGGTCACGTTCTCGAGAATCGAGGAGCCCATCGAGTTGAAGATCATGCCGTACGACACGCCGGGGGCCCCGGAGGTGCGGACCGTGATGTTGGAAAGCAGCAGCGAGGCCTGCGTGTAGAAGGCTTGGGCCGGAGCCGCCGTGGTGGAGTTGGCGTGCTCGATGGTGAGGTCGCGGATCTCCGAGTTGTCCACGCCGACCACCACGCCCCCGAAGGGGTCCATGTTCTGTCCGCGAATCATCGTCACCCGCTGGCCGCTGCCTTCGATGAGGACGAAGGGGGCCATCGTCAGGGTCGCGGTGCCGAGGTCGAAGACACCGGGCTCCAGCTTCAGGACGTAGGGCGTCGTCGCGGTCGCACCGGTGATTCCCGCGAGCGCGGCCCGGAGCGCGGTGCCGTTCGCGAGCGGCGTGCCCGTGCCGGCCACGATGACGATGCGCGCGAAGCCGGGACCCATCGGGCCCGTCGGTCCGGCCGGTCCAACGGGGCCCGTCGGTCCCGCGGGGCCGGTGGAACCAGTCGGGCCCGTTGCTCCCGTCGGGCCGGTCGCACCCGCGGCGCCCGCGGCTCCGGCGGCGCCAGCTGGACCCGTCGGTCCCTGGGGTCCGGTCGCTCCGGTGGCTCCGGTCGGGCCCGTGGCGCCCGTCGGTCCGGCCACACCGGCGACTCCAGCGGCGCCGGCAGGGCCGGTCGCACCCTGCGGTCCGGTGGCTCCGGCCGGGCCGGTCGGACCCGCGGCTCCGGTGTCGCCTTGTGGCCCCGCAGGTCCGGCGGTGCCCGAGGAGGTGCAGGCTCCGAAGAGCAGCGTGGCCATGACTGCCCCAAGGAGTGACGACGTCGAGAAGTGAGTGCGCATTCGGCGGATCTTCTCAGCGCCGGGCCCCACCCCCAACCAGTTTCTTCTTCGCTCAGTACTTCTCGGGGACGAACCTCCGCCCCTTCAAGCTGGCCTGGTCGTCATAGCGATTCTTCGTCATGCGGGCCGGGAGCTTCACCTTCTCCCGGGGCACGCGCTTGTACGGAATGAGGGACAGGATGTGCTCGATGCAGTTGAGCCGGGCGCGCTTCTTGTCGTCCGAGCGGAGGACGTACCAGGGCGCGTCCTGGGTGTCGGTGGCCTCGAGCATCTTGTCGCGCGCCCGCGAGTAGTCGTACCAGTGCGGCCAGGACTCGAGATCCATCGGCGAGAGCTTCCACTGCCGCAGGGGGTCGTCGATGCGCGCGCTCATGCGCCGCTCCTGCTCCTCCTGGCCGACCTCGAGCCAGAGCTTGATGAGCTGAATGCCGTTCCTGACGATCTGCCGCTCCACGTTGGGGCAGAGGTCCAAGAAGGCCTGGTATTCCTTCTTGGAGCAGAACCCCATCACGTGCTCGACGCCGGCGCGGTTGTACCAGCTGCGATCGAAGATCACGATCTCACCCGCGGCGGGGAAGTGCGCGATGTAGCGCTGCACGTACATCTGGGTCTTCTCGCGGTCGGAGGGCGCGGGCAGCGCCACCAGCCGGAAGACGCGTGGGCTGACCCGCTCGGTGATGGCGCGAATCGTCCCGCCCTTGCCGGCCGTGTCGCGACCCTCGAACACGATGATCACCCGGTGGCCCTTGAGCTTCACCCACTCCTGGAGCTGGCACAGCTCGGCCTGCAGCTTGCGCAGCCGCTTCGTGTACTCCTTGGTCTTGAGCTTGCCGTTCTTCTTCTCACCCTTCGACTCGCTCTTCATGGTGCCCCCGGTCGCTACTTGGTCACCGCGATCGACTTCCGGAAGGCCCTCAGGCTGTACACGAAGAAGCCGAGCCCGACGACGGCCACCATCAGGAACTGGGTCCACACCGCGCTCAGGCCGCCGCCTCGATAGATGATGATTTGTGAAAAGCTGACGAAGTGCCGGGCCGGCAGGAGGTAGGTGACGTACTGCAGCCACTGCGGCTGGCTCTCCACGGGGGTGCTGCCGCCGGAGAGCAACATCAGCACCACGCTCACCAGGATGATGAGGAGCGCGAACTGCGCCATCGACTTGGAGATCGTCCCCAGGAAGATCCCCAGCGCCGTCGCGAAGAAGAGATACAGCACCACGCCCGAGAACCAGAGGGTGGCCGAGCCGGCGAACGGCACCTTCAGCGCCATCTGGACGATGCTGAACAGCGAAGCGGCGGTCGCGACGAGAATGACGAGGCTGTTGGCCCACACCTTGGCCATGGCGATCTCGAAGGACGTGAGCGGCATCACCAGCAGGTGCTCGAGCGTTCCGTGCTCGCGCTCGCGAATCACCGCCGCGCCGGTGAGCACGACCGTCAACAGCCCGATCTGGTTGATGATGGCCACCACGCTCTTGAACCAGGACGACACCGCGTTCGGGTTGAACAGCTTGCGGACGACCAGCGAGACGGGCTTCAGCGGCGACACGTCCGTGCGCTGGAGGAAGGAGCCGACGCGGTCGTTGAGGATGTTCTTGATGTACCCGGCGCCGATGCCCGCCTGCTGCATCGCGGTCGCGTCGATGTTCACTTGCACCGCCGGCTCGCGCCCCGCCCGGAGGTCGTGCTCGAAGCGGGGCGGAATCACCACCACGAACATGAGCTTGCCCTCGTCCATCTGCCGCTGGGCTTCCTCGGCGTCCAGCCAGATCGGCAGCTTGAACCGGGGCGGGTAGAACGCGTTGAACAGCTCCTTGGACAGGGGCGACCCGTCCTCGTCGACGAAGGCGATCGAGGCGTTGTTGACCTCGCTCGAGGTGCCCGTCGCCTGCACGTAGATGGCGAAGGTGAACGCGTAGACGACGAAGAAGACCATCACCGCGTCGCTCATCAGGCTGCGCAGCTCCTTGAGGCCGAGCCAGGCGATGTTCAAGAGCGATCGCATCGCTACCGCTCCTGCTTTCTCAGGCCGGCGACGCTGATGATGAGCAAGATTGGAATGGCGCAGAGCATGTACAGGATGTCGGTCATCATCAGGCCCACGTCGAGCCCCTTGGTGTACGCGCCCAGGCTGGAGTGCATGTAATAGGACGCCGGCCAGATCGAGCCGATGAACCCGGCGCTCCCGGTCAGCGTCGAGACCGGCTGCAACAGCCCCGAGAACTGAATCGTCGGCACGATGGTGAGGATCGCCGTCACGAACACCGCCGCGACCTGGCTGCTGGTGAAGATGGACGTGACCATTCCCAGGCCGGTGGTCGCCACGACGTACAGCAGCGTGCACAGCGTCAACATCAGGAAGCTGCCCTTGATCGGGACGTCGAAGACGATCAGCGCCAGCGCGGTGAGGATGAAGAAGTTGATCATCGAGATGGCGATGTACGGGAGCTGCTTTCCAATCAGGTACTCCGCGCGGCTGGTGGGCGTGACGTAGAAATTGATGATCGACCCGAGCTCCTTCTCGCGCACGATGCTGACCGTCATGAGGATCGCGGGGATCAGGAGCAACAGCAGCGCCGGGACGCTGGGCACGATCGAATAGACGCTCTCGAAGGTCGGGTTGTACATGTACCGCTCTTCGACCTTGGCCATGAGCGGCGGCGTGCCCAGCTGCAGCCCGAGCATGGGGTCCTTCACCATGTTTCCGTGCACCCCCTGGACGTATTGCGCGACCGTGTCGCCACGAAAGGTCATCGCGCCGTCGACCTGCGCCAGCACCTCTGGCCCCGAGCCCCGGCGGAAGTCCCGGCCGAAGCTGGGAGGGATCTCGAGGACCACCGAGACGTCGTCCGACTTCAACCGGTCGAGCGCCTCGGTGGCGGAGGTGGCCGCCGGCGTGAGATGGAAGTAGCGCTGCGTGGCCGCGAACTGCTCGAGGTACGCCCGGCTCTCGGGCGAGTGATCGAGATCGAGCGCGGCATAGCGAATGTGCTCGACGTCGGTGGTGATGCCGAAGCCGAAGACGAGCATCAAGAGCGCCGAGCCGACGAAGGCGAACATCAACCGAATCGGGTCGCGGAGGATCTGCACGGCCTCGTTGTGGGAGTAGGCGCGCAGTCGCGTCAGGCGCAGCGCGAGCCCACTCGGCGCGCTCGGCGCGATCGGCGGCGGGGCCGCCACGGCCGCTTTCTCGGGGGCCGGGGCCTTCCCCTGGCTCGCGCCGCGCGGCGCGGCCTCGGCGATCGAGTCCTCCATGTACGCGATGAAGGCCTCCTCCAGGCTGGCCGCGCCGCGCCCCTCGATGAGCTTGTGGGGGGCGTCGCACGCCAGCACCTTCCCGGCGTTCATGAGGGAGATGCGGTCGCAGCGCATGCCCTCGTTCATGAAGTGCGTGGTCACGAAGATGGTCACGCCCTGCTTCCGGGACAGATCGATGAGCAGCTCCCAGAAGCTGTCGCGCGCGACCGGGTCGACGCCCGAGGTCGGCTCGTCGAGGATGAGAATCTCCGGCTCGTGGAGCACCGCCACCGCGAGGGACAGCCGCTGGCGCAGGCCCATCGGCAGCGCCTCGGCGTTGGCGTCGAGGTGCTCGCGCAGCCCGAAGCGCTCGACCAGCTCCTCGATGCGCGTCTTCGCCTTGTCCGTCGGCAGGTGGTACAGCCGCGCGTGCAGCACCAGGTTCTGGCGCACGGTCAGCTCGCCGTAGAGCGAGAAGGCCTGCGTCATGTAGCCGAGGTTCTTGCGCACCTCCATGCTGCCGGCCTCGACGGAGCTGCCGAAGATGGTCGCCGTCCCCTCGGTGGGCGGCAATAGGCCCGTCAGCATCTTCATGGTGGTCGACTTTCCGCAGCCGTTGGAGCCGAGGAAGCCGAAGATCTCCCCGCGCTCGATGGACAGCGAGACCCGATCGACGGCGGTGAAGTCGCCGAAGCGCATCGTCAGCCCGTGCGCCTCGATGGCGATCTGCGACTGGTCGGACTGGCGGGGCGGAATGGTCAGCGCGGTGTGGCCCCGGCGCTTCTCCTCCGGCAGCAAGGCGATGAAGCACTGCTCCAGATCGGTGGAGCCGGTCCGCTGCATGAGCTCGGCCGGAGTGCCCGTCGCCAGCACCCGGCCCGCGTCCATGGCCACGATCCAGTCCCACTGCTGGGCCTCGTCCATGTAGGCGGTGGAGACGACGACGCTCATGCCGGGGCGCTTGGCGCGGATGTCGTCGATGAGCGTCCAGAACTGCCGCCGGGAGAGCGGGTCGACGCCGGTGGTGGGCTCGTCGAGGATGAGGAGGTCGGGGTCGTGCACCAGCGCGCCGCACAAGCCCACCTTCTGCTTCATGCCGCCGGAGAGCTTGCCCGCGGGACGAGCGGCGAACGGCCCGAGCCCCGTCGCCTCGAGGAGCTCCTTGACGCGCACCTTCCGCTCCGCCGCCGACAGCCCGAAGAGCTGCGCCATGAACTCGACGTTGTCCGCGACGCTGAGCTCCAGGTAGAGGTTCTTGCCCAGGCCCTGCGGCATGTAGGCGATGCGCGGGCCCACCGCGCGCCGGTGCCGAACCGAGCCGATGTCGCCGCCCAGCACCGTCACGCTGCCCCGCTGCAGCTCCTTGGAGCCCGCCACCAGGGCCAAGAGCGTCGACTTGCCGACGCCGTCCGGGCCCACGATGCCCACCATGATGCCGCTCGGAATGTCGAGGCTGACGCCGTCGAGCGCCACCACCTTCTTGTAGCGGTGGGTGAGGTCCTTGATGGAGACGACCGTCATGGGTGCATCCCCAGGCCCACGGGTCCCGGAGGCGGCGTGGTGGGCTCGAGCAGGTGCTGCAGCCGCTCCGGCCAGACCGCGGAGTCTTTGACTTTGACGTAGCCCACGCCGCGCACGCCCGTCTTGATGCGCTCGATGTGCTGGGCCGCGAGGTCCGGGGGGAACTGAATCTTCACCCGGAACATCAGCTTCTCCCGCTCGGTGCGCGTCTCCACCTGCTTGGGCGTGAACTGCGCCTCCGGAGACACGAAGCTGACGTAGCCGGCGACCGCGCGGGTGGGGTCGTAGTCGACGGTGATGCGGCCCTCGGCGCCGATCTTCAGCTGGGCGGCCTCCTCCGAGGGCAGGAAGATCTCCATGTAGATGTCCTTGAGATTCACCAGCGTGACCGCCTTGCCTCCGGCGGCGAGGATCTCGCCCGGCTCCGCCAGTCGATACAGCACCCGCCCGGTGACGGGAGACTTGAGCGTCGCCTCGTCGATGCGCGTCTGAATCGTGGCCTCGTTGGCCTGCGCGACCTCGACCCCGCGCTTGGCGCTCTCCAGCATCGCGTAGGACTCCTGGAGGCTCGCCTTGGTCGTCGCCACCTTCGTCGTGCGCACGTCGAGCTCGCGCTGCGAGCCGGCGCCGTCCTTGAGCAGCCTCGAAGACCGGTCGGCCTCGACCTTGGCCAGGAGGATCTCGCTTCGCTGCTTGGCGATGGACGCGTTCGCCAGCGCCAGCCGCTCGCGCGCGAGGGTGACGCTCGCCTTGGCCGCCTCCAGCTCGGCGTCGAGGGTGACGGTGTCCAGCCGCGCCAGCACCTGCCCCGGCTGCACGATGTCGCCCTCCTCGACCAGGACCTCCTTCACCCGGAGCGGTTCCTTGGCGCCGACGTCGACCAGCTTCCCTTCGAGCCGGCCGTTGCCGGAGACGATCCCCTCCGGCAGCTTGCTCTGCCCGGCCTTCCAGTAGCGGAAGCCGATGAACCCGACGCCGATGACGACGACTGCGACGACGCCCCACTTGAGCGCGCGTTTGACGTTCTTGGTCACGGCGAACCTCCCTGACGCTCCCTGACGCTCGGGGGCGGGCTCTTGGTTTCAGGCGCGACGGGCTGCGACAACATGTCGCCCCAGTTCGTTCTGTCGTTCATCTCGTGTTGTGTTTGGTTTGGAACGACGGTCTTGCCCTGCTCGAGCTCCCAGCCGCCGCCCAGTGCCTTGTACAGAGCGATCAGGTTCGTATCGACGGACGAGAGGGTCTTCGATAGGAGGATCTGCTGCTCGAGGAGCACGCGCTCGGAGTCGAGCACGCGCTGATAGTCCACCGCGCCTTCCCGGTACTGGGCCATCGAGATCGCGACCGAGCGCTGCGCGGACGTCACGGCGTTCTGATTGGGCACCATGGCGTTCTGGGCGTTGAGGAAGCCAGACAGCGCGTCCTCGACCTCCTGTACGGCCTTGAGCACGGTGTCCTGGTAGCCGACGAGCAGCTGCTGGAACCGCGCGTCCTGGACGCGGACGGCGTTGGTGAGGCGGCCGTAGTTGAGGAAGGGCCAGTGAATCTGAGGGCCGACCGCGTAGAAGAGGCTGCCGGAGTTGAGGCCGGCGAAGCTCGACGCGGTGTTGCTGGTCTCGAGGCCGAGCACGCCGGCGATCGAGAAGCTCGGGTAGAGGTCGGCCGTGGCCACGCCGATCTGGGCGCACTGCGCGGCGGCGTGGAGCTCGGCGGTGCGGATGTCGGGGCGCCGTCGCAAGAGCTCGGCCGGCACGTCGACGCCCACCATCGAGGGCGCCAGCGGGATTCGCGGCGCGCCCGCCAAGAGCGAATTCACGGAGCCGGCGGGCGTGCCCAGCAGCGTGCTCAGCGCGTTGCGGGCCTGCTCGAGCTGGACTTGCAGCGGAGGGAGCGTCGCCCGGGTGCTCTCCAGCAGCGTCGTGGCCTGCGAGGGATCGAGCTCCGAGGTCGCGCCGTTCTTGAAGCGGGACTGGGCGATCGCCAGGCCGTCTTCCTGAATGCGAACGTTCTCCTGGGTCTGGGCGATGAGGACCTCGGTGGTGCGAATCACGACGTAGGTGCGCACCACCTCCGCGGTGAGTGAGACGAGCGCGGCGTAGTAGTCGGTGATGGACGCGAGCGCGTTGGCGGTCTCGGCCTGAATGCCGCGCCGGTACTTCCCCCAGAAGTCCATCTCCCACACGGCGTCGAAGCCCAGCTGGTAGTCGCCGAAGCGATGCTCAGGCAGGAAGCTGCCGTTGGGCGCGGTCTTGCTGATCCCCTCCGCCGTCGCGCTGCCGAAGAGCTCCTGCACCTGGGGATACTGGCGGCCGGTGGCGATGGCCAGCTGGGCGCGGGCCTCCATGATCCTCAGGCCGGCGACCTGCAGCGGCAGGTTCTGGTTGGTGGCGAGCTCGACCAGGTGATCGAGCGTCGAGTCCTTGAACGACCTCCACCATTGGCCGTCGACGGCGGTCTGGGTGGCGATGCGCGGGTCGTCCTTGGCGCTCCAGTGCGCGGGCGCGGCGACGGGCGGCTTCTTGAATTCGGGGCCCACCACGCACGAGGTGAGCATCACCACGCCCAGCAGCGAAGCCGCGCCGAGGAGCATCGGAAGCCGGTCGGGAAGCGCTTTCTTGATACAGCGAGCGCACACGTCACACCTCCTGGATGAGCCTTCGCTCGGGCGGGGGCGTTTGGCTGTTCGTGCACGAACCACGCCCCTGGTCGCGTCGAGCGCAATGGGACGAGATCGCTGGCACCGCGAGCGCGGCGAGCCCTGATGGGGCACGAAGCGCCGGGTGAATCGGTTTCACGAGCGAGGCAGGAAGTGCCGACGCTTACGGCGAGGAGCGTCGGCCCCCACCACCGCTCAGGGTTCCGGGGTCTACAGCTTCTTGAGGAAGAGGTCCTGTTCGGACGCGTTGGCGTCGGCTGGGGAGAGGTTGGTGCTGCGGGAGACGAAGAGGAGCCCGTCGCTCCCCGGCAGCCAGCCGCCGGTGCTCCCCGCGGTGCTCCAGGTGGTGGAGCCGCCGTTGCCGATCTGCCCCTCGGCGGTGGCCGACACCAGCAGCACCTCACCCGTGGCCAGCGTCTTGACGTACACGTCCTCGCGCTGGTTGGTGTCCAGCGGCTGCGAGAGGAGCTGGACCGACTGCGACACGAACGCAATCCGCTTGCCGTCCGGCGACCAGCGCGGCGCCTGGTGGGGGAGCAGTGCCGCGGTGCCGTCCTGGGCGACGGAGATCAGCGTCACCTTCGCGGTCGCGAGCTCCTTCACGAAGATGTCGGAGGACGCGTTGCCGTCGCTGGCGACCAGGTTCGACGCCTCCGATTCGAATGCGAGCTTCGTCCCGTCGGGTGACCACGCTGGCCAGTCGCTCTGGTGGTCAGCCTGAGCCCCGGACTCGCTCACCGAGGCCCGCTCGATGGCGCCCGAGGCGAGCGTCTTCACGAAGATGTCGGTGACGGCGTTGGTGTCGCCCGGGACCAGCTCCCGGCTGTAGGAGGTGAAGGCGATGCGCGTGGAGTCGGGAGACCACACGGGACGGTAGGAAGCGCTCGGCGGCGAGGTGGGGAGCACCCCCGCGCTGTTCGTGCTGACCTGCACGAACGGATGCCCGCTCGGGCCGTTCGGCGCGCCGATGGTCCAGACGTAGACGTCCGTGTCGCTGTTCGCCCCCGGGCCGTACTCGTAGCGGCTGACGAAGGCGATCTTCGTTCCGTCCGGGGACCACGCCGCTTCATCCGCGGCCAGGGCGACGAAGCCGATGGAGTTGTCCGTCAGGCTCTTGGCGTACAGGTACGGCGCGTACCCCACCGAGCCCAGGTTTAGCGCTGGCACCAGGTTGGTGGCCGACGAACTGAAGGCGATCTCCTGTCCATCCGGTCTCCACGCCAGCGCCCTGGCCGCCGAGCTGGTGGAGCCGTCGTTGGCGAGCTCTCCGGTCTTCGTGGTGTCGAGCACCGAGAGCGCGCCGGTGGCGAGGACCTTCAGGAACAGGTGTGTGTTCCCGTCCGTGACGCCGGGGACGAGGTTGGTGGCGCGCGACCAGAAAGCCACCTTCGTTCCGTCCGGCGAGAGCGCCACGTTCGCGAGGACCGCGGCGTTGCCGCTGGCGCCCGCCGCGCTCTGGTTGACCTGCGTGAGCGCACCCACCGACACGCCCGAGCCGCCGCCGCCATTGCCGCCCCCGCCGCCACTGCCGCCCCCGCCGCCACTGCCGCCCCCGCCGCCACTGCCGCCCCCGCCTGGCTCGTCGAGACAGGCAGCGCATGACACCGCCAGTGCGACCGCGGCGACCACGTTCTTGAGCGCGTTTCTCACAGGCCCTCGCTTCCGCACCGCGACCCCCGCGGTCGCGAGTGCGTGAGGCCCGAGCTTGGCGGCTCGAGGCGACTCTGTCCAACCATCAACGAACCGCCGCGCGGCCGGGGCGGGGCGGAGGACGTGGGAGTCAACGCCCACAGCTCGTTTGGTCGTGTCGCCGACCACCATGCCCGGCACCAGCCCGGGGCACCGCGCACAGGCACCGCGCGCCTTCGCGACGCGCTCAGGGCTTGCGCGAGCGGAGCCAGGCGAGCAGGTCGGCGAAGTTCGCGTCGGTGAGATCCGGCGCCGGCGGCATCACCCCTCGGCCCGAGCGCACCGTCGCGGCCACCTCCGCGGCCCGGTAGAGGAGGAGCCGGTCCACCAGGTTGACGCCGATGAGCCCGGTGGCGGCCGGCCCGTGGCACACCGCGCAGCGCGCCTGGAACAGCGCCTCGCCGCGCTTGGCGTCGCCCTTGGCGAACGGGCCATCGGGCAGCGGGCGGAACTGCGCGTGCACCTCGCTCGCCTTCACCCGCGGCGGCACCACGTCCGGCACCGACGGGTTCCACTTCGCCGCCAGCGCGGCGGCGAGGGGCTCGAGCTGCGCGTCGTCCACCAGCGCGCCGAAGGTCTTCATCTTCTTCAGCGTCTTGAGCCACTGGGGCTGGGTGATGCGCTGCTGCTCGACGAGCTCGACGGCGTGGCAGGGGGTGCAGGACGCGCCGAGCGCCTGCGTGACCTGGACCTCGGTGAGCGCAGCGGCCGGCACGCCGGCGTCCGGCCCGGCCAGGGCGGTGGTCGAGACCACCGCGGCGGTCAGAAGGAGCGCGCGCATCAGGCCACCTTCACCGGCACGCGGTGCCAGGCATTCCAGTGGTAGCCGGCCGGGTTCCACGCGGCCTCCTGGGGTTGAACGTTGCCCTTGGCGTCGGTGGCCCGGGAGAGCAGCGTCAGCTCGCCGGCCGACTCGGCCTTCACCTTCGCGCGGAAGACCTGCCAGCGGCCCATGCCCGCCTCGCCCTCGAGGGAGGCCGGGAGCCAGGTGGCGCCGCCGTCGGCGCTGACCTCGACCTTGGCGATGCCCGCGAAGCCGCTGAAGGCCACGCCGACCACCTCGAGCGGGCCTCGCTTCACCGTGGCGCCCTCGAGCGGGCGGGCGATGACCGACTTCACCGGCATCACCGTCACCGGGATCATCTTCTCGGGAGGCACCGCGGCGCCCGGCGCCACCGGCTCCGAGGGCACCCGGTAGCCCGTCTTCACGAAGAAGGTGTCGAGCTCGTCGGCGGCCAGCTCGATGTGGGTGAGCCACTTGAGCCAGTGGTCGCCCGCCCAGCCCGGCACCACCACCCGCACCGGGCCACCGTGCTCGAGCGGGAGCGGCTCGCCGTTCATGCGCGTGCACAGGAGCGTGTCCGGGAGCGCCTTCTCCAGCGGAATGCTGCGGAAGAAGGGCGGCGTCTGCGGCCGGGGCGGCGCGTCGGCGCCCTTGAGGTGCACGTGCGCGGCGCCGGGCTTCACGCCCGCCTTCGCCAGCACGTCGCCGAGGCGCACGCCCGTCCACGTCGCCTGCCCCATCGCGCCGTACACCCACTGCACTCCGGGCATGCGCGGCTTGAACAAGGCGCGCCCGTTGCCGGCGCACTGCAGCACGGCGGTCACCGTCACCTGGGGAAAGGCGCCCAGTGCCTTCACGGTGAGCTCGAGCGGCGTCGAGACCAGGCCGCCGACGGTGACGCGGCGAGTGGGGTCCATCGCCGGGGTGGTGAGGTGGCTGCGAATGAAGAAGAGGTCGTTCGGCGTGAGGAGGCGATCGAACGCCTCCAGCGGCGTCGCGAGCTGCTGCGGCCTTGGCGAGTGAGCGAGCAGCTCCGCGGGCGCGGCCCACGGCGACCTCGGCCAGAGCGACGTGAGCGCCAGCGCGGCGCCTCCCTGCATCAGTGTTCGGCGTTTCATGGAGAAGCGGAGCTTACCGCGAAGTCCCTCCGCGGCGAGCCTTACGCTATGGCCAGCGCCCGCTCCTGCGGCGAGGCGGCGTGACCGCCGTCAGCCGAAGAGCTTCTCGACGATGAGCTCGATGAACTCCTTCGAGCCGAGCTGGCGGTACGAGTACTCGTCCTCGAACCACTCCACCACCGGGTCGGCCTGGCCTTCCTTGAGCTTCTTCGCCACCAGCGGGTCTTTGGTGGTGACGGCCAGCAGGCGGCCCAGCACGGCGTCGGCGTTGGGGTTGTCCGCGTAGCGCTGCCGGATCCAGGTGAAGACGAGGTACACCAGCGCCGGGTCGGCCTCTTCCACCAGGGAGAACGAGTCGGCGGCGCTCATGGTGCCGTTCTCGAGGCCTTCGAGCAGCCGCAGCGCCTCTCTGGTCTCTCGTTCGAAGGACATGGGCGGAGCGTAACGCGGTCGTCGCGCGGGCGCGTCGTTCATCAGCCCGCTAGTTGAAATCGTACGACTTGGTGACGCCCGCCTGCGTCAGGAGCTCGATGGTGTGCTTGAAGTCGTCAGGGTTGGTCTTGAGGTAGCCCTCGATGCCGGCAGCGTTCCGCACCGCCGCGGCGTTGGCGTCGCCGCGCACCGCGAGGAGCGCGTCAGAGACGGTCTGCACCACCGCCTTGTCCGCCTTGACCGAGGCGATGAGCGTGCCGTCGGGGTTCTCACCGGTGTCTTCTCCGAGCAGCTCGAGGGTCGGGTAGTTCTTCCTCAACCGGTCCCAGACGCGGTTCTTCACGATGGCGTAGTCGGCGCTGCCTTTGAGCAGGGCGTCGATCGCCGCCGCGTGGTTGGCCACCGTCAGGCCGACCGCCCCGGCGCGCGCGCCCCCGATGGAGCGGAAGTAGAACTCGCCCGAGGAGCCCAAGGCGGTGAAGGCGAACCTCTTCCCCTTGAGGAACTCGGCCTTGGGCGAGAACTTCTGCCCGCCCTTCCGTCCGAGGATCACGGCCCAGTAGGTGCTCGTGCCGTCCTTGCTCACCGGTCGCGCGACGGGCAGCGCGAGCCCCTTGATGATGAACGAGCCAGCGATGCCCGAGCCGCAGAACATTCCGTCGACCTCGCCGGTGGCGAACAGGGTGGCAGCCGCGGGGTAGTCCTTGGCGAGGACGAACTTGGCCTGGACGCCCTTCTTGCCGAGGTAGTCCAGCAGGGGCTCGTACTTCCTGGCCTCTCCGGAAACGTCCTGCGTCACGGCGATTCTGAACGGGGCGCCCGAGGCGGTGCTCGCCAGAAGGAGGACCGCGGCGCCCGCGGCGAGTGAAACGTGAAGACGACTTCCCATGTCATGCTCCCGTGCTTCGAGTCGGGGCCCTTCGTCTCCGCCCATCTTTCTGCATCATCGGATGAAGGAGAGGCCGAAGAACACTGCGCCCGGGAGGACGACTCCGTGACGGCCTGGAAGTTCACCGATTCCGTCCGGGGGTTCATGGCCGCGGGGGTCGTTCTGCCTTCGCTGACGGATGACGGGACGATGTCTCGGAGGCGCGTGTGGCTCGAGATCGTCGGAACGGCGCAGCCCTCTGGCCCGCGGTGCTGGCTTCGGGGTCGAAACCGCGGCTCATGCCCGGCCGCCTCGGGGAGGGGCGAACGCCGCGCGTGGTAGAACGCCGTGGTGCGACTGGCCTGGCTCGTCATCGCGCAGCTCGGCGTGGCCTCGGTGGCGAGCGCGGGCGATCTCGGCACCGTGCGCGCGCGCCTCGAGGCGCTGCACACCGCCGCGGGCGCGGACCTGACCGACCCCGCCGTGCAAGCGGGCGTGGCGAGCGTGTGCGCGCAGGCGGCGTCGCTCGACGCGGCGCTGCGCGCCGATGGGAGCTGGGCCGATCTCGACTACGGCGCGGCGCCCGCGGGGCCGTGGCCTTTGGGGACGCACTACGCGCGGCTGCGCACGCTGGCGCAGGCCTTTCGCATGCCCTCCTGCACCGGGCTCGCGGGGAGCGCGGCGCTGAAGCAACACCTCGAGGCGGCGCTGACCTGGTCCGGCCGGTGGTACTGCGCCGGCTGCGCGCACCCGGGGAACTGGTGGTGGTGGAACATCGGCGTGCCGATGAGCCTGGGCCCGACGCTGCTGCTCATGCAGCGCGATCTCGATCCGGTGGTGTTTGCCGCCGCTCTCGATGCGCTCGACGCCGGCGTGTCGTCGCAATACGAGCTCAGCGGCGCGAACCTCACCGATCACGCCCTCAACGCGCTGCTGCTCGCGGTGCTGAAGAACGACGCGACAGGCGCCATGGCGTCGGCCCGGGAAATCGACTCGACCTGCGTCGTCACCGCCACCGGACTGCCGCACGTCGAGGATGACGGCATCAAGGCGGACTTCTCCTTTCACCAGCACCAGGGCGAGCTCTACCTCGGCGGCTACGGCGCGGTCTTCGCGTCCGGTGTGGCGCGGTACGTGGACCTCACCGACGGCACGGCCTTCCAAGTGAAGCCCGAGTCGCTGGAGGTCTTCACGCGCTTCCTCCTCGACGGAATCGTCTGGACGCTCGACGGAGAGGACTTCGATCACAACGTCATTGGCCGGGGCCACTCGCGCCGGGGGAACCACGCGGGCGGCGCGTTGGAGGCGCTGTTGCGTACGGCGCTGCGATCGGCACCGAGGCAGGCCGAGGTGCTGGCGGCGGCGAAGGCGATGGTGCCGCGGTGGAAGTACGGCTTCGGGTTCGAGCTGGCGCCGCTGGCCGCGCGCGTGAAGGCAGCGGCGGGTGACGCCGGGACGCCGCTGGGGCACCGGCACTTCTTCGCGTCGGACTTCACGATGCACCGCGGTCCGGGCTGGGTGGCGTCGGTGAAGATGCTCTCGTCGCGGCTGCTCTCGGGAGAGAACACCAACACCGAGGGGAAGCGCGGCTCCAGGCTCTCCGACGGGCGGTTGTATCTGGTGCAGGAGGGCGACGAGTACCTGGGCGACGTCTACCCGGCGCTCGACTGGCGGAGGCTGCCGGGCATCACCGTCGAGCTGACGCCCGAGGCCGCGAGCGCGAAGTACGGCGCGGGGGTGAAGAGCTTCGTGGGAGGCACCGGAGACGGGCGGGGCGGCGTCTCGGCGATGGACTTCGCGCCGGTGGCCGCGAGTGACTCGAAGCTCACCGCGAAGAAGAGCTGGTTCTTCTTCGACGACGCGGTGCTGTTCCTGGTGAGCGACGTGGCGAGCGGGTCGGGGTTCCCGGTCGAGACGGTGGTGGAGCAGTGGCCGCTCTCCGACGCGGGCGCGCCGCTGTGGATGGACGGGGTGGAGCAGCCGACGGACGCCGGGTGGGCGACGAGCCGGTCCGCGAGCTGGATGGTCTTCGACGGGGTGGGCGTGTGGTTTCCGGGCGGGGCGCGGGCCAACGTGAGCCGTGAGGTGCGGGAAGGGAAGTGGACTGACCTGGGGCTGGGAGACGAGGGCGTGGTGTCGGCGCCGATCCTCACCGTGTGGCTCGAGCACGACGCGGGCGTGAGCGCGGCCTTCGCCCTGGTGCCGCGCGTGGACGCGGGCTCGATGGCGGCGTGGGCTCAGGCGGCGCCGCTGGCGGTGGTGGCGAACACGCCGGAGCTCGCGGCCGTCCGCGACGAGCGCACCGGAGCGCTGGGGGCGGTGTTCTGGCGCCGCGGCGCGGTGGGCTCGTTCGCCCTCGACGCGCCGGGCGTGCTGTGGAGCACCGACGACGGCGGCACGCTCACGGTGTCGGTGGCCGAGCCGACGCAGCTCCGCCCGACGCTGCACCTCACGGTGAGCGAGCGATTGGCGCTGGACGACGACGGAGACGCGGGCGTGCGGCTGTTGCTCGACGGCGGCGCGACACGGCTCGAGCTCCCCATGGGGCTGGGGGCGACGGTGACCGCGCGCCTCCACCGTGTCGCGGACCCCGAGCCGACGCCCGAGACCTCGAAGAAGGGCTGCGGGTGCGAGTGGGCTCCGGGCGGGTTGGGCTGGGTGGCGCTCGCCGCGTTGGGCGCGTGGGGCCGTCGGCGCCGGTCACGGCCGGCGGTGTGACTCGAGCCCCTTCCACACGGCGCTGGGAAATTGGGAGCCGATAACGCCAACGTCACCCGAGCAGCCGTGAAGGCCCCATCCTCTGCCCACGGGCCCCGGCGTGGGGGGGCTCGAGCGGCCTCGTCGCCTCTGGCGGCCTTCACCTCCTCCAGATTCTCGCGGCCTTCGCCAGGGACTTCTTCAGTAGCGCCATCGCGGAGCGCACGGCCTTCTCGTCCACGCGCTGACCGAAGCTGGCCTGGAGCTTCAGGAAATCTTCCAGGCGAGGCACTCCCAGCCCGTGCCCCTTCGCGTCCTGCTCGAGCGCCTTCCACTCGGCGACGAGCTCGTCACTCAAGGTCGCCGCTACGGGTTTCCGCCGGCTCGCCGTGGGCTTCTTCAGGGGCGCCGCCGCCACCGGATCCTCGCCCTGGTCTGCCAGCACGGTGTCCTCGGGGATTCCCAGCGAGCGCGCGAGGATGAAAGCAGCCTCAGTGGCGTCATCCATGCCGCTCTTCGCCAGCCCGGCGAGCACCTTCGCGGACGCGCCCAGCGCGGTCCACTCCTTCGCGACCAGCCGCGCGCGCTTGCCCTGCTTCATCGTGGCCGACGCCACGGGGCGTCCTTTGACGAAGACCTCGCCGCGCATATCGCTGTCGTCGAACAGCGCGAGCGAGACGGTCATCGCGCCCAGCGCCTTCGAGAGGGCCTTGGCGACGGCGTCCACCTCCCCAGCGAAGCGAAGCTCGTCGGCATGCACCGAGAGCCATTCTCGGCCGGTGGTGGTGGTGAACTCGAGCTCATGAGCGCGCTCGATCGGCTCCAGCGCAGCGAGCACTTCTCGAAGGGTGCTTCCCTGGATGTGAAGGCTCGCGGCGGAGGTACCCATGGACGCGCATGTTCGAGAAGAGCATGGCCAGGTGCAACCCATTCCGCTGCAGGAGTTCCCCTCTCGGAATCGCGGTGCGGCGTGCTGTCGAGCACCGTCGCCGGTCACGGCCGGCGGTGCGCCTCGAGCCACCTCCACACCAGGCTGGGGAAGCGGGTGCCGATGGTGGGAATGTGGCTGCCGCCGCGAATCGTCCACAGCGCGACGCCGGCGTCACCCGCGCAGCCGGAGAAGGTGAGCGTCCCGGTCTCCGCGCCGTCGAGTGACGTGTCGAGGTCGAGCGGGCCGCCGGGCGCAGGCGTGGGCTGACACCCGTTCTGCGCGGCCCACCACGCGACCGTGGCCGGGGCGCTCGCGTAGGGGCCGCTCTTGCCGAGGATGCCCGTGCCTCCGTCGTGGAGCACCGTGGGGTCGCGATCGCCGTGCACCTGCAGCACGCTGACCGGACGGGCGAGCGGGCAGGGTGCCGGGCTGATCTCCATGGTGCCGGCGAGGCTGACCACGGCGGTCACGTCGTTCGAGAGCAGGCAGCCGAGCCGGTGGGCCATGAAGCCGCCGTTGGAGTGCCCGACGATGACGATGCGCGAGGCATCGACGGCGTAGACCGCGCGGATGTCGTGGAGGAGCCCGCTGAGGTACGCGACGTCGTCGACGCCGCTGCCGTAGAAGTCACAGCAGGACGGAGTGCCGGGGTTCCAGAACGCCGCGCCGGACTGATCGCGCGTCCCGTCGGGGGCTGCCAAGAGCACGCCGCGCCCGTCGACGAGCGCGTCGAGTCCGAGGTAGCTCGCCTCCACCGTGCCGCCCGCGCCGTAGCCGTGCAGCACCACCACCAGCGGCGCCGGCACGCACGCGTCGTAGGCCTTGGGGACGGAGAGCGTCACCGGGCGTGCGCCGCCGAAGACCACCTGGGCCGGCTTGGCGCGGGAGCCCGGGACGCAGCCCGCGTCGGCAGGCGGGTGTGCCGAGCGGGGGCACCCTGCGGCGGCCAGGGTCACGCAGAGCAGGAGAGCGGCGCGCATGGAGTGAACCAATGACGAATCAATCCTGATTCAATCGCAATTGGTTCACGATTCGTTCACGCCGCCGCGTCGCGCCGGTACATCGTGACCACGCAGGCGCCGCCCAAGCCCAGGTTGTGCTGCAGCGCCACTCTCGCGCCCGGCACCTGCCTCCCTTCCGCCTGGCCGCGGAGCTGCCACACCAGCTCGGTGCACTGCGCGAGGCCCGTCGCTCCGAGCGGGTGCCCCTTCGACAAGAGCCCACCCGACGGGTTCGTCACCCACTTCCCGCCGTAGGTGTTGTCTCCGTCCCAGATGAACTTCTCGGCCTCGCCTTCCTTGCACAGGCCGATCGCCTCGTAGGTCAACAGCTCGTTCGAGGTGAAGCAGTCGTGCAGCTCGATCACCTGCACGTCCTTCGGGCCCAGCCCCGACTTCTCGTAGACCTCCTTCGCCGCCGCCGCCGCCATGTCGTAGCCGACCATCTTGATCATCGAGTCGGTCTGGAAGGTGGTGGGGAAGTCGGTCTTCATCGACTGCGCCGCGATGTAGACGGGGTTGGTGATGCCGTGCTTCCTCGCGAACTCGTCGGAGCACAGCACCGCCGCCGCCGCGCCGCAGGTGGGCGGGCAGCACTGGTAGCGGGTGAGCGGATCGAAGACGTCGCCCGACGCCATGATCTCGTCCACCGACAGCACCTGGTTGAAGAGGGCGTAGGGGTTCTTGCTCGCGTGGCGCCGCGCCTTCTCGGAGATCTTCGCGAAGGTCTCCTTCTTGGTGCCGTGCTTCCACCGGTACTCGCGCCCCGCGCCGCCGAACATCTGCGCCGCCGGAGGCGCCGAGCTCATGCCCTGCACCTTGTTCATCACGTTCACGAACTCGGCGAGCGGGTTCACCCGGTCGGTGAACTTGTTCGCGAGCGCGCCCTTCTCCATCTGCTCGAAGCCGATGGCCAGCGCGCACTCCACCAGCCCGCCCTCGATGGCCTGCCGCGCCAGCATCAACGCCGACGAGCCGGTGGAGCAGTTGTTGTTCACGTTGAAGACCGGGATGCCGGTGAGCCCCAGCGTGTAGATGGCCTTCTGCCCACAGGTGCTGTCGCCGTAGACGTAGCCCGCGTAGGCCTGCTCGATCTCCTAGAAGTCGATCTTCGCGTCCGCGATCGCCGCCGTGCCGGCCTTCGACGCCATCACGTCGTAGTCCTCACTCGCGCCCGGCTTGGCGAACTTGATCATCCCGACGCCGATGACATTGACCCGTCGTCCCATGGTGTGGCTCCCGTTCTTCGAAACTCCGTGGATGGAATTGCTCACGAGATGAGCTGCTTCATGAAGCCCAGGCGGTGGGCCACCGAGAGGTCTCCGTCGACCCTGAGCGCGCCGTGCATGAACAGCGACGGAACGCTCGACACGTCCTTCGCCAGCTCCACCAGGTCGGCGTCGCTGAGCGCGAGCGTGGCGTCGGGCTTCCCGGTCGCGCCCTCGACGACGCTGCCGTCCCCGTTCTTCAGGTCCACCGTCCACACCGCGTCCGGCGCGCTCACCTTGAACCGCAGCACCGCCTTCACCTCGGTCACCAGGCTCGGCGTCTTGGCCACGCGCTCGGCCAGGGCGGTGAAGATGGCCCTGGCCTTGGGCTCGGCGGCCGGCTCCTGGGCCTTCGCGACCGGCGCGGCGGCGGGCTTCTCCGACCTCGGCACCTTCACGCTGCTCGGGTCGATCTGCTTCAGGAACTCGAGCTTCTGCGACGCCATCACGTTGCCGGTGATCTTCAGCTTCCCGCCGAAGTAGAGCTTCTGCGGATCCGCCTGGCCGCCGGTCATCGCAAGCCAGTCGGCGTCGGAGAGGTTCAGCACGCAGTCGGCCTTCGACGGCGCGCCGGGCCCGACCTGCCCCTTGCCCCGCATGTCGATGGTCCAGGTGCTGCTCGGGCTGGTGAGGTTCAGCTGGTAGGTGGTGTTCACCTTCGCCGCCACCTCGGGGTGCTCGGCCACCCAGGCGGCGATGACGGCGAACACGTCGGCGCTGGTGCGGCCGGCCGAAGACGCCGGAGCGGGCGCGGCAGCAGCGGGCGCGGCCTTCGCCACCGGCCTCGCGGTCGGAATCTCCGGGTACAGCTCCACCGACGCGTTGCTGATGACCACCTTCTCGCGCTCGACCACCGAGGTGCGGAAGACGATCTTCCCGTCCTTCTCCTTCCACATCTCGGTCTTCAGCGTCTCCCCGGGGAACACCGTGTCGGCGAAGCGCACGCGGATGTTCCTGAAGAGGCGCGGGTCGCCGCCGGCGAAGGCCTTGATGACGTGGCGCCCCACGTACCCGAAGGTGCACAGCCCGTGGAGGATGGGCTTCTCGAAGCCGAAGGCCTGCGCGAAGGCCGGGTCGGCGTGGAGCGGGTTCCAGTCGCCGGTGAGCCGGTAGAGCAGCGCCTGGTTGTCGGCGGTCTTCTCGGTGATGACCGCGTCGGGCTTCCGGTCGGGCGGCACGTTCACCTCGCTGGAGGGCCCGCGCTCTCCGCCAAAGCCTCCGGCGCCGCGCACGAACATCGTCGCGTCGTTTCTGATCAGCACCTCGCCGGTCTCGGCGTCCTCGCTGACGATCTCGGTGACGACCACCGCGCCCTTGCCCTTGTCGAAGATGTCCTTGATGCGCGCCTTGTGGCGCAGCGTCGCCTTCGCCGGGAGCGGCCGCGTCACCTCGGTGAACTGCTCGCCGTGGAGGATGCGGTCGAAGCCGTAGTTGAGGCCGGGCGCCTGGTGGCCCTCCATCGCCAGCTTGAGGATGGCGTTGATGGCCGGCACCACGCCGTAGGTCGGCAGCCCGTAGAAGCCCTCGGAGTTGAGCTCGAACACCAGCTTCAAGTCGTTCGCGTCGAGCGGGTCTCGCGCCGCGCCCACCCCGAGCGCGTACAGCGCCAGGTCCTTCTCGGTGTAGCTGGTGACGGTCTCCGGCAGCTTCGCGCCGAGAGCCTGGTCCACGTCGATGAGCTCGTTGCCGCCCAGGCTCTTGGTGCCCAGGTTCGACACGATGGGCGCCATCGACGCGGCGATGTTCTCCGGGTGCGTGGCATGGCTGAAGTCGGTGATCTGCTCCCAGGCGCCGCGCACCGCCTCGGGGGAGATGGTGCGGCCGAGCTTGAACACCTTCCCTTGGGTGCGCTCCCAGCGGAGCTGAGTGAAGACGCCGCCGCCCACCTCGAAGCAGCCGCCGGTGCTCTCGCACGACTCGTGGGCGAGCCACGCCACCACGGGCGAGACGTGCCCAGGCTCGAGCGCCTCCAGCATGTCCCTCTGCAGCACCGTCTCGGTCAGCCGCGAGCCGGCGAACGGCGCGATGGCGTTCACCTTGATGTTCTTCTTCGCGCCCTCGAGCGCCAGGGTGTTGGAGAGCCCGAGCAGGCCCAGCTTGGCCGCGGCGTAGTTCGCCTGGCCGAAGTTGCCGTACAGCCCCGCCGACGAGATGGTGAAGAGGATGCGGCCGTAGCTTTTGTCCTGCATGTGCGGCCACGCGGCGTGGGTGACGCGGAAGGCGCCGAGCACGTGCACCCGGTTGATGAGGTCCCAGTCCTCCTCGGTCATCTTCTTGAACGAGGCGTCGCGCAGGATGCCCGCGTTGTTGATGACCACGTCGACCTGCTTGTAGTGGTCGAGCGCGCACTGGACGATCTGGGCGCCGTTCTCCACCGAGTCGTAGTTGGCGACGGCCTGGCCGCCCTGGGCCTTGATCTCCTGGACCACCGCGTCCGCCGCGGCCGTGCTCTGCCCGCCGCCGGTCATCTTGCCGCCCAGGTCGTTCACCACCACCTTGGCCCCGCGGCTCGCGAACAACAGCGCGTGCGAGCGGCCCAGGCCGGCGCCGGCTCCCGTGACGATGACCACCCGTCCGTCGAATCGAAGCTCGTCGCCCATGTGCGGCTCCTTCGCGTGAGGCGGCTCGCCGGCCGCGCGGCGCGGACAGTACGCAGAAGTTGATTTTGGAATCAATCTGGGGCCCCTCGACATTCGAAAGGGTGGGGCGTAACCGGGGCGTCGCGTGAAGCCGACCCTGCCGCTGCTCTTCGCCGCCCTCGCCGCCTGCGGGCCGGGCCCCGATGGTCTCGTGGTGGGCACCCGCCAGGATGGCCTGGTGCAGGAGACGGGCTTCGGCTCGAACCCCGGAGGGCTGGCGCTGTACCTCGAGCTCCCCGCCTCGCCGAGGCCCTCTCCAGCGCTGGTGGTGGCGCTCCACGGCTGCACTCAGACGGCCTCCTCCTATGCGACCATCGGGTGGAACGAGCTGGCCGAGGCCGAGGGCTTCCTGGTGGCCTACCCGCAGGTCACCACCAACGGCGGCTGCTTCGACTGGTTCGACACCGCCCAGCAGACGCGCACTGGCGCGCAGGTGACGTCGATTCTGCAGATGGTCTCGCACCTCGAGCAGACGCGCGGAGTGGATCCATCGCGGGTGTTCGTCACCGGGCTGTCCGCGGGAGCGGCGATGACCAACGTCCTGCTCGCGGTGGCGCCCGACGTCTTCTCGCGCGGCGCGGTGATGGCGGGCGTCCCCTTCGGCTGCGCCACCACGCTCGCGGAGGGCTTCGGCTGCATGAGCACGCCGCCCGACAAGACGCCGGCGGACTGGGCGGCGAAGGTGTCCGCGGTGGCGGGAGGGCTGCCTGCGCCGCGGGTGATGCTCTGGCACGGGGACGCCGACGGCACGGTGCGCCTCTCGAGCCTGAGCGAGGAGGTCGACCAGTGGGCGGGCGTCAACGGCATCGACGCCATCGCCGACGCCACCTCGACCGTGGGTCCGGCGACGCGGCGGGAGTTTCGAAGTGGCGCCGGGCTCACCCTGGTCGAGTCGTGGACGGTCTCGGGCATGGGTCACGGCACCCCGGTCGACGTGGCGGCGGGCTGCGGAGCGGCGGGCGCCTACAACCTCGACGTGAAGCTGTGCGCCAGCGCGCGGGCGGCGGAGTTCTTCGGGCTCCTCTCCTCGGCGCCGCCCGACGCGGG
>JBBIOE010000080.1:0-30442 GCA_037443525.1 Archangiaceae bacterium | reverse complement strand
TTGGCCGCGCGGCCATCGCCGCGGGACCGCCCGCGCGCGTGCCGCAGCACCCACGGCGCGAGGTAGGCGCGGCCCCAAGCGAGCTGGCGGCGGGCGCGGGCCCCAAGCGTCGGAGGCGGCGCGGGTGGCAGCGGCTCGTTCCACGCCTGCGTCACCAGGGAGCGGATCATCGCCTCGATGTGCCCCGCCAACTCGTCGAGCTCGAGCTTCGGGCGGAGCAGGTCGTTCACGCCCGCCACCACCTTGGCCACGTCGGGCCGAATCGCCACCGCGGCCTCGGGCTGCCGCTCGCAATCTGCGCCGAGGTGAGCCCGCGCACCGCCAGGTTGGCGTAGGCGAGGGGGCCCCCGTGGCGGGTGAGGTGCTCGGCGAAGCGGTGCGCTCCTGACTGCCACGGCCGCCGCGCCGCCGCCACGACGACCGGCGAGCTCCGCGCCGGTGGGGCGCGCCGCGGCGGGTGGACTCCGCGGAGCGCGCCTACGCCGCCTGCCGGGTGACGCCCGGCGAGTACGCCTCGAGCGCCCACCGCGCGGTCACCTGAGCGCCGGAGGCCAGCGGCGTCGCCGCGCCCCCGAAGCGCGCGCGGAACTTCGCGTCCGAGAGCAGGAAGGGCGTCTCCCACTGGTAGGTCATCTCGGCGACCTCGCGCAGCAGCGGCGAGAACAGCCCCATCGTCTTGAGCACCAGGTTCGGCAGGCGGGTCAGCTTCACCGGCCGGCCGAGGAACGCGAACAGGCGGGTCGCGAGCTCCCGGGTGGACTCCGCCGGCGCCGTCGGCAGATGCCACACGCCCCCGGCGCCCTCGTTCGTACCCAGCGTGACGAGCCCCTGCGCCACGTCCTCGCCGAAGGAGTACGCGTGCGGCAGGTCGGCGTCGCCCATGTACTCGCCGGCCTGCCCCGAGAGCACGCGGCGGTAGAAGCGCTCGCCGAAGATGGAGGTGCTCGTCACCCCGGGCCCGAAGAAGTCGGAGGCGCGGCCGAGCGCGACCTTCACGTCGCCACGGGCGTCGGCCTCGAGCCGCTCGCGCGCGAGCTGGGCGCGCAGCTCCCCCTTCTTGCTGCACGGCGCCACCGGTGTCGTCTCCGTCATCGGGCGCTCCACACGGCCGTAGGGGTATAGGTTGTCCAGCGCCACCAGGCGGGCCTTCGCCGTCGCCGCGCCGTGCAGGGCCCCACGCCCGAGTGGGAGCAGCCGCGTGTGCCACTGGTCGTAGGCGGGGTTGGTGCAATCGTAGACGACGGCCGCGCCCCGGCAGGCCTCCTCGGCGAAGCGCAGGTCGGCGAGGTCGCCGCGGGCGTGTTCGAGGCCGGGCGCGGCGGTGGGGGCCGGGCCCCGGCGCACCACGCGCACGCGCTGTCCGCGGGCGAGCAGGAGCTGGGCGACGCGCGAGCCGATCTGGCCCGCGCCGAGGACGACGGAGAGGGTGTTGGAGGTGGTCATGGCCTCAAGATGCTGTCTTGCGTTCGTGCATGCTATCGACGTGTCGGCAAGGTATCTTTGCAGTCATGCAACGAAGCCCCGACCTCCGCTGGGACGACGTGCGGCTGTTTCTGGCGCTCGCGCGGGAGCGGAAGCTCGGCTCCGCGGGCCAGCGCGCCGGGCTCGACGCCTCGACGCTCAGCCGGCGCCTGGTGGCCCTGGAGCGGGCCCTGGGCGCCCGCCTCTTCGATCGCACCCGAACCGGCCTCGTCCCCACCGAGGCCGCCGAGCGGCTGTTGCCCGCGGCCGAGGCCATGGAGTCGGCGCTCCATCAGTTCGCCCAGGAGGGGTCGGGCCTCGAGGCCTCGGCCGAAGGCCTGGTGCGGCTCTCGGTCGTCCCGGGCCTCGCCGACCTCTTCGTCGCGCCGGCGCTGGTGCGGCTCAGCGCCGCTCTTCCGATCTTCCGCCTCGAGGTCGACGCGCAGCAGCGCGTGGTGGACCTCACCCGTAACGAGGCCGATCTCGCCATTCGCACGGTGCGGCCCCAGGCCGGCGACCTGGTGATGACCCGCTTCATGCTCACGCGCTGGGTTCCAGTGGCGGCGCCGCGCGTGGCCGCCGCGCTGGGCCCGGTGCGCGATTGGAACCGCCTGCCGTGGGTGACGTGGGGGGCCGACCTGCAGGGCGTGGGTCCTCCGCGCTGGCTCGCCGCCGCGGCCCCGAAGGCCGACCCGGTGCTGCGGTCGAGCCACTTCGCCACCCAGGTCGCGGCCGTCGAGGGCGGCTTCGGCGTGGCGCTGGTGCCCGAGCCGTACCTCGAGCTGAAGAAGCTGCGCCGGCTTCAGGTGCACAAGAGCCTCGTGGCGGCCACGCCTCCCTGGCCGCCGGAGGAAGCGTGGCTGGTGGTGCACCGGGCGTTGCGCGACGTCCCGCGCGTGGCGGCGGTGTGGCGCTTCCTCCTCGAGGAGTCGCAGCGCCGGGGCCTGCTGCCACTGGCGGAGAGGAGCGCCACCCTGCCTCCCAGGAGGTGAGCGCGGGCGCGGCGGCCTCGCGTTGGCCCAGCCACCTCCGTCGCGCCTCCGCCTCGACGCTGAGCCGTTCGCGCCGCACACTCGCCGCTCTCCCGGAGGCCGCCGATGCCACGCGGTCCATGGGCTGCCTTGCTCGTCGCTCTACTCGACGCGGGCTGCGCCTCTACCTCCACCCCGAAGCCGCCGGCCGCGGCGCGCGGAGACACCACCATGCAGGCCGTGAAGAGCCTGGACGGCACTCCCATCGCCTACACCCGAACCGGGCACGGACCCCCGCTCGTCCTGGTCCACGGCACTTCGGCCGATCACGCGCGCTGCGCGTCCCTGCTCCCGCGCCTCGAGGACCGCTTCACCGTCTACACCTTGACCGCGGGGGCCGGGCCCCTCGGGGGTGACAGCCCGGCCTTCTTCGGCGCCGCCACCGAGAACGTCCACCGCGCGCTCCCGAACAGCCGCGTGGTGATGCTGCCGGGCCAGCAGCACGCCGCCATGAACACCGCGCCGGAGCTCTTCCTGCGCGAGGTGCTCGCCCTCCTCGCGGAGTGACGCTGGGCTGCGAACGGAACGACAGGGGGACGGGCTCCCCTGCGCGCGACGCCCCGCACGCCCGGTCCGCTCGGAGCGCCTTGAGCCCGGCCTTCTCCCACGGTAGCAGCGCGGCCATGCGCACCCTCGCCGTGCTGCTGTTCCCCGCCGTCGCCCTCGCCCAGTTCCCGATTCCCGGGCCCGACGCGGGCTTCCCTCCCGACGGCGGCGAGGCGCCCTGGAACGTCTCCGCGCCGCCCTTCCCGGGGAAGGACGTCGCCATCGACGTCACCGAGGGCACGTGGATGAACGTGGACGTGAGCCCTCGCGGCGACGAGGTGGCGTTCGATCTCCTCGGCGATCTCTACCTCGTGCCGCTCGACGGTGGCCTCGCGCGCGCCATCACCCACGGCCCCGCGTGGGACATGCAGCCGCGCTACTCGAAGGACGGGCGGAACCTCGCCTTCACCTCCGACCGCGGCGGCGGCGACAACCTCTGGGTGCTGCCGCGCGACGGCGGCGTGGCCACGCCGGTCACCAGCGAGAGCGTGCGCCTCGTCACCGAGCCCGCCTGGAGCCCGGACTCGCAGTTCCTCGTCGGCCGCAAGCACTTCACCTCGCGGCGGTCGCTCGGCGCGGGGGAGCTCTGGCTCTACCACCGCACCGGCGGGGAGGGCGTGCAGCTCACCGAAGCGCCCACCCAGCAGAAGGACGTCGGCGAGCCGGCCTTCAGCCCCGACGGGCGCTTCGTCTACTTCAGCCAGGACGTCTCGCCGGGGAAGACCTTCGAGTACAACAAGGACCCCAACGGGGAGATCTACGCCATCTTCCGCTTGGAGCTCGCCAACCGGGAGCTCGTGCCCTTCGTCACCGGCCCCGGCGGCTCCATTCGGCCCACGCCCTCGCCCGATGGGAAGTCGCTCGCCTTCGTTCGCCGCGTGCGCGCGAGGTCGGTGCTGATGGTGGCCGACGTGGCGAGCGGTCGGGAGCGCGCGCTGTGGGACGGGCTCGATCGCGATCTGCAGGAGACCTGGGCCGTGCACGGCGTCTACCCCACGATGGCGTGGACGCCCGACGCGCGCTCGCTGGTGCTGTGGGCGCAGGGCGGGCTGTGGAGAGTCGACGCGGGCTCCGGCGCGGCCTCGCGCATTCCGTTTCGCGTGAAGGACACGCGGCGCGTCTTCGACACGCTGAAGGTCTCGCGGCCGGCGGTGACGCCGACCTTCCACACCAAGCTGCTGCGGTGGGTGCAGGTGTCGCCCACGGGCGACCGGGTGGTCTACGAGTCGCTCGGCAAGCTCTGGGTGAAGACGCTGCCCAACGGCGCGACGAAGCGCCTCACCGCGCAGACCGAGCACGAGGAGCTGTACCCGTCGTTCTCCCGAGACGGCGCGTTCATCGCCTACACGACGTGGGACGACGAGAAGCTCGGCAGCGTGCGCGTGGTGGCGGCGAGCGGCGGCGAGGGGCGGGTGGTGACGCCTTCGCCGGGGCACTACCTGGAGCCCGCGTTCTCTCCCGACGGGAAGACGCTGGTGTTTCGCGCGGGGCAGGGCGGCGGGCTCGTCTCGGGGCTCTACAGCCGCGCGCCGGGGCTCTACGTCGTGCCGGTGGGGGGAGGCACGCCGCGTCGCATCGCCACCCAAGGCGACGCGCCGCACTTCGGGGCGGAGAGCGATCGCGTCTACTTCCTCACCGTCACCGAGGAGGAGAAGAAGGACGTGCGCGCGCTGAAGAGCCTGCGCCTCGACGGCAGCGAGCCGCTCACCCACGCCAACAGCGACGAGGTGACGGAGTACCGCGTCTCTCCCGACGGCCGCTGGCTCGCGTTCCGGAAGAACTTCAACGCCTTCGTGATGCCGTTCCCGCGCGGGGCGAAGGCGCTGGTGGCCGACGGCGAGGGGAAGGCCTTGCCGGTGGCGAAGGTGTCGAAGGACTCCGGCGGGTGGCTGCACTGGAGCGGAGACGCGAAGCGCCTGCACTGGACGCTCGGGCCCACGCTCTTCACCCGCGAGCTGAAGGACGCGTTCGCGTTCCTGGACGGCGCGCCGAAGACGCTGCCCGAGCCGCCGACGACGGGCGTGGGCCTCGGGCAGGACGTGGCGAGCGACTCCGCGCCGGGCGTGACGGCGCTGGTGGGCGCGCGGCTGGTGACGATGAAGGGCGACGAGGTGGTGGAGGACGGCGCGGTGGTGGTGAAGGACGGGCGCATCGCGGCCGTCGGCCCGCGCGCGAGCGTGGCGATTCCGGCCGGCGCGCACGTGGTGGACGTGCGGGGCAAGACCATCATTCCCGGGCTCATCGACGTGCACTGGCACGGCCTGGTGGGGTCGGACATGGGCGTGATTCCCGAGGAGAGCTGGGTGCTCGACGCGTCGCTCGCCTTCGGGGTGACGACGATTCACGATCCATCGAACGACACCGAGAGCTTCTTCGCCGCGGCGGAGCAGGCGAGGGCGGGGCTCTTGCGCGCGCCGAGGCTCTTCTCGACCGGGACGATTCTGTACGGGGCGCAGGGCTCGTTTCGCGCGCCGGTGGAGTCCCTGGAGGACGCGCGCGGGCACCTGCGGCGCCTCGCGGCCGTCGGGGCGTTCAGCGTGAAGAGCTACAACCAGCCCAGGCGAGATCAGCGCCAGCGCATCATTCAGGCGGCGAGGGAGCTGGGGATGCTGGTGGTGCCCGAGGGAGGGTCGCTGCTCGACAAGAACCTCACCGAGGTCGTCGATGGGCACACCGGCATCGAGCACGCGCTGCCGGTGGCGAAGCTCTACGACGACGTGGTGCAGCTGTGGCGCGCGACCAAGACGGGCTACACGCCCACGCTCGGCGTCGCCTACGGCGGGTTGATGGGGGAGAACTACTGGTACGAGGTGGGCGACGTGTGGGCCGACGAGCGGCTCTCGAAGTTCGTCCCGCGGAGGCAGCTCGACGCGCGCAGCCGCCGGCGGGTGAAGCTGCCCGACGAGGAGCTGAACCACATCGCCGTGGCCAAGGCGGCGAAGAAGCTCCACGACGCCGGGGTGGGCGTGCAGCTCGGCGCGCACGGGCAGCGGGAAGGGCTCGCCGCCCACTGGGAGCTGTGGATGCTGGAGCAGGGCGGCATGACGCCGCTCGAGGCCCTGCGCGTGGGGACCTTGGGCGGCGCGCAGTACCTCGGGCTCGAGGGGGACCTGGGCTCACTCGAGGTGGGCAAGCTCGCGGACCTGGCGGTGCTCGACGCGAACCCGCTCACGAACCTGAAGAACAGCCGCAGCGTGCGGTACACGATGGTGGGCGGTCGGCTCTACGACGCGGCGACGATGAACGAGCTGTGGCCGAGGCAGAAGCCGCGCGCGCCGTTCTGGTGGGAGCGCGAGGGCGGCGAGGCGTGGCCGGCCGGGCTGAGCGTCGGGGTCGAGGAGGACTGACGCACGTTCTCGAGGGGCCGCTCATTCGTTCCTGTGCGCCGCGGGCCTCGGCGTAGGATGCGCTCTGCCCTGGGGAGGGGCGCTCATGAGCCCAACGAAGGTGAATTACGAGTCGGAGCTCCGGATCGGCGTGGTGATGTACGGCGGGGTGTCGCTCGCCGTCTACATCGGCGGCGTCGCCCGCGAGCTGTTGAGCGTGGTCCGCGCCACCGCGCTCGGGGTCGGGGAGAAGAAGGCGCTCGCGGGGGTCCAGGAGCTCACGCCGGTCGAGACGATCTACCGCCAGTGCGCCTCCAACAAAGACGGCGAGCTCACGACCCGGGTCGCCATCGACGTCATCTCCGGGACCTCGGCCGGGGGCATCAACGGCGTCTTCCTGGCCAAGGCGCTCGCGCAGAACCTCTCGATGGACAGCATCGTGAAGCTCTGGGTCGAAGAAGGTGACCTGTCGAGGCTGCTCAACGATCGAGCCGCGAGGACCCCGAACGTCGACCCCGACGACCCGCCGCCGGCGCTCTTCAACGGCAGGCACATGTACGAGCGCCTGCTCCACGCTCTCGACGGCATGGGGAAACAGCAGCCAGAGGCTCACTTCGATCCCGGGCGCGTCGATCTGTACATCACCACCACCGACGTCCGCGGGGAGTTGGTGCGTTTGCCAGTCTCGAACGCGGTGGCGCGCGAGATGAGATACCGCCAGCGCTTTCACTTCACGCATCGACCGACGGACAGGAAGGAGGACAAAGACGAAGGGAAAGAAGATGACTTCTCGTGGGATGAAAACCCGCTGCTCGCCTTCGCCGCACGCTGCACGTCGTCGTTTCCAGGCGCCTTCGAGCCGTTCACCTGGAACGACGCACAGGCCGTCGCGAGCTCTCGGTCCAAGGCGTCGAAGTCCGAGGCTTCGAAGTGGACCGACCGGTTGCTCTTCGTCGGCCCGGAGTACGAGAAGAAGCCACTCACCGACGGCGGCTACCTCGACAACAAGCCGTTCTCCTACGTCGTCGACGAGCTCGCCCGGCGTCAGTCGTACCTCGACGTGAAGCGTGTGCTCGTCTACATCGAGCCTGACCCCGAGCGCTTCTCGGACTCCGAGCTCGCGAAGAGTCGCCTGAAGAAGCCCGGCGCCGTCGAGAACGCGCTCGCCGCGCTGACGCTGTCTGGGTACGAGACCGTGCGCGAGGATCTGGAGCGCGTTCTCGAGCGCAACGCGAGGATTCGAGACCTCCTCGAGCTCGAGCGCATCGTCGAGGGTGCGCTCCCCAAGGACGTCACGCCCATGTCCGCCGACGAGTGGAGGAACGGCACGCTCGCGGACTTGGCGAAGAAGTACGGGAACTTCGCCTACTCCGCCTACCTCGAGCTGAAGGTGCAGGAGGTCGCAGAGTCTCTCGCCGACGCGGTCTGCAGCGCAGCCAGGTTCGATCGACCGGAGCTCGTCCAGGTCGTCCGAGAGCTCGTCATGCGTTGGGCCCGAGTCGACTACGTCGGCAACGAGCGCCAGTTGCTGCTGGACGCGGACCTCGACTACCGGTTCCGGAAGATCAGCTTCGTGCTCCGCCGCCTGGAAGGTTCCGACCCCGCGGTGAGCGCTGCCCGGCGGGCCCTGACGAGTGCATGCGACACGCTGTACGGGGTTCGCCGCGAATTGCGGACGGCTCTGCGCGAGCGGGTGATGGAGCTGAGGAAAGGCGATCTGTCAGAGGGGGCGCTCATGGAGATTGCCGCGAAGACGGGCGCCGATCGTGCCGCAAGCGTCGTGGCGCTCGTGGCGAAGCTGCGGAAGGCCGGGCACGAGCTTCGGAAGCTGCTGTCCGACTTCGGGCGCGAGGTGAAGGAGGTCTCCGATGGAGTGGCGGCCTCGCTCTCGGGTTCAGCCCTGGCGGAGGCACAGTGGCTCCACGACGCCTTCGAGTACTTCGACATGGCCATCTTCCCCATTGTCCGCAACGGAGGAATCGACGAGGCGGTCGAGGTCGACATCGTGCGCATCAGCCCGGAGGAAGCGAGCAGCAAGACGAGGCGGAATCACGCCTTGGCCGGCAACACGCTGGCGCACTTCGGAGCTTTCCTCGAGGAGGGCTGGCGAGAGCACGACATTCTCAGCGGCCGCCTCGATGCCGCGGAGACCATCATCCGGCAGCTCGTGGCGAACCAGCAGATTGCCAACGAGCGTGTCACGCAAGCCCATGCCGCGATCATCGCCGAGTCCCGTGGCGGGCTGACCAAGACCTTGTCTGGGTCGGAGGTGTGGGCGGCCACCGCCGACGACTTGAAGCGGGCGGAAGACTTCAGGAAGGAGAAAGCACCAGTCCTCGATCGCGCCAGGCAGGTCGACTCGGCCGGCCGGGCTGGCGTCATCCTGGAGAAGGTTCTCCGGGCCTGGGCGGTCGACAAGGCCGTGCCGGTGCCGACGACGCTGCGCTGGGGCGTCCTGCTGATCGCGATGCTGGGGCAGATCGCCATTCCTCGCTCGTTCGCGCGCACCGTGGCCGCGCACTGGGGGCGGGTGCTCGCCCTCGCTTGCGGACTGGTGGCCGGGGGAGGCTTCGCGGCGGGAGCGTGGCAGGTGATGGGCGTTGGCCTTGGGGGCTTGGCGATCATCACGGGTCTCACCCTCGTGAGCCTGCGCCTCGCGTCTGCCCTGGGCGATCGGTGGGCATGGAAGGTCGCGCGGCGCGCTGTCGCGGTCGTCTCCGGGGTGGCGGGCGTCCTCGGGGCGCACTGGGCCTTCCAGTCCTTCGGCGGCGCTTCCTGGGCCGCCTTGATGGAACACTGGCTGCCGTTCGTGGGCACCGCGTCAGCTGGTGTGCTGGTCGGCGGCGCGGCGAGACGAAGATCCAAAGGTGCGCCGTAGGGGCAACCGGCCGATGGAGGCGTTCGACGAGCGGGGCGGGCCGTCCGCCTTCCTGATCGTCTCGCACTCCCAGCGCCGCATGACCGTTCACTCCCGCGACGGCAAGCGCTGGATCGAGCGAGAGCACCGTTCGCAGGAGTCGTTCACTGTGTCCGGCCTCGACGTGCAGCCCGATGTCGATGAGCTCTACGGCACGCTGGTCCGCTGACGCTCAGCTTGTCCCCGGCGCCGGCTGCGCGGTCTTCACCAGCCGCTCGGTCTGGTACCCCTTCGCCTTCAGCCGCTCGATGATGCCGGCGTAGGTCGCGTCGTCCATCGTCGGGGTCCGACTCAGGATCCACAGGTAGTCGCGTCCCGGGTGCCCCACCACCGCGTACTCGTAGTCCCTCCCGAGATCGATCACCCAGTAGTCCCCCCAGAACGGGCGGAAGAAGCTGACCTCCAGCTTCGCGTTGGTGGCCGGGTCCACCACGCGCGCCAGCCCCTTGGCGCTCCGCTCCTCACCGTCCACCCGGTCCTGCCGGCAGCGGTTCAGGACGTCGATCTTCCCGTCGTCGCGCAACGAATACGTCGCGGTCGTCGCGGTGCACCCCTTCTGAAAACTCTGCGGGAAGCTGGCGATCTCGTACCAGGTGCCCAGGTAGCGGGAGAGCTCGACGTGGCCCACCGTGGTGAGGGGCGGCAGGTGGCGCTTCTCGGTCGTCGACCTCGCGCACCCCGCCAGCACCAGGGCGGCCGCCAGCGTGATCAGCCGGTTCATGCTCAACACTAACGTCGCCCCGATGGCGGGGCGGCGGCGGGACCGTGGCGTCGAACGACTCCGGCGATCGAGCGTCAAGCCCGCTCGGGGGGGCACGATCCCCAGCCAACCCGCGGCTCGCGCCATTCGATGTCTTGAAGCCCGCGCGCTGCCCAGGCAGGGTGCGCACCGAATGCGGTTCGTTCTCCTGCTCCTGCTCCTCCACGCCTCCGCCTGCGGCATCAAGGCGGCCCCTCGTCCTCCGCTGGAGAGCACCGCCGCCGACTCGCCCGCGCCCGACGCCCGTCCCGACGGCGGCTGCTGCGGAGACGCGCGGTGAACCACTTCGTTCCCAAGAAGGGCGTGCTCTTCGCGGACGGCGTCTCGCTGGAGCGCATCGCGCGCGAGGTGGGCACGCCGACCTACGTCTACTCCGCCGCCACGCTGCGCCGGCACCTGGAGGTCGTCACCCGCGCGTTCGCCGGCACGCCGTCGCTCCTCTGCTACTCGGTGAAGGCCTGCTCGAACCTCGCCATCTTGAGGCTCCTCGCCGAGGGCGGCGCCGGCTTCGACATCGTCTCCGGCGGAGAGCTCGCGCGCGTCCTCGTGGCCCGCGGCGATCCGAAGAAGGTCGTCTTCTCCGGCGTGGGCAAGTCCGAGGCGGAGATGGCCGCCGCCCTGCGCGCCGGCATCCTCGAGTTCAACGTGGAGAGCGCCGAGGAGCTCGTGCGCCTCGACGCCGTCGCCCGCCGTCTGGGCAAGAAGGCGCCCTTCGCGCTGCGGGTGAACCCCGACGTCGACCCGAAGACGCACCACTACATCGCCACCGGCCTCAAGACCTCGAAGTTCGGCGTGCCCTTCGACGAGGCGGTCGAGCTCTACCGGAAGAGCCGGAAGCTGAAAGGGCTCACGCCGGTCGGCCTCGACTGCCACATCGGCTCGCAGATCACCGACACCAAGCCCTTCCGCGAGGCCATCGAGCGGGTGGGCAAGCTCTTCCGCTCCCTGCGCGCCGACGGCTTTCCGCTCACGCACCTCGACGTCGGCGGCGGGCTCGGCGTCACCTACACCGTGGAGCGGCCGCCCAGCCTCGAGGCCTACGCCCGCGCGGTGCAGGAGCCGCTCCGTGGGCTCGACGCCACGCTGGTGCTGGAGCCCGGCCGCGTGCTGGTCGCCAACGCGGGCATCCTCCTCACCCAGGTCCTCTACCGGAAGACCACGCCGGTGCGCCGCTTCGTCATCGTCGACGCCGGCATGAACGACCTCGTGCGACCGGCGCTCTACGGCGCGCACCACGACCTCGTGCCGGTGAAGCCGCGCAAGGGGACGAAGCGCTCCGTCGACGTCGTCGGCCCGGTGTGCGAGTCGAGCGACGTGCTGGGGAAGGAACGGAAGTTGCCTCCGCTCGCGGCCGGCGACCTCTTGGCGGTGAAGACGGCGGGCGCTTACGGCATGAGCATGAGCAGCACCTACAACTCGCGCCTCCGCCCCGCGGAGGTGCTCGTCGACGGCCGCTCGTACCGGGTGGTGCGGCGCCGCGACGCACTCGAAGATCTCTGGAGAGGAGAGACATCATGACGACGTTGAGTGGCTCGATGACGGCGCTGGCCACGCCCTTCAAGGACGGCAAGCTCGACGAGGCCGCGTATCAGGGGCTCATCGAGTACCAGCTCGCCAACGGCACCGCGGTGCTCATCCCCATGGGCACCACCGGCGAGGCGGTGACGATGACGCCGGCCGAGCGTCGCCGCGCCATCGAGCTGTGCGTGCAGACCACCAAAGGTCGGGCGAAGGTGTTCGGCGGCGCCGGCAGCAACAGCACCCAGGAGGCCATCGAGGCGGTGAAGGTCGCGCGCGACGTGGGCGCCGACGGCGCGCTGGTGGTCACCCCCTACTACAACAAGCCCACCCAGGCCGGCCTGGTGGAGCACTACCGCCTCATCGCCAAGGCGAACTCCGGCTTCCCGCTCATCGCCTACAACGTGCCGGGCCGCACCGGCGTGGACCTGTTGCCCGAGACGGCGAAGAGGCTCTGCGACATCGCCGAGGTGGTGGCGCTCAAGGAGGCGACCGGCAGCATCTTGCGCTGCCTCGACGTCTTCGAGCAGTGCGGCGAGCGGCTGACGCTCTTGTCCGGCGACGACTTCGTGGTGGCGCCCTTCGTGGCCAGCGGTGGCAAGGGCGTCATCTCGGTGTCCTCGAACGTGGCGCCGCGCCTGATGGCGGACCTCGTCGCCGCGGCGCTGGCGAAGGACACGGCCAAGGCGCTCTCGCTGCAGCTCAAGCTCCAGCCCCTGCACCGCCTGCTCTTCTGCGAGTCGAACCCGATTCCGGTGAAGATGGCGCTGCACCTGATGGGGCGCTTCACCAAGGACATCCGGCCGCCGCTGTTGCCGATGACCGACGGGAACGCCGCCAAGCTGAAGGACGAGCTCGCCAAGCTGGGGCTGCTCGGGAAGAGCTGAGCGGCGGCGTCACCTCGGCGGGATCGCAACGCAGTGACCGGCCGCTGGTTGCGCGGGGGAGACACTCGAGCCCGGCCTCGCAGGCTTGCTCCCCCGAGCACGCGCCCTGAAAGTGCGAGAGCCCCTGACACGCTTCGAGTGAGACGGCGACGGCCGACCACGAGAGCGTCCTGCGCATGGGAACCCCGACTCGTGCGTCACGGTTCCGCGAGCTCGCGGAGCCGGCGCACGCGCTTTGGGGCTGCCGCCCCGGTGCCGTCAACGCAGCCGCGTAGGGCCTCCCTCCGGATTGATTCGGCGCAACGCCGCGAGGCGGACCGCTCGGCGAGTGCAGATCGTTCGCGCCGGTCCTACGTTTCCAGCCCCATGGAGCTTCGCCCGTGCCCAGCTTGCGGTGGGACCCTCGCGCCGAAGGAGCTGCGAGGCACGCCCGTGAACGTCTGCGCCGGGTGCGGAGGCGCCTTCTTCGAGCCGGCGGCCTACGGGCGCCTCGTCGCGGCCGAGCTCCCGGCATCGTCGTCGAGCACGAGCGCGAAGCCGGCCTCCCCGTGGGGCCCGCGGAACCTGCTCCTGCACCTCGCCATCGTCGTCATCGGCTTCGCTTGGACGAGCAACGTCGCCCTGGGGCCGACCATGACCCGCGACTTCGGCGACGGCATGCCGGACCTGTTGTTCACCGGCTTCCTCTTCTACGCCGGCCTCACCACGGTGCTCGCGCTGCTCTCGCGCCGCATCCGCCTCGCGTCCCTCCTCGTGCACGGGCCCGCGCTCGCGTGGGTGCTGTGGGTCAGCACCTCGCCGGCGCTGGCCGGCGTCCGCACCTGGTACGCCGAGGCGACGAGGGCGCCGCCGCTCGAGGTCCCCGGCATGCTCGTGCTCTCCGAGTGGAAGGTGTACCGGGCCGGGCCGACCAACGCCGTCGCTTCGCTCACGGTGCGCCAGTCCTTCGAGGGCACCATCGTCATCGAGTCGCTGGAGGCGCTGCGCGGCGACGCCGTCGTCGGCCACGTCCCGCCCTCGCTGCTCCCCCGGCTCGTTCGTGGTGGCACCGTCACCGGCGTGCCCTTCGTGCTCACCTCGCGCGACGCCCCGCGCCGCTATCGCCTGAGCCTGCTGGTCTACCCGGCGAAGCGCGAGCGCCCCTGCCGCACCGGTGAGAGCGGAGAGCCCATCGGCGAGACGCCCATTCAGCGGCTGATGCTCGACACCGACGCGCGCGGCGTGACGAAGCTCGGCACCCAGCCCCACGAGTGCGGGCCGCTCGACGCCGTGAGCTACCGGCTGATGGAGCCGACGGCCTACCCCGACTGACTCGCCCGTGGCGCCCGGCTCCTCTCAGCGGAACCAGGCCTTCGCCCAGGCGGTGCCGTCGGCGTCGGAGCCGCACTTCGACGAGCCGCCGGCGGTGCTGCAGCAGTTGCCGCGCGCGAACCAGGTGTGCGACGTGCCGGAGGGGTCCACCTGGAAGCCCAGCACGCTCGTGTCGTTCGAGGTCGCCGAGGCCGAGGCGCAGCTCGCGACGTCGTCGGTCGCGGTGGCGTAGGCGAGGCGGCAGATGGGCATCGCGGCGAACATCGGGGCGAAGGTGACGCGGTCCTGCCAGCCGTAGGCGCGGCGAATCACCTCGAGGGCGTCGCGGTTCAGGTTCTTGGCGTAGACCACGCTGCACCCGGAGCCGACCTCCTCGCGCACCTCGGTGAAGGGCGCGAGCGAGCCGTGGTACAGGCCCGTCGTCGCCGGCGCGCCGGAGCTCGTGGAGAAGGTCGAGGGCCAGCGGGACAGGAACGCGAAGTCCATCAGGGTGGTGTTCGTCGTCGGCGCGAGCGTGATGAGCAACGTCCAGCCGCCCTGATCGCGCGTCTGGTCGCAGAACACCTGGACGGGCGCCTCGCCGGGCGCGGTCTGAATCGTGTACACGCCGTCGGCTGTTCCGCCCTGCGCGAGCACTTCCTTGCAGCTCGCCGGCAGCGCCTTCTTGAACGTCTGCCAGGCCGCGCCGTCGTAGAGCTCCAGCGCCAGGCTCGTGGTGTTGAAGATGAGGGTGCCCGCCGCGGCGCTCACCGGACGTGTGGCCACCACCGTCGCGGTCCCGCCGACGGGGCCGGTCGGGCCGGAGGGGCCCATGGGACCAGTCGCGCCCGTCGCGCCCGTGGGGCCGGTTGGGCCGGTCACGCCGGTCCGCCGGGGCCAGCTGGGCCCTGGGCGCCCGCGGGCCCCTGGCTCCCCGTGCACGCCTGCATCGCCATGACTCCGGCCACTGCCCACGCGAATCGCCTCGAGCTCGTCATGTGCCCCACCACCGTCGCACTGCCGTGACGGGCCGCGGGTGTCGGCGACGCCCCAGCGGTGAACAACCACACCCGGCTCCGCTGAGATAAGGAGCGGCTCATGTCTCGAGAACTTCGCGTAGTGGTGACCGGAGTCACGGGCCGCATGGGCTCGTTGCTGGTGAAGCTGGTGCGCGACACGGCGGGCTTCGTCGTCGCCGGCGGCACCGAGCGGCCGGGCACCCAGTTCATCGGCCTCGACCTCGGCCTCGCCACCAAGCTCGGAGCGCTGGAGGTGCCCACCTGCGCGTCCCTCGACGAAGCGCTCGCGCCCGGCGCCGACGTGGTCATCGACTTCACCACCCCCGAGGCCTCCGTCGCCCACGCGCGAACGTGTGCCGCGAAGAAGGTGCCCCTGGTGGTCGGCTCCACCGGCTTCTCCGCCGAGGCGAAGGCGTCGATGGCCGAAGCCGCCACGGCCATTCCACTGGTGATGTCGCCCAACATGTCGGTGGGCGTGAACCTGGTCATCGAGGTCGCCGCGCAGCTCGCGAAGCGGCTCGGTGAGGACTTCGACGTCGAGGTGCTGGAGACGCACCATCGCCTGAAGAAGGACGCGCCCTCGGGCACCGCGGTCCGCCTCGCGGAGGAGCTGGCCCGGGCCCTCGGCCGCACGAACGAGGACATCCGCAGCTCGCGCGTGGGCCAGGTGGGCGAGCGGCCACGGAAGGAGATCGGCGTGCAGGCCCTTCGCGGTGGCGACGTGGTGGGCGAGCACACCGTCTTCTTCTTCGGCGACGGCGAGCGCGTCGAGCTCACCCACCGCGCGTCGAGCCGCGAGCAGTTCGGGCGAGGCGCCCTGCGCGCCGCGAAGTGGGTGGTCGGTCAGCAGCCCGGGCTCTACGGCATGGGCGAGGTGTTGAAGGCATGAGCGTCGAGCGCTTCGCCCGCCTGGAGACGGACCGCGGCCCGCGCTTCGCGAGGCTCTCCGGCGTGGCGCACCTCCTCGACGGCGCGCCCTGGAGCCAAGGCCAGCCCACCGGCGAGGCCGTGCCGCTGGAGACCGCGCGCTTCCTCGTGCCCAGCGAGGCCTCGAAGATCGTCTGCATCGGCCAGAACTACGCCAGGCACGCCGCGGAGCTGGGGAAGGCCGTGCCGGCGGAGCCGCTCCTCTTCATCAAGCCGTCCACCGCGCTCAACCCTCACCGCTCGCCCATCGTGCTGCCCGAGGCGAGCCACGAGGTGCACTACGAGGCCGAGCTCGCGCTGGTCATCGGGCAGCGCCTCACCCGCGCCAGCGAGGCCGAGGCCGAGAGGGGCATCTTCGCGCTCACCTGCTTCAACGACGTCACCGCCCGCGACATCCAGCGCCGCGAGGTGCAGCACACGCGCGCCAAGGGCTACGACACCTTCGCCTGCGCAGGCCCGTGGATGGTCACCGGCGTGTCGCCGAACGACCTGCGCATCGTCTGCCGGGTGAACGGGAAGGTGGTTCAGGACTCGCGCACCTCCGACATGGTGCACGGCGCGGCGAAGCTGGTGGCGTTCATCTCCAGCATCATGACGCTGCTCCCCGGCGACCTGGTCAGCACCGGCACGCCCGCCGGGGTGGGGAAGCTCTCCTCGGGCGACGTGGTCGAGGTGGAGATCGAGAACGTGGGCACGCTGGTGAACCCGGTGACGGCATGAGCGAGGTGGCCTACGTCGCGCTCGGGTCGAACCTGGGCGATCGCCTGGCGCACTTCGAGGCGGCCCTCACGGCGCTGGAGGCCATCCCCGGGGTGACGGCGCTCTCCGAGGGGCCGCTCCTCGAGACCGAGGCGCTCCTGCCGCCGGGAGACCCGACGCCGCAGCCGAAGTACCTCAACACGGTGGTGAGGCTCACCACCACGCTCACCCCGCGCCAGCTCTTCGACGCGCTCAAGGACGTGGAGCAGCAGCTCGGGCGCACGCCGGCGCCGAAGTGGGCGCCGCGCGTCATCGACTTGGACCTGCTCCTCTTCGGCGAGCGGGTGGTGCACGAGCCCGGGCTCGACGTGCCGCACCTCGAGCTGCACAAGCGGCGCTTCGTGCTCGAGCCGCTGGCCGCGCTCGCGCCGGACGCCCGGCACCCGGTGCTGGGGAAGACGGCGATGGAGCTGCTCGAGGAGTTGATGCGGGGACGGGCCTCGACGGGCTCGGCCTGAACGCAGTCGAAGGGTGCCGAGCTCCCCTGCCTACTCCTGTTCCTCTCCCGCCACCCGCACCACCCAGGGGTAGTTCACTTGCACCTCGCCCCCGCCGGCTGGAGGCGGGAACCTCCACGTGCGCACGCGCTCGAGGAGGCAGGCTTCGAACCCGTCGTCGCCGAGCGTCGACTCGCCCACCCCCGCGCCCGCCACGTCGCCCGTCGGCCCGATGAGGAAGCTGACCATCACCTTGCCGCTCAAGGACGCGCGCCGGGAAAGCGCCGACTCGTAGCAGAACTTCACCTCGCTCTCGTGGCGGTGAATCACGCCGCGAATGACGTCCTTGTCGAGGCCGCCGACGACGGTGGTCGGGCCGGAGCCGACGCGGACGCCCCGATGGCGTTCGCCGCCGAGCAGGAAGCCGTCCGAGGCCAAGCCGGGTGCGCGCCCGACCGTCCCCAGGCCGACGATGCCCTGCACTCGATCTCCTCCGCCCGAGCCGGTGCCGCGAAGCCCGAGCCCGGCGGCGCCCTCGGCGACGAGCGCCGGACGATCGCCCTGCAGCCCCGCGAGGCTGTTGTTCACCGTCTGACCGAGACCGTCCGGCGCGAAGACGTTCGCGGCCGACGGCTGCCCGAAGAGGCTCGCCATCATCGCCTTCACGGCCGCTCGCTTGTCGCCAGGCGCGCCGCGCGCGGGCGGCTCGTTCCGCTTCGGGCTCGCCGGCGTGGGCGGGGCCTTGGGGGCGTTCAGCTTCGGCGCGGACGTCGTCGCGTCCTTCGGCGGGAGCGCCCTCGCCGCGCTCTGCACCACCGACCGCACCATGCGCGGGGACAGGAGCGCGGCGCCTCGCTCGAGGCTCTCTCCGGCGATGAGCGCCAGCGCGATGGCCGCGTTCACCGCCAAAAGCCCCATCACGGCGTACTTGAAGAAGCGCACCTCCGAGGGGGCCATCGGCTCCGGCGGCAGCGCCCGGGGCGCGCGGACGAAGCGCACGCCCCACGCCAGGGGCCCGTCGGTCAGCACGGCCTTCTCGCCCCGCGTCAGCGTGAGCGTCCCCGCGCGGTCCACGAGCGCCGTGGCGCCCGCGCGCACCCGCGCCGAGCCCGGTCCTTCGATCGTCGCCCGCTCTTTGCGAAGCGCCACCGTCGGACCGTCCGTCTCGAGCCGCTGGCCTTCGTTCACGCAGCGCACCTCGAGCAGGCGCTCGCCCCAGAAACACGCCACCTCCACCGCGACGTCGAGCGGCCGCGGCAGGAGCTCGTCGGAGAGCGCCGCCGCCGTCCAGTGCTCCACGGCCTGCGAAGGGAACACCGCTGCCTCGGCGCGCACCGCGCCACCTGCCTCGTTCATGGGCTCACCCGGTCTCGTTCGGCGACGCGCGGACCCTGCCGTCCGCGGCTCGCGCGAAGAGACACCGAGCCGTGAGTCGGGTTCCCGACCTTCGACTTCGCGACACCCCCGTCAGTAGCCGAGCTGCGGCTGTCGCGGCTTCCCGGACTTGTCCGGCACGAACGCCGGCGCGCGACGATCGCCGTCGATCTGCGCCACCACCTCGGCCATTCCCAACGCCACCGTCACCGGCCGCGTCATCGGCTTGGTGGCCCACTCGTGCCAGACCTCCAGCGTGTAGGGGCCGGGCGGGACGCCGCGAATCGAGAACCGGCCCTGGGCGTCGGCCTGACCGAACCACGGCGTGTCGGAGACGTAGACCCACGCCTGCATCGACGAGTGGATGTTGCACAGCAGCTGCACCGGGCCCGGTGAGGCGAAGACCTGCTCGCGCGCCTTGCCGCCCTTGTAGAGCCCCAGGTCGAAGTCGTTCGGCTTCGAGAGCGAGAAGACGTTGTGGAAGATGTCGTCCTCGTTTCGGAACTCCACCGTCGCGCCCAAAGGCACCGCCAGCACGTGTGGCAGGTAGCGCTTCTCCCGCTGCACGATGGAGCGCACGCGCGCCGCCCGAGGCCTCGGCGTGGGGCCGTCCGCGCGGCGGAGCAGGACGACCGCGCCGCCGGTGCCCCGTGGCCCGCCGCCGCCCACGAGCCCGCTCACCGTGACGAGCACGCGCCTGGGGTCGGGCGCCTCGACGGGGCCCACGGGCGTGATGGTCACCGGCGGATCGCCCGTGCCGAGCCGCACCGTCGTCTCCACCGCCACCGGCGCCTCGGTCGCCGACGCCGCAAGCGACACCGGGAGCACCGCCGCCACGGGGGCCGTCGAGCCCGCGTGCGCGCGCGCGACGGGGACGAGCGGGCGCACCAGGGCGTCGAGCTCGGGGCTCAGGCCCGGCACGCGAAGGAGCGATTCCCAGCGCTCGGCGGCCTGCGCGAAGTCGCCGCGATCCCACGCCGCCTTCCCCGACGCGAGCAGCGCGAAGACGAGGTACTGCCGCTCGGCCGCGGCGCGAAAGACGAGGTCCTCGGGGGTGCGCAAGGCGAGGGTGGCGGGCATCTGCTCCGGGACCGTGACGAGCGCCGGCTCCTTCGGGCGCTCCGGCCTGGTGGCGGCGAGGCCGCAGGGCGCGGCGAGCAGGACGGCGGCGACCCAACGCAGGCTCATGGCGTCACCAGGTGAAGACGGCGGAGGAGGTGAAGACGTCGTTGTCCACGGTCGGCGCTCCGGCCAGCTCGCGGTTCCACAGGGCCTCGGCCTTGAGCGCGAGGAGCTCGGTGAAGTCGAGGCGCACGCCGGCGGTGAAGCGGTTCGTCACCACCCACGCCATGCCCGCGAACTGGGCCTTGCGCGCGTCGTAGCGGCCATAGACCGAGAGCGCGGTGAGCGTCTCGCCGTGCCAGGGGAGCGTCCACAGCGCGCGCACCCAGCCGCCCCACACCTGGAAGCCCGAGGCGAGCTCGGCCGTCCCCTGGCCGGTGAACTTGCCCGCGAGGGGGCCCGGGTCATCGACGAGCCGCAAAAGCTCGCCCGCGAGGCTGACGCCGAACGCCGTGGCCCGCGCGTCGAGGCCGAAGCCGGCTTGCATCGCGCCGGCGGAGCGCTGATCGTTCCTGGCCCCGTAGAGCCCCGAGACGCCGAGCTTCGCCTGCAGGTGCTGGAGGTTCAGCTCGTAGCCCAGGCGGGCGCTGCCGACGGGCACGCCGGTGAGGCTGGCGGACTGCGGCACCAGCTCCTCGACGCGCGTGCCGCCGTTGGTGGCCGCGGCGTTGAGCGAGACCGCCGACCACAGCGCCGGCAGCTGGACCCGGGAGAAGACCTTCACCCCGAGGGAATGGCCGGTGGTGTAGCGCGCGGTCAAAGACGGCGTGATGCCCGGGCGCAGGTTCGCCTCGTTCTCGGTGTACTCGAAGCCGAACACCGAATCGAAGCGGCCGGCGCTCAAGGCGAGCTCCTGCGTCGAGAGCGGGGTGAGCTTGCCGAAGGCCTGCTGCAGCTCGAAGCGCGTCGCGTCGCCGCCCGGGCTCCAGCGCGGCATCGCCTGCGCTCGGACGAAGACCGAGACCGGCGCGGCCCTGGGGTTGAAGCGGAGGTCCAGGCTCGCGGTGTTGAGCAGGAAGGAGGGGCGGTTCCCGATGGCCACCGAGCGCGGGAGGAACCCGTTGGTGAAGCGGCCCCTCGCGTCGGTGGAGGCGACGTCGCCGCGGGAGTTCACCGCCGGCGCGAACGCGTCGACGCCGTAGTCGAGCGGCACGCGCTGGTCCGAGTCGGCGAAGCTCGACCCGTTGCCGGTGGCGCGCGCGAAGCCGACGTCGACGTAGCCGGTGAAGCGCAGGGTCTCGGCGCTCGAATCGGCGGGGGGCGTGAAGCCCTGGGGCAGCGCGTCGTCGGGCACCTCGACGGTGTCGGGCTCGCCGGCGTCGCGGGCCTGGGCGAAGCCGGGGAGGGAGAGCAGGGCGGCGAGCGCGAACGCACGCGGGCCGAAGCGACGGACCCGTCGTTCACGCGCAGTGGGTCGACCGAAACAGCCACTCCGCTCGGACCGAATGGTGGCCGCTTTCGCGCTTCGGCCGACTCCGCTCAGGGCGAACGATGCACCGGCGCGGCTCACCTCAGGACCTCGTCGCCCACCCGCAGCGTGGCGGCGGTCACCAGCGTCTCGGTGCGTACGCGCCGCGAGGGCGGCAGCGCCTCGACGGCCTCCTGAGAGTCCAGCCAGCGGCACTCCTGTGGAAAGCGCGCCGCGTCACCGAAGCACGTCGAGTCCGCCGCGACCCTGAGCGTGTACGAGCGCGCCACGGCCTCGGGGATGGCGGCGTCGGGCACCGGCGCGGCCAGGCCTTGCGCTTCCACCGCCGCGCGGAGCGCCTCGTTGGGCGCGGGGACGAAGACGGCCATCGACGCGTCGACCACCACCTCCACCCGCCGCGCGAGGGACTGCGTCAGCGGGTGGTGCGCCAGGACGAAGGGCAGGTCGAGCCCCTCCCGGTGCCCGCCGTCTTCTTGGCGCACGAAGGCGAAGAGCGGCACCTCGTCGACGAGCCCGTCGGCCCGCGCGGTGAAGTGGTCCGCTCCGAGCGAGAGCCAGGTCACCTTCTTCCCGTCGCGCCACCCGTCGGCGAGCCGGCGATCGGCCACCGGTTGGCCGGTGAGCGGCTGCACCGCCGTCGCTTCCCCCGCGCCGCGCGCCAGCCGCGTCCCCGGCGGCACCAGGGGCCAGCTCACCAGTGGCCCGTCGGCGAGCGAGGTCGAGAGCGAGAGCACCGCCCCTTCGCTCACCAGCGACGCGCCGTCGGTGCCCTCGGGCATCACCGCGTACACCATCCTCCAGAACGGCGAGTAGAAGCCGGAGCCCTCGTCGACGTTCAGCACCGGCCGCGCCCCGTCGAGGGCCGCCTTGAAGGGCGCCGACGGCTCGAACGCCCGCACCGGCAGGTACGAGGGCTGCACCCATGGCGCCGGGTGGTGGTCCCAGATCTCGGTGATGAGCACCGCCGCCGGCGCTCCATCGGCGAAGGCCGGCTGCACCACGAGCGCTGGTCCGTCCTCCACCTCGACGTCGCCCGTCGCGGACGGCGCCCCGCGCCAGGGAATCGGCCCGCGCGCGACCGCGAGGCGGCCCGGCTCGAAGCCGCCCCAGTACGCCTCCGCCGCCCCTGCCGCCTCGGGCGCGGCCACTTCGTCGAACAGGTCCCTCACCGTCCACGTCATCGCCGGCGCGCCGCTCGACGGAGCGCAGGCGCCGGAGAGCGCCGCGGCCACCACCAGAGCGCGTCTCACGGTCCCCTCGCGCTGAAGCGACCTTGCTCCGCCGACAGCTCCTGCTGGAAGAGCCGCTCCATCAGCGCCTGCACCTCGCTGGCGCTGGCGATGGCGCTGCCCGGCACCACGTCGAGCCAGGCGTCGGCCGACACGAAGCGCTCGCCGGGCATGGTGGCCAGGGCGCGCTCGAGCAGCTCGGGCAGCGGCTCGGCGAGCGCGCGCACCTTCACCCAGTCCGTGGCGGTGAGACCGGCCGCGGCGCGGTTCAGCATCTCGAGCTGCGTGGCGCCCGCGTAGAGCGTCTCGCCCGTCGCCGCGAAGTAGAGCGTCTGCCCGAGCGAGAAGAGGTCGCCGCGCGCGTCGAGGGGCAGGGCACGCGCCTGCTCCGGCGACATGAAGTACAGGTTCCCCTTCACGAAGCCGGCCTGCGTCTGGCTCAGGCGCTGCGCGCTCTTCACCAGCCCGAAGTCGAGCAGCTTCACCTCGCCGCGCGCGGAGACGAGCAGGTTCCGGGGCGAGACGTCGCGGTGCACCAGCTCCAGCCACTCACCGGCGTCGTCGCACTTGGAGTGCGCGTAGGCCAGGGCCCGCAGGGTCTCCCGCAACAGGTAGAGCACCACCCTCGGCTCCAGCGGCCGGCCCTCTCGCGAGAGCGAGGCCGCCACCAAAGCCTCCACGTCGCGGCCGAGGATGTACTCCTGCGCGATGAAGTACCCCTCGTCGTCGCGCCCGAAGTCGTACACCGGCACCACGTTGGAGTGCACCATCGACGCGCCCAGCCGCGCCTCGTCGATGAACTGGTTCACCGCCTCGGCGTTCGCCGAGAGCTCCTCGCGCAGGCGCTTGAGCACGAACTGCCGGTGGAAGCCCTCGGCCCCGGTGGTGAAGGCGACGTACACGCGCGACATGCCGCCCTCGCCCAGCTGGCTGATGACCTGGTAGCGCGACGGCGTCTTCGAGGTCTGCGTGCGCCCGAGCTCCGGGGGATCGCCGCCCTCGGCCACCGGCTCTCCGCCCTGAAGGAGGCGCAGCTCCGGGCGCTCGGGCCGGGGCGCCGAGGGAGGCGGCGGAGCCAGGAGCGCCACCTCGCCTCCCGCCGCGCCCTCGCGCCGGAAGCCGAGGACGAGCAGGAGGCTGGCCAGCCCCGCCGCGGCGAAGAGCCAGCGCTTGAGGCTCGAGGCGCCGCTGCGCTCCCCCTGCGCGAGGGTGATGGAGGGGTCGGCGAGCACCACCAGCTGGAGGTCCCTGGCGAGCGCCCGCCGGCCGCAGCACGCCGAAGCCCAGGCCCCCGAGCGGTGAAACGCCTCCAGCGCGGCGGCCTCGGGGCCCGCGACCATGAGCGCGCCCCGGGCCGGCGCCAGCGCCAGCGTCACGTCGAGCTTCTGCGCCAGCTCGCCGAGCGCCTCCGCCTCGAGCGGGCGGGAGAGCACCACCACCGCGGCGAGCCCGATCGGCGACGCCTTCGCCATTCGCGCCGCGCCCACCACCTGGGGGATCGGCAGCGCGACCAGCCCGCTCGCCGAGGCGTGCGCCGCGGCGTCGGGCGCGAGCTCGGAGGCGCTCGCCACCAGCTCCGCCCTCCCGGTGCTCGCCACGAGGCGTTCGCCGAGGACGAGCGCGGTGGCGCCAGCGCCTCCCCGGAACGGCTCCCACGCCTCCTCGGTGTCGACGAAGTCCTGGAAGGTCTTCTCGTCCACCGAGTGCTGCACCAGCTTCACCAAGGGCTCGAGCGAGGCGGCGGTCTGGGCGCTGACCCGCACGCGCTCGGACCAGCGCTCGAGGGCCGCGCGGACCTCGTCGGTGGCGCGCTGGGCGTCGGCCCGCGCCCGCTCGCCGGCGTCGGTGCGCTGGCGCTCCTGGTCGCGCTCGCCGAGCCAGGCGCCCGCCGCCAGCGCCACGAGCGCCACCGTCACCGCGCTCACGCGTCTGGGCCCCGTCTTCATCAAGACGGCTTGTGTGCCCCGTTCGCAGTCGCCGGGCACCGCGCGCTGGCACCTAGGCGTTCGCGCTCATGGACGCCTGCACGCTTTCGTCGCGACCCGCTCGAGCCGGCGTTGTCCACGGCGGCGTGGGCTGTTACGCAGCCTTCCCGCATGTTCTTCGCCACCCTCGCCGCCCTCGCGCTCGCTCAGGCGCCGCTCCCGCCCAACAGCTCCCAGGCCCTGCCGCCCGGTCACCCCGCCATCGGGGGAGCTGCCCCACCGGCGGCGGCTCCCGCGCCCTCCACCGGGAACCTGCCGCCCAATCACCCGCAGGTCCCAGGCGGCTCCGGCTCGGGCCACATTCCCACCACCGCCGAGCTGATTCAGAAGCTCGACGCCACCCCGGGCCTCAAGACCCAGGACCGCCCGTTCGAGATCTCCATCTCCATCGGCAACCTCTACCTCGGCGAGGCCCGCTACGCCGACGCCAAGAGCTTCTTCGAGGCCGCCCTGGCCAAGGCGGAGCCGGTGCGCGCGTTCTGGCTCGCCCAGAAGAAGGCGCTGGGCAAGGGCATGCTCCCCGACGCAGCCTCGGTCGGCTGCGGCGAGAGCCCGGAGGCGCAGCAGGCCCCGCTCTTCGACAAGGCCAAGGCGAAGCTGGCGGCGAAGGACGTCGGCGCGGCGGTGGCGTGCGCGCGGGCGGCCTTGAAGGGGCTGGAGGAGCTGGAGGCCGAGCTCGGCCACGTCCGCTTCCTCCTCAAGGACACCGCCGGCGCGCTCTCGGCCTACGACCGGGCGCTGGAGACCAACGAGGACAACGTCGACGCCCGCTACAGCCGCGCTGCCTTGCTCCTCGACCTCAAGCCCGATGACGTGGCCTCGCTGCAGAAGGTGAAGGGCGAGCTGGAGCGCGTGCTCGCCTCTCCGGTCGCCTTCTCCCACGCCAAGCAGGCCAGGCGGCTGCTTGACCGCGCGGCCCAGGGCCTCGCCGCCGGCGGCCTCTCCAAGCTCCCGGTGGCGCAGGGCCCCGAGCTCCAGCACCCCGCCCCCAGGCCCCCGCCGATGATGGCGCAGGCCCCGATGATGGGCGGCGGCGCCGCGGCCCCCAACGTGGACCCCTCGGTGATGAACGCGCTGGCCCAGGCCGGCCAGAGCCCCGAGGCCCAGGCGAAGGTGGACGGCATCATCACCACCGGCGAGGACGCGCTCGCCAAGGGCAAGTACCAGGAGGCCCTCGACGCCTACAAGTCGGGCATGCCCATCGCGCCGAACAACGGCCGCCTGCGCGCGGGCCTGGCGTGGTCCCTGGTGAAGCTCGAGAAGCCGACCGCGGACCGGGTGTGGGGCGTGGCCCTGCAGGACGCCGACGCCATCGGGAAGCTCAGCGACGTGCTCGAGGCGAAGGGCGACGCCGCCGGCGCCAAGGCGCTCCGCCAGCGGCTGGTGCAGGCGGTGCCCACGATGGCCGACCGCTTCGCTGGAAAGCTCTAGTCGGACGGTGTTGATCCCCGTCAAATGACCGACGGGGCGCATTGACGGCACCCCTTTGCACCAGAGAAGTTGGGCCTCCCCGCATGTTCCGCCACCGCGAAGACCGCCTCCCGACCTTTCTCATCTCGTGCCTCTTCGCCGTGGACCTCGCGGTCTACCTGATGGTGGACCACTGGTTCCCCCTGCTGGCGTACGCGCTCTTGAGCATGCTGCCCAAGGCCGGCGTCTGCGCCTTCAACCACCACCACCAGCACGTGAGCACCTTCACCTCGCCGCTGCCGAACCGGCTCCTGGAATTCGTCTACGCCCTGCAGACCGGCGTCTCGAGCCAGGCGTGGGTGCTGCACCACTCGCTCGGCCACCACGTGAACTACCTCGACCAGGAGAAGGACGAGTCGCGGTGGATGCGCAAGGACGGCACCGTGATGGGCGAGTGGGAGTACGCCCTCGAGGTGGCGGTGACGTCCTACCCGCGGGCCTGGGCGGTGGGCGCGCGCTACCCCAAGCACCGGAGGCTCTTCCTGGTGATGGGCCTGTTGACCGCGGCGCTCTTCGTCGCCCTGTGGTGGTACCGGCCGCTCGCGGGCCTGCTCGTCTTCGGGCTGACGCCGGTGGGCCTGCTCTACGGCACCGCGCTGGCGACCTACACGCACCACACCGGCCGCTCGACGGCGAGCCACTTCGTGGCCTGCAACAACATCCTCCAGCCCTTCTACAACCTGCTCACCGGCAACCTGGGCTTCCACACCGCGCACCACTACAAGCCGGGCGTGCACTGGTCGAAGCTGCCGGCGCTCCACCAGGAGATCGAAGGGCAGATCCCCGCCGACGCCTACGTCGAGCCCGGCTACCCCTGGAAGTGGATGGGCTCGAGCAGGCCGAAGCTCAGCCCGGTCGCCGAGCCGCTGGTCTCCGACGCCCAGAGCGGCGCCTAGCGCCTGGACGTACGCCCCCGTCGGGTCCGGACACCTGGGGTCCCACCTCAGGCGCCGGTGTGGCATTTTCTGGCGTGGCCGTGAAAGCCGTGGTGGGGTCCCGTCCGTTGGCCGGTTGATCGTCACTTACGACCCCTCCCACCTCGAAACGCCTCACGACTGGAGAACCCGTGCGTCCCATTTCGCTCACCACGAGCGCCGTCGCCTTCCTGCTGCTCGCCGCCTGCGCTGAAAAAGACACCAAGGCCCCACCGGCGCCGCGCGTCCACCCGGTGCAGAGCCCGACCAGCGCCTCGAAGATCGTCCTCACCGGCGCGGCCGAGTTCGGCAGCACCGTCACCGTGTCCGGCGGCGCGTCGACCGTCACCGTGACCGCCGACCCCTTCACCGCGGAGTTCCTCGCCGAGGTGCCGCTCCACACCACCATTCCCGCGGGTGACATCTCGGTGAAGAACTCGCTCTCGGTCACCGCGACCGACTCGGCGGGCAACGTCAGCGAGGCCACGCCGGTGGAGGTGGTGTTCGGCCCCGAGAAGGGCAAGCCGGCGAAGCTCTCCTTCGCGCTCGCCGTCGACGGCGGCACCATCCACGCGGGCGACACCGTGAGCTACACCTACTCGGTCACCGACGCCTACGGCGGCCCGGTGGTGAACCCCCTCGAGGTGATTCCCTCGTGGCCCCAGGCGGTGGTCTTCGACGACGGCATCTCCGGCAACGGGCAGGTCCTCGGCATGACCCGCACCGGCGACTTCACCGTCACCGCGCGCGCGACCGGCGCGGTGGGCGTGGTGCAGGTGGCGCCGCTGACCGTGCTGCCGGCCTCGGGCAAGCGCTTCATCGACCTCGCGCTCACCCTCTCGCGCATGGCGACCAACGACACCACCGCCGCCCTCACCGTGGTGAAGGACCTCTACGGCAACGTCATCATCGAGGACACCAACGGCACCTCGGCCGGCCTGACGCTCTCCTGCACGCCGCAGAACACCAGCACCCCGGCCTCGGCCTGCTCCAAGGCGGGCAACCTCTTCACCATTACCAAGAGCGGCGTCTACAAGATCACCGCGGCCTACGACGACGGCGTGAACCCGGCGGCCTCGCGCTCGGACTACGTGTTCGTGGAGGACGCGCCCGACGTGGAGCCGCCCACCGCGCACATCGACGGCATCATCTACCCGGGCAACACCGTGCAGGTGCCCAGGCAGGGCCGCATCGACGCCCAGCTCACCCTCACCGACAACCGAGGCCTGGCCACCGCCGTGCTCTACGCCGTCTTCGGCAACGTCCCGGCCTGCCGCTCCAACTCGGTGACGCTGCTCCTCACCGGTGCGACGAGCGTCACCACCAGCGCCTCGCTCACCCTGCAGAACTGCGCCTTGCCGCTCGACGGCATCGCCCTCTTCGTGCAGGTCACCGATCAGGCGGGCAACCAGGCCTTCTCGCCGGTGAACACCTCGCTCACCGTCTCGGGCGCGCAGCTCGGCAACCTCGCTGGCGCAGGCGGCTACCAGGTCGGCCTCTTCGGCGTCTCCAACAACCTCAACAACGGCGCGGACCTGGCGGTCGATGGGGCGTCGCAGACCGCCTACGTCATCACCACCAGCAACAACAACGGCATCCGCGTGATGCTGCCTGACCGCAACTCGAACTGGCTGAACGACACCACCGGCCAGAACTACCAGGGGAACAACACCGCCCAGGGCATCGCCATCGCCCCGGGCGGGGACCTCTTCATCGGCCGCTGGAACATCGGCTCCATCACCTGGATCCCCCCGAGCCTCCCGACCAACCCGGCCTCGCTGGTCACCGGCTTGTTCGGCCCGTCGCGGCTCGTCTACGACGCCCGGCCCACCACCCCGGTGGTGTGCGCGGCCAAGACCAGCGGCCTCCAGAGCATGAACTGCTACGGCTTCTCGTCGGCGGGCGGGGGGTCGTTGACCAAGCAGTTCAACACCGACCTCATCCCCAACCCCGCGCCGGGCGGCAACAACACCGAGCTGGCCGGCGTGGCGGTCGGCGCGAAGGACGCGAGCGGCTTCTACTCCATCTACCTCGTGTACAGCGGCTGCGGCATCTACCGGTCGCCGGCGTCGTTCGACGGCTCCCAGCCCGCGGTGCCCGTCGCGGTCCCGGTGGCGGGCGGCTTCACCGCCGGCTCCACCTGCGCCGACGTGGCCGCGCTGCCCTCGGGCGACCTGGCGGTGCTCGACACCAACCAGCGCTCGGTGATTCGGGTGAACACCACCGCCAACACCGGCGCCGCGATCGCCACCGGCTTCTCCAGTCCCACCGGCCTCGACTACGCCGCCGGCAGCGTCTACGTGCTCGACCGGAACCTGAGCAACGGCGCCATCGTGAGGATCTCGCCGCCGACCGGCACCACGTTCTGAGGCCTCTGGCCGCTCACGAAGCCTGAATCGAATCGACGGGGCCGCCTCGACACGCGCGAGGCGGCCTCGGTCTTTTTCAGGGGCGAAAACAAGCGGTCCCCACCCCGCGCGGCGCGCTCACACCAACCGGTGCGCCAACAGGTCCTGCACGTCGAGCAGGCCCACCGCGCGGCCCTCGCCGTCCACCACTGGCACCTGGTCGACCTTCGCCTCGCGCATCAGGGCCGCCGCCGACAGCACCAGCTCGTTGGGCCCCACGCACTTCGGGCGCCGCGCCATCACCGCGCTCACCCGCGTCGAGAGCCGGAAGGACTTCTTCTCCAAGAGCCGGCGCAGGTCGCCGTCGGTGAAGATGCCGACCAGCTTCCCCCCTTGGTCCACCACGTTGGTGGCGCCGGGGCGACCCGGGGTGTTGGTCATCACCACCACCGCTTCCGACAGCCGCGCGCTCTCGCGCACCACCGGGTTCGACGCGCCCCGCCGCATCACCTCGGCCACCGTCATCACGCTCCGGCCCAGCTTCCCGCCCGGGTGGAGCAGGGCGTACTGGGCGGTGTCGAACTCCCGGCGCCAGGCCACCGTCATCGCCAGCGCGTCGCTCATGGCGTGCAAGGCCGCCGAGGACGCCGTCGGCACCAGCCCCATCGGGCACGCCTCGTCGAGCAGGCCGATGTCGAGCACCACGTCGGCCCCGTGCGCCAACGGCGAGCGCGGGTCGCCGGTCATCGCCACCAGCTGCACGTCGAGGCGCTTGAGCGGCACCAGCACCCGCACCAGCTCCTCGGTCGCGCCGGAGTTCGACAGCGCGATGACCACGTCGCCCCTCTTCACCCGCCCCAGGTCGCCGTGCGCGGCCTCCGCCGGGTGCAGGTAGATGGACGGCACGCCCACCGAGGCCAGGGTGGCCGAAAGCTTCTGCGCGATGAAGCCGGGCTTGCCGATGCCCGTCACCACCACGTGGCCCTTGGTCGAGTGCACCAGCTCCACCGCGGCGAGGAAGGCCGAGTCGAGCCGGGCCGACAGCGAGGCCACCGCGCGGGCCTCCGTGGAGAGCACCGTCCGCGCCCAGGCCAGCTGGGCCTTCGGGGAGTCTCGCCTCGCTCTGTCCAGGCGGCGCAACCGACGGACCATGGCGCCGGGCGTGTACATCGGCTACGTGTCCGGCACCACGCAAAACCCTTTCTGGGAGATCGCATGAAGTTCTTCATCGACACGGCCGACGTGAAGGAGATTCGCGCCGCCAACGAGATGGGCGTCATCGACGGCGTCACCACCAACCCGTCGCTCATCGCCAAGACCGGCCGCCCCTTCGAAGAGACGATCCGGGAGATCTGCTCCATCGTCGACGGCCCCATCTCCGCCGAGGTCATCTCGCTCGACGCGCCGGGCATGCTCGCCGAGGCCCGGGTGCTGGCGAAGCTGCACAAGAACATCGTGGTGAAGATCCCCATGGGCGCCGAGGGCCTCAAGGCCACCAAGGCGCTCACCGCCGAGGGCATCAAGACCAACGTGACCCTGATCTTCTCCGCCAACCAGGCGCTGCTCTGCGCCAAGGCCGGCGCGACCTACATGTCGCCCTTCGTCGGCCGCCTCGACGACATCAGCCAGAACGGCATGGACCTCATCAAGGACATCGTCACCATCTACCGCGCCTACGGCTACAAGACGCAGG
>JBBIOE010000079.1:0-30693 GCA_037443525.1 Archangiaceae bacterium | reverse complement strand
AGATCTCGGGCGGCGGCATGTTCGTGAAGACGCGCGAGGTGCTGCCCGAGGGCACGCACCTCACCGTGCGCCTTGAGGTCCCCGGCAAGGGAGGCCTCACCGTGCTCGGCCAGGTCGTGCGCACCGTGAAGGGCGGAGTGCTCGCCGCCGCCGGCATGGGCATTCGCTTCCTCGACCTGTTGCCCTCCCAACGCCGGCTCATCCTCGACTTCGTCGAGAGCCGCCAGGCCGCCTGAAGGAGACTCGCGGTGAACCCTGCTCTCGAGGCTGCCCCCGTCGTCACCCTGTTCCTCAAGCCCTGCTTCGACGTCACCGTTCGCAAGGGTGAGGCCGAGCTGTCCGTACGCGTCCAGGTGAACCGCCCGCCGCTGCAGTGGCCGGTGCTCGCCGCGACCCGCCCCTGCTGAGGCGGGGGCAATCGCACTGGTCGGGTTGATCTCCCGCTTTCCCTCTGACAAACCGCCCCCATGAAAGCCTCACTGGCGGCGGTCGTGTTGTGCGCGGGGAAGGGCACTCGGATGAAGTCCGAGCGCGCGAAGGTGCTGCACCCCCTCCTCGGCAAGCCGCTCGCCTGGTACCCCATCACCCGCGCCTTCGACGCTGGCGCCTCCCGCGTGGTGGCCGTCGTTGGTCACCAGGCCGATCAGGTGAAGAAGGCCCTGGAGAAGCCCTTCGAGAGCCAGCCGCTGGCCTTCGCGCTCCAGACGAGTCAGCGCGGCACCGGCGACGCGGTGGCCTCCGCCAAGGCCGCGCTGGCCGATTGGACAGGGCCGGTCCTCATCCTCTACGGCGACGTGCCGCTGCTCACCGCCGAGACCCTCACCCGCCTGGTCGAGGCCTACCGGAGCTCCGGCTCGCCCCTGGCGCTGGTCTCCGTGCGCTTCGAAGACCCCACCGGCTACGGCCGCCTGGTGCGCGACCCGAAGGGCAAGCTGACCCGCATCGTCGAGCACAAGGACGCGAGCCCCGAGGAGCGTCGCATCACCGAGGTGAACGCCGGCGTCTACGTCGCCGACGCGCGCTTCCTCTTCCAGGCGCTCGGGACCCTCACCCCGCAGAACGCCCAGGGGGAGCTGTACCTCACCGACATCGTGGCCCTGGCCGCCCAGAAGGGTGACGTGGCGGTGGTGGAGGCGCCGGCCGAGGAGACCGCGGGCGTCAACGATCGCGCCGAGCTCGCCGACCGCGCCCGGCTGCTCCAGCAGCGCATCAACCGCCGCCACCAGCTCGCCGGCGTCACCCTGGTGCAGCCCGAGACCGTGCTCATCGACGAGGGCGTGGAGATCGGCCCCGACACCACCATCGGCCCCTTCGTCACCGTCACCGGCGACTGCGAGATCGGCGCGAACGTCACCATCGGCCACGGCTCGGTGCTCGAGCACTCCACCATCGGCGACGGCTGCCAGGTGAAGCCCTACTCCATCTTCGAGGAGGCCATCGTCGGCCCCTCGTGCGTCATCGGGCCCTTCGCCCGGCTGCGGCCCGGCTCGGTGCTCGACGAGGGCGTGCACCTGGGCAACTTCGTCGAGACCAAGAAGACCCGGCTCAAGAAGGGCTCCAAGGCCAACCACCTCGCCTACCTCGGCGACGCGGAGATCGGCCAAGGCTGCAACATCGGCGCGGGCACCATCACCTGCAACTACGACGGCGTGAACAAGCACCCCACCGTGCTGGGCGACGGCGTCTTCATCGGCAGCGACACGCAGCTGGTGGCGCCGGTCACCGTGGGCGACGGGGCCTACGTCGCCGCGGGCACCACCGTCACCGACGACGTGCCGGCGAACGCGCTCGCCCTCTCGCGGGTGCCGCAGGTGGTGAAGCCGGGCTGGTCCGAAAAACGCAGGAAGGCCTTGTCGGCCGCCAAGAAGACGAGCTGAACGGGAAGAGGCGGGGCGGGCACGCAGTTCTCTGGAGACGCACCATGTGTGGAATCGTCGGGTATGTCGGTGACAAGCAGGCCGCCAAGGTCCTCGTCGAGGGCCTGCGCCGGCTCGAGTATCGCGGCTACGACTCGGCGGGACTCGCGGTGCTCGACGGCGATCGGCTGCAGGTGGTGCGCGCCACCGGCAAGCTGAGGAACCTCGAAGGGAAGATCGCCACCGAGCCGCCCAAGGGCACCGTCGGCATCGGCCACACCCGCTGGGCCACCCACGGCCGCCCCAACGACTTGAACGCCCACCCCCACACCTACGAAGGCGTGTCGGTGGTGCACAACGGCATCATCGAGAACCACCTCGCGCTCAAGGCCGAGCTCCGGGCCCAAGGCCACGTCTTCTCCTCCGAGACCGACTCCGAGGTCTTCGCGCACCTGGTGCGAGACGGCTTGAAGCGCGGCCAGACGCTGCCGCAGGCGGTCCGCGCGGCGGTGCAGCGGGTGAAGGGGACCTACGCCCTGGTGGTGGTGGCCGAGGCCGAGCCCACGCGCATCGTCTGCACCCGCGAGGCCCAGCCGATGGTGCTCGGGTTCTCCCAGGGCCAGAACTTCGTCGCCAGCGACGTGCCGGCGCTGCTCGAGCACACCCGCGACGTGGTCTTCATGGAGGACGGCGACCTCGCGGTGGTGATGAAGGACGCGGTCGAGGTCTTCACCAAGAGCGGCGAGCCGGTGAAGCGCCCGGTGCGGCGCATCGACTGGACGCCCGGCATGGCGGAGAAGGGCGGCCACAAGCACTTCATGCACAAGGAGATCTTCGAGCAGCCTCGGGCGGTCGCCGACACGCTGCGCGGCCGGGTGCTCCGGAGCGAAGGCGACGTGCACTTCGACGGGTGGTCGCTCGACGAGGCGAAGGTGAAGGCCATGGGCCGGGTGTGGGTGCTCGCCTGCGGCACCAGCTACCACTCGGGGCTCGCCGGCAAGTGGCTCATCGAGTCCCTGGCGCGCATGCCGGTGGAGGTCGAGCTGGCCAGCGAGTTCCGCTACCGCGACCCCCTGGTGGAGCCCGGGCAGCTGGCGGTCGCCATCAGCCAGTCGGGCGAGACGCTCGACACCCTGGCCGCGATGCGCGAGGCGAAGCGGCGCGGCGCCACCACCATGACCCTGTGCAACGCGGTGGGCTCGGCGATGACCCGCGAGGCGGACTTCTCGGTGCTCACCAACGCGGGGCCGGAGATCGGCGTCGCCTCCACCAAGGCCTTCACCACCCAGTTGGTGGGCCTCTACCTGCTGGGCATCAAGCTCGGGCGCCTGCGCGGCGTCTTGTCCAAGGAGGAGGCGCAGAAGCACCTCACCGCGCTGGCCGAGGTGCCGAAGCTCATCGAGCAGGTGCTGAAGACCGAGGAGAAGGTGAAGGAGATCGCGCGGCGCTACCTCACCGCGCAGGACTTCCTCTTCCTCGGGCGCGGACCGATGCACGCGGTGGCGATGGAGGGAGCGCTCAAGCTGAAGGAGATCTCCTACATCCACGCCGAGGGCTACGCGGGCGGGGAGATGAAGCACGGCCCCATCGCGCTCATCGACGAGAAGCTCCCGGTGGTGGTGGCGGCGCCCAAAGAGCCGCACATTCACTATGAGAAGATCCTCGGCAACATCGAAGAGGTGAAGGCGCGCGGCGGGCAGGTCATCGCGGTGGTGGAGGAGGGCGACACCCACGCCCGCTCCCTCGCCAACGCCTCCATCGAGGTGCCGGCGTCGAGCGCGCTCATCGCGCCCCTGCTCGCCACCGTGCCCCTGCAGCTGCTCGCGTACCACATGGCCGACTTGCGCGGCACCGACGTGGACCAGCCGAGGAACCTGGCGAAGAGCGTCACGGTGGAGTGAGCCGCGCGCTCCAATGCGCCGCTCGCGTCGAGCGAGGTCCTTAGCCCACAGAACCGCCGCTCCGGTCGAGCGCCTCTCTCCCGTTCAATCCGCGCGGAGCCGCCTGGTGCCGAGCAGCGCACCCCGGCGCGGTCCGCCGGCCGTCGACTCCGAGACCACCCGCCCCATGGAGGCCCAGAGCGCCGCTGAACTCCCGCGCAGGCCCACCTGACGCTACGAGCCCAAGCGGGACGGCTTCTGCTACGCGTCGAAGGGGCGCGCGGTGGGCTCCCTGCTCCTCGGGCTCTGCGACGCGAAGGGGCTGCTCCACCACGTGGGCCTCACCTCGAGCCTGCCCGCGAAGGAGCGCGAGGGGCTGACGAAGAAGCTCGAGCGGCTCGAGGGCGCGGGCTTCACCGGCAACGCGCCGGGTGGCCCGAGCCGCTGGAGCACCAAGCGGAGCGAGGCCTGGGTGCCCCTCTCACCCGCTTCCGCTACCGCACCAAGCTCCTCCGCTGGCGCCCGGAGAAGGCGCCTGAGCAGCGCACGCTGGAGCAGCTCGGCGCGGCGAAGGCCTCGCGTCAGGGGTAGCGGTAGGTCACCCTCAGGTACGGGCGGCTCGCCGCGGTGGCGTAGTTTCCCGAGTAGAGCGTCACATAGGCGTTGGTGTGGGTGGTGACGACGGTGTCGCGGGAGAAGTTGAGGAGGAAGGTCAGCGTGCCCCGCTGGAGCGCCTGCGTCGCGTAGGTCACGTCCTTGGTGGCGGCCGTGAAGCTGACCGTTGCGATGCGATAGGAGCTGTCGCAGCCGGGCATGCAGCGGAGAAACGGCGGGAATCCGATGCAGCAGGTGTACGGCGCGGTTCCGGTCCAGAGGGCCGACGCGGAGCTGGTCTTGGTCGAGCCGCTGATGACGTCGGCATCGAGGTACCCGAGCAGCGTGCTCCCGTACGGCGTCCCGGTCGTCGAGTAGGCGGTCACGTTGAGGGTCGAGGAGACGATGCTGGTGCGCGTGCCGTCCACCAAAGGAATGCCCGACAGGTCGAAGCTCAGCGCGGTGCGAAACAGGCGGTCCGGCGTCAGCGCGTTGTCGCCGACGTAGAGGTAGCTCGAGGTCGCCGCGTAGCTCGAGTACGTGTACGGCGAGGTCGCGTCTCGGTACACCGTGAGGTCGGTGGCGTCGGCGTAGAGCGTGGTGCTGGTCTGGTACGCCACCCGGAAGGTGTAGAGCTGCGTGCTCGCCATCGCGTTGCCGGCGAGGTCCTTCACCGCGTTGCTCATCTGCCAGCTCACCGTCTGCCCGATGGGGAACGACGACGAGGGGGTCACGTACATCGTCTTCCCGTCGCTGCTCCAGGAGAAGGTCCAGGTCATGCCGGTGGGGTTCGAGATGCTGAAGGCCGTCTGAGCGGAGGTCTTGTCCACGGCCTCGCTGAAGGTGACGGCGAAGCCCGTGGTCTCGAGGATGCCCGTCTTCGTGTTGCCCGGGCTGACCGAGAGGATGGTGGGCGGGGTCTTGTCGGGGGCGCTGCCGGTCTGGAAGGTGAAGACGTAGGGTGCCGCCATGGCGTTGAGCGCCGTGTCCTTGGCCGCCGTCGAGAGGGTGGCCGTGTAGGTGGTGGTGCCGGCCAGGTCGGTGGCGGAGTGCGCGCAGGTCAGCACCGTCTTGGTGAGGTCGAGGGTGTTCGAGCACCCCGTGAAGGGCGGGGAGAAGCTCAGCGAGGCGGTGGTCGAGCTGTCCATCGGCTCGGAGAAGGTCACGGTGATGGCGCCGTTGACCGCCACCGCCTGGCCGCCGTCCTCCGGCTGGGTGGCGAGGACGGTGGGCGGCGTCTGGTCGGGCACCGCCTTGGTGGTGAAGACGATGGTGCGCCCGCTCACCGGCAGCGCGTTCCCCGCCAGGTCCGAGGCGTTCACCACCACGGTGTACTGGGTGGTGCCGGCGAAGCCGCCGTCGGGGGCGTTGAAGCTCGCCACCTTGCTCAACGGGTCCCAGCTCGCCGCGCCGAAGTCGTAGGTCGGCTGAGACACCACGGTCAGCGAGGTCTCGTCCATCGGCTCGTCGAAGGACAAGGACAGGTGCGACGAGACGGGCACGTTGCTGGTGCCGTTGGCCGGCGCCGAGACCATCGTCGGCGGGGTCGTGTCGGGCAGCGCGCCAGTGGTGAAGCTGAAGCCGAAGGGGGCTCCGGCGAGCGGGTTGCCGGTCAGGTCCTTGGCCACGGCCGAGATGGTCACCGTGTACGAGGTGCTCGGCTGGAACGCCTGGCCGGAGTGCTGGCAGGTGAGGATGGTGTTCGAGGTGTCGAACGCGCAGCTCGCGGAGAGCGTCGGCTGGAAGGTGACGGCCGTGGTGGCGTTGCCCTGCATCGGCTCGGAGAAGGTGACGCTCACCATGGCGGCGACGTCCACGGCCGACGAGCCGGTCTCGGGCGTGGTGGCCAGCACCGTGGGCGGCGTGGTGTCGGGCACCGCGCCGGTGGTGAAGCTCTTCACCCGGTCGGCCAGCGCCAGGTCGTTGCCCGCCTTGTCCTTGCCCGTGAGGGTGAGGGTGTAGAGCGTGTTGCCCTGCAAGCGCCCCGCGCCGCCGTCGGCGTCCTTGGGGGCGTCGAAGGTGGCGAGCGCCTCGGTGGAGTCCCAGCTGGCGACTCCCCAGTCGTAGGCCGGGTTGCTCACCACCTTCACCGACGCCACGTTCATCGGCTCGCTGAAGAGCAGGTTGAGGTGCACGTTGGGGGAGACGCCGGTGGCGCCCTGCGCGGGCGTCATCACCACCGTGGGCGCGGTGGTGTCGGCGGTGGTGAAGGTGAACTGGGTGGGGTCGAGCGCGACGCCGGTCAGGCTCTTGCCGTCCACCGAGCCGAGGTAGAGCGTGTTCGGCTGCATCGCCGCGCCGATGGTGAAGGTGGCGACGGTGCTCCCGCCCGAGGCCCACGCCGGCCCGAGCAGCACCACCGGCGGGTTCAGGGCGAGCTTCACCGAAGACTTGTCCATGTCCTCGGAGAAGGTGAGGACGATCTGGCCCGTGAGCGCGACGCCGGTGGACGCCGAGGCCGGGACGCTGGAGACGAGCGAAGGCGGGGTGACGCCCACGCAGGCGCCGGCGGCGGCGCAGTCGTTCCGCGCCGCGGTGAAGTCGTGGCAGCCCGACAGCGAGGCCAGGGCGAGGCCGAGGACGATGCGCTTCATCAGAAGACTCCCGAGACGCCGAGGGTGACCTGGTTGGGGCCGATGGCGACCCCGGTGGTGATGAGCTCGTCGCCACCGAACAGGAACATGGCGCCGCCGGCGATGACCGCCGCCGCGCCCAGGGAGAGGCCCACCAGCCCCAGCGTCTGCTGCTGGTTGCCCCTGGCGGCGGCGGCGTCGGCCTCGGCCTGAGAGAGCAGCGGGGACTGCTTCTTGGTGAGCTGGTCGTAGCTCTGGCCGGCCTGGCTCATCTCGAAGGCGCCGGCGCCGAGGGCCGCGAGGCCGATGACCGCCGGCACCCACGCCATGCGCTTGACCATCGTGGCCCCGCGGACGATCTGCGCCGAGGCCTGTGGGCTGAGCGACTTGCCCAGCGCGGCGGCCGACTGCTTGGCGAGCTGCTCGGCGATGACCACGATGCTGCCCACCAGCTGATCGTTGTCGCCGGTGCTGGTGGAGGCGGTGGCGATGACCCTGGCGGTGCCAGCGGCCACCACGCGCAGGTCCATCTTGAAGCTCCGGTCGAGCTTGGTGACGGTGCCGAGCACCAGGCCGTCGACGCCGAGCGAAGCGCCGATCTGCGCCTTGCAGGCGTCGTCGGTGCAGCCGAGGAGCTGCCGCTGCCGCTCCAGGCCCAGGACTGCCGCGATGTCGGAGTCGGTGGAGACCTGCACGCCCTGGAAGCGGAGCTGCTGCGCCAGGTGGTCGGTGTAGAAGCCCTTCAGCTTGGGGTCCAAGTCGATGAGGGTCAGCGACGGAGCGGCGAGCTTCACCGACTCCTTCGCGGCGGCAGGGTCGGCGGCGAGGAGGGCGACCGTGATCAAGGCGAGCATGCGGCGTTCTCCGGGGTTGTCGGGCGGCCCAGAAGCCTAGCAGCAGCGCGACGCCCTGTACCGGCTCGTCGCACTCAGCTTGCACCGCTCCCCACCGGGGCCTAGGTGAGCGCCATGGCAACGGTCCTCTCCGAGAAGAGCGAGAAGGCGCTCCAGGCGCTCTTCCCCTCCACCCGCGTCGGCGCGACGCCGAGCGAGCTGGTGGACGCGCTGGTGGACGCCGAGCTCTGGCGGCGCGGCTTCCCCGACACCGTCTCCGGCGCGGTGCACCCCTTCGCGCTCACCCAGGGCAGCGTGCTCAAGGAGGAGTACGACCTGTCGACCCACGGCCACGGCGACGGCTGGGTGCTCGGGGCGCTCTTGGTGGACCCGCGCGAGTTCACGCTCTTCAACATGCGGCACGGCTTCCCGAAGGGTGACGAGGCCCTCAGGGCCATCGTGGCCGCCCTGCGCGCGGTGGCGCCCAGGTCGAAGGTGGTGCGGCTCCACGCCGACGGCTTCGCGGCGCTGCTCGGGCCCACCGCCGAGCAGCGCGTGGAGGAGCCTCTGCTCGTCGAGCGCGCCCGGGAGGCGCTGTGCCAGGGCTTCGAGCGCGTGGCGCCGGGCTGTGCGCCGGACTTCACCTTCGGGCTCCTCGAGCTCACCGTGGTGGACCCGCCGCACTGGCAAGTGCTCGGGCCGCTCGCGTGGGCGGAGTGCGAGCGGGCGCTGTTCATCGCCCGGAAGGCGCCGTGGGAAGGCGTCATGAAGAGGACGCTGCGGCTCGAGGGGCGTCTGCCCGAGCTGCCGCGCTGACGCGACTCAGTCGAACCAGTGCCGCGAGCGCATCTTCCACGCTGCCGCGGGCACGAGCACCACGAACGCGGTGAGGCCCAGGCAGGCGAACGGCCACGGCACCTGCCCCTTGCGGCCGAACGCGAAGAGCAGGCCCAAGGTGATGGCGGCGAGGACCCGCGCCACGACCATCGCCCGTGACGCGAGCTCGGCGCGCCGGTGCCGGGCGCTCTGTTCGCGCACCATGGCCTCCATCGCGGCGCGGAGCTCGGAGGGGGCCGTCTCGCCCGAAGCGCCCGGCGAGGGCTTCTCGGCGGCGACGGCTCGGGCCCGCGCGAGGTTGTGGGTGCGCGCCCGCTCGGAGTCGAGCGAAGCGCCGCAGCTCGCGCAGTGGCGATCGAAGCGTCCCGCGCGCGTGGCGCAGGTCGGACACTCCAGGTCGGCGAGGCCCCGGAGCTCGTCGGTCTCCACGCTCGCGAGCGCCGGGGGTGGCGCGTCGAAGCGCGAGAGCTCGGCGCCGGTGGGCGGCGAGGTCGGCTCGGTGGGCTTCGGGCCCTCGGGCGCCTCCTCGAAGCGCTCCGTCGCCGCCTTGCGCGGCGCGGCGCTGGTGGGGCGCTCCTGCTCGAGCTTGTCGAACCGCGAGAAGCGGCTCATGGACCGCGCTCCATCGGGCGAGAGCGTAGGCGCAAGCGCTGCGGGGCTCCACCGCTCCCTGGTCCGTCGGCCGGGTGGCGCCAGAGGCCGGGTGCGTCACCTTGCAGGCGAGAGCCCGATGGAGGCCGTCATGAACGTTCCGATCACGTATCAGGTCGAGCTGTCCCCCGACGAGCTCGAGCAGCTCGTCACCCACCTGCGCCGGCACCTCGACGAGGTCGACCACGAGCTGGTCCGAACCGACAACCCCACGCTGCAGCACGCCATCGCCCGCGAGGTGAAGCTGCTCGAGGCGGTGCTGACCCGGCTCACCCTGGCCAGGGAAGGGCGCCTGCCGGACGAGCACTCCGAGCTCGAGCTACACCTCTCCTGACTCAGGACGCGGGCCGGGTGCGCTCCTTCGCCCACTCGCGCAGCCGCGCGACGTCCTCGGCCATGGTCACCGCGAGCGGCCTGGTCTCCGCGATGGCGTTCAGGACGTGCCTCGGCTCGAGCTGCTGCCCGTCGGCGAAGGCCTCGTAGAGCCCGGCGATGATCACCTGCTCGATCTCCGCGCCGCTGAAGTCGGGGGTGGCCTTGGCCAGCTCGGCGAGCGGGAAGGCCCTGGCCTCGCGCCCGCGCCTGCCGAGCTGAATGGAGAAGATGTCCGCCCGCTCGGCCTCGGTGGGCAGATCGACGAAGAAGATCTCGTCGAAGCGGCCCTTGCGGAGCAGCTCGGGCGGCAGCATGTCGATGCGGTTGGCGGTGGCCACCACGAAGACCGGCGCCGTCTTCTCCTGCAGCCAGGTGAGCAGCGTGCCGAACACCCGGGCCGAGACGCCGGTGTCGTTCGAGCCGCCCGCGCCGCCGGCGAGCCCCTTCTCGATCTCGTCGACCCACATCACCACCGGCGCCAGGCTCTCCACCACGCGAATGGCCTTGCGCAGGTTCTCCTCCGAGGAGCCGACCAGCCCCGAGTAGATGCGGCCCATGTCGAGGCGCACCAGGGGCAGCCGCCAGGTGGAGGCGATGGCCCGCGCGGAGAGGGACTTGCCGCAGCCCTGCACGCCGAGCAGCAACAGGCCCTTGGGCTCCGGCAGCCCGAACTGCCGGGCGGCGTCGCCGAACGCGTTCTGCCGCCGGTTGAGCCAGCGCTTCAAGTGGGTGAGCCCGCCGACGTCGGAGAGGGTGCGGTCGGCCGCGGTGTACTCGAGCAGCCCCGACTTGCGGATCACCTGACTCTTCTCCTCTACCAGCAGCCGCACGTCGTCGCCGGAGAGCCGCGCGTCCTGGGCGATGGCCTTGGCGAAGGCGTTCTCCGCCTCGGCCAGGGTGAGCCCGTGGGCCGCGGAGACCAGCGCCTCGGCCTGCTCGCGGTTGAGCTCCACCACCGCGCGCTTGGACCGGGTCACCACTGAGGCGATGCCCTTCAAGAGGTCCTTCAGGTCGGCCTTCGACGGCAGGGGCACGTCGAGCACCGTCATCTCCTTCTCCAGCTCCTCGGGAATGCGGAGGACCGGGGCGACGACGATGAGGGTGGTGTAGGCGCTCTTGAGCTTGAAGGCGAGCTCGCGCAAGGCGCGCACGGTGGTGGCGTCGTCGAGGCAGCGGTGGAAGTCCTTGAGCAGCACCAGCGCCGGCTGGGTCAAGGCGCCGATGGCGGCGAGGGCGGTGACCGGGTCGGCGGTGTCGTCGCGCTGGGGCAACCGCGAGTTGCCGGACATGCCCCGCAGGCCCTTGGTGGCGCTCCACTCGAGCAGGTCCTTGCCGTGGCGGCTGGCGATGTCCGCGACCAGGGCGTCGACCCGCTGCTCCTCGTAGCTCACCAGGTAGAGCAGGGGGTAGCGGGCGCGAATCAGGGTGTCGAGCTCGGTGAGAAACCCGTTCAGGTCGTTCGCCATGGGCCCAGTGTAGAGCGCCAGTCGCAAAATCGGTCCGCTGGAATAGGGTGCCGCTCGCCATGTCGAGTCTCTCGCGCCTGTCGCCGCTCCTGGTCTTGTCCTGCGTCACCGCGCCGCCCGCGCCCCCTCCCGCGCCGGTCGCGCCCGTGCACCCCAAGCCCGTGCTGCTCGCCGAGGAGACGCACCTTTCGGAGCTGCGGCAGCTCACCTTCGGCGGCGAGAACGCCGAGGCCTACTGGAGCTTCGACGGCCGCGCGCTCTCGCTGCAGGCCCACGCCAACGGCGAGGGGTGCGACAAGATCTTCACCCTGCCGGTCTTCGACCCGGGGAAGAGCGCGCCCAAGGACGACTTCAGCCCGGCGCTGCTCTCCTCGGGGAAGGGCGCCACCACCTGCGCGCACTACCTGCCCGGCGGCGACGAGCTCATCTACGCCTCCACCCACCTGGGCGGCGACGCCTGCCCGCCCAAGCCCGACATGCGGCTCGGCTACGTCTGGGCGCTCTACGACAGCTACGACATCTTCCGGGTGAAGAAGGACGGCACCGGCCTCACCCGCCTCACCGACGCGCCCGGCTACGACGCCGAGGGCACGGTCTGCGGGAAGGACGGCTCCATCGTCTTCACCTCGGTGCGCGATGGGGACATCGAGCTGTACCGCATGGACCGTGACGGGAAGAACGTGAAGCGGCTCACCTTCGAGCCCGGCTACGACGGCGGCGCGTTCTTCAACAAGGACTGCACCAAGATCGTCTGGCGGGCCTCGCGGCCGAAGCCCGGGCCGGAGCTCGACGAGTTCAAGGGGCTCCTCGCGAAGGGGCTGGTGCGGCCGTCCAAGCTCGAGCTCTACGTCGCCAACGCCGACGGCAGCGACGCCCACCAGGTGACCTACTTGAACGCCGCGTCCTTCGCGCCGTTCTGGTTCCCGAACCAGGAGCGCATCATCTTCGCCTCGAACGCCGGAGACCCGAAGGGCCGGGACTTCGACCTGTGGGCGGTGAACGCCGACGGCACCGAGCTCGAGCGCGTCACCTACACCAAGAGCTTCGACGGCTTCCCCATGTTCAGCCCCGACGGGAAGTGGTTGGCGTTCTCCTCGAACCGCATGACCGCGGAGGGGCAGAACGACACCAACGTCTTCCTGGCGAAGTGGATCGATCACCCGCCGCGAAAGGTGGAGGGGCCGGCGGAGCGCATCGAGGCCGACGTGACCTGGCTCGCCGATCCCGCGCGGGAAGGGCGCGGCGTGGGCACCCAGGGCCTCGAGGCGGCGGGGGAGTACATTGAGGCGCGCTTCAAGGCGCTGGGGCTGGAGCCGCTGGGAGAGCACGGGTTCCGCAGCGCCTTCCAGGTGACGACCTCGGTGAAGCCGACACCGGCGACGGGCGTGAAGGTCGGGGGCAAGGCGCTCGCGGCGGAGGACTTCGTGCCGCTCTCCTTCAGCGGCGAGGGTTCGGTGAAGGGCAAGGCCGCGCTGGTGGGCTACGGCCTGGAGGACCCGGAGCTCGGGCTCGACGACTACAAGGGCCTCGACGTGAAGGGGAAGATCGTCGTGGTGCGCCGCTTCGTTCCGGAGAACGAGAAGCTCGCGAGCCCCGAGGCGCAGCGCAAGGCCGGCGACCTCCACAAGAAGGCCTTCGTGGCGCGGAACCACGGGGCCAAGGCCGTGGTGGTGGTCGACTGGCCGGTTCCGGCGAAGGCTTTCGAGGCAAAGCCCGGTGACGCGAAGTCCGGCGGGCCCTCGGCGCCGCTCGGGCAGAGCGGGGGCCCGAGCAACCCGCACGCGCAGGCCGGCGGCGGCTCTCAGATGCCTCCCGAGGCGCCGCTGCCCACGCTGCACCCCTCGGGCTCGGGCGACGCGGGCCTGCCCGTGGTGGTGGTGAAGCGCGCCGCGCTGGAGAAGGTGATGGCGCTGCTCGAGGCGAAGAAGGCCGTCGACGTCGAGCTCATCGTGGGCCTGCTGCGCGAGAAGACGGCGGCCTTCAACGTGGTGGGCCGCATCGCCGCGCCCAACCGCACCGCCGAGGGGCCGGTCATCGTCGGCGCGCACTACGACCACCTGGGCTACGGCGGCCCCGACTCGCTCGCGCCGGAGAAGCACGAGCCGCACCTGGGCGCCGACGACAACGCCTCCGGCACCGCGACCGTCCTGGAGATCGCCCGCCTGCTCGCGGCGAAGAAGGCCGAGCTCACCCGCGACGTGGTGGTCATCGCCTTCTCTGGCGAGGAGAACGGGGTCTTGGGCAGCACCGCGCTGGTCGGCTCCAAGCCCGCGTGGCTGAAGAGCGCCGTCGCCATGCTCAACCTCGACATGGTCGGCCGCCTGCGCATGAACTCGCTGGCGGTGCTCGGCGCCGAGAGCGCGCCGGAGTGGAAGGACCTCGTCCAGGGCGCCTGCGACAAGGCGCGCGTGCTCTGCAAGCCGAGCGGCGACGGCTACGGCCCGTCGGACCAGATGCCCTTCTACACGGCGGGCCTGCCGGTGCTGCACTTCTTCACCGGCGCGCACTCCGAGTACCACAAGCCTTCCGACGCGGCGGCGACGCTCAACGCGGCGGGCATGGCGAAGGTGGCGGCCATCGTCTCCGACGTGGCGGTCGCCGCCGAGAGCGCGAAGCTCACCTACCAGAAGGTCCCCACCCCGGTGGGCAAGGGCGACGCGCGCAGCTTCAACGCCTCGCTCGGCACGGTGCCCGACTACGGCGGCCCGCCGGCGGGCATGACCGGCGTGCTGCTCTCCGACGTGCGGCCGGGCGGGGGCGCGGAGAAGGCCGGCATGAAGCGCGGCGACGTGCTGGTGAAGCTGGGCAAGTTCGACGTCCGGAGTGTCGAGGACCTGATGTTCGTGCTCATGCAGGCCAAGCCCGGCGAGACGGTGACCGCGCTGGTCGTCCGCGACGGGAAAGAGGTGCGGCTCGAGGCGACGTTCCAGGAGGGCCGGCGGCGCTGACCGCGGCAATCGCTCACCGGGACAGGGTCGTCGCGAGCGACGAGAGTCCTTCGCCGAGCGGCAGGACCTCGACGCGGTCGAAGTGGTAGCGCTTCGTGCCCCCGTAGAACAGGTGCCCGCGAGCGGCGGGGTAGTCGCCACAGAACAGGCGAAGGCCATCGAGATCTCTCTCTCGAAAGATCGGTGAGCGGGTGACCTCGAAGGCGTGCAACCCCGCCTCGCCGTAGAGCACCAGGTCCACCTCGGTGCCGGTCGAGGTGCGCCAGAAGAAGAGCTCGTAGCCCAGCCCCAGGTTGGCGTTCACCGCGCGCAGCGACTGAAACAACAGCGTCTCGATCGCCGCCCCGTCGATGTCCGCCTCGGAGTCCAGCGGGCCTCGGGGGCGGAGCGCCCGGTACACCCCCGCATCGAAGAAGAAGAACTTCGGGTGGCTGACGAGCTTGCGGCTGGCCTTGCGGCGAAACACCGGCACTCGAGTCGCGAGCAGCAAGTCCTCGAGCAGGTCGAAGTGATTCTCCACGGTCTTCCTGTTGATTCCACAGTCGGCCGCGACCGAGCTCGTGTTCAGCACCGCCGCCTGGGAGAAGCTGGCTGCTTCGAGGAAGCGGTGGAAGCCGGACAGGTTGCGCACCAGCGCCTCCTGCTGGACCTCTTCGCGCAGGTAGGTCCCGACGTAGCCGCGGAGGTAGCTTCGGGGCTCGTCTCCCATCCACGCGGTCGGGAGCAGCCCGTGCGTGACGGCGTGCCGAAGGTCGAAGCGGGCTCCGAGCTCGTCCGCCGTGAAGGGATGCATGGTGAGGGTCTGCGCCCGGCCGGCCAGGAGGTTGGCCCCAGAACGGCGCAGCTTCCGGGCACTCGAGCCAGTGAGGATGAAGCGTGTCTTGCGTTTCTCGATGAGCCGATGCACCTCGTCGAGCAACGCGGGGAGCTTCTGGACTTCGTCGAGCACCACCGTCGTCGCCCGTTCGGCCTCGATCATGGCCTCGAGCCGGTCCGCGTGCCCCGCCAGCTCGACGTACGTCGACTCGTTCAGCAGGTCGATGCGCAGCGCCTTGGGCTCGACGCTGGCCACCCAGGTCGACTTGCCCGTGCCTCGCGGGCCGAGGAGGAAGAAGCTCCCCTTCGGAGCTCTGAGCGATCTGGAAATCACGCTGCCGTTTTTATCAGAAAAAAGGCAACTCAGATGCCGTTACGTCTGGCCGGCGGCGCTAGACGAAGGCGCGGGGCTCGTCTACTCCGCCGCCCATGCCCCACCTGCTCCTCGACGACCCGCACCCGTTCGCCCTCGAGACCGCCACCCCGCACTACGCCGCCGACCGGCACGTGGCGGCGCGGCACCTGGCGCTGGCGCTGGACCTGGACTTCGAGAAGCGCGCCCTCAAGGGCACCGCCACCCACACCCTCGAGGCCATCCGCGAGGTGAAGAGCGTCACCTTCGACGCGGTGGAGCTGGAGCTCACCAGCGCGCGCGTCGACGGCAAGCCCGCCGACTTCGAGCACGACGGCCAGAAGCTCACCGTGCACCTGCCGCGCGCGGTGAAGAAGGGCGGCACGCTCGAGGTGAAGCTCGGCTACCGGGCCACCCCGCGCCGCGGCCTCTACTTCATCGCGCCCGACGCCGACTTCCCCAAGCGCCCGGTGCAGGCGTGGACCCAGGGGCAGGACGAGGACTCGCGCTTCTGGTTCCCCTGCCTCGACGCGCCGGCGCAGAAGTGCTCGTCGGAGCTCACCGCCACCTTCCCGAAGAAGATGACCGCGCTCTCCAACGGCGTGCTGCTCTCCGACGTGGTGAAGGGCGATCGCCGCAGCCAGCGCTTCCACTTGGACGCCCCGCACTCGCCCTACCTGGTGACGCTGGTGGTGGGCGAGTTCGAGACCCACGAGGCGAAGGCGGGCCTGTCGATCGTCCGCACCTTCTTCCCCAAGGGGCGGAAGGCCGACGCCCTGCGCTGCGTGGCGCGGACGCCCCAGATGGTGGCCTTGTTCGAGAAGCTCACCGGCCGCGCCTACCCGTGGGGCGACTACTCCCAGGTGTTCGTGAGCGAGTTCATCTTCGGCGGCATGGAGAACACCTCCGCCACCACGCTCACCGACCTCATCCTCCACGACGAGCGCGCGCACCTCGACTACTCGGCGGAGTTCCTCATCGCCCACGAGCTCGCCCACCAGTGGTTCGGCGACCTGCTCACCTGCCGTGACTGGCCCCACGGCTGGCTCAACGAGGGCTTCGCCACCTACGCCGAGATCCTCTGGAAGGAGGAGGGCGAGAGCCGCGACGAGGCCGACCACCAGCGCAAGGTGGACCTGGAGGCCTACCTCTCGGAGGTGAGCGATCGCTACGCGCGGCCCATCGTGGCGCGGAAGTTCGACCAGGCCATCGATCTCTTCGATCGACACCTCTACGAGAAGGGCGCCCTGGTGCTGCACGAGCTCCGCGCGCGGCTGGGCGACGCCGACTTCTTCCTGGTGGTGAAGGACTACGTGAAGGCCCACGCCGGCGGCGCGGTGGAGACGGTGGACCTCGCCCGCTCGGTGGAGCGCGTCACCGGCAAGAACCTCGACCGCTTCTTCGACGAGTACGTGCACCGGGCCGGGCACCCCACGCTCAAGGTCGACGCCTCGTGGAGCGCCGAGGCCAAGGCGGTGCGCGTCGCGGTGTCCCAGACCCAAGGAGGCGACGCCCTCCACCTGTGGCTGCCGGTGAGCGTCGAGGCCGACGGCAGGTGGACCGAGCACCGCTTCGAGCTGAAGGAGAAGGAGCACGTCTTCTTCGTGCCCTCCGCCAGGTCGCCGGCGCAGGTCTCGGTCGATCCGCGCCGGGACCTGTTGGCCACGCTGGAGTGCACCAAGCCCATCGCCTGGTGGCGCAAGGAGCTGCTCCACGGCCCCGCGGCCCGGGCGAGGACCGAGGCGGCGCCGCAGCTGGGCAAGGACGGCGCGGCCGGCTCCATCGAGGCCCTGGTGAAGTGTCTCCTCTCGGAGAAGGAGTTCTGGGGCACCCGCGCGGCGGCGGCGAAGGCCCTGGGCAGCGCGCGCTCTCCGGCGGCGAAGGCGGGGCTGCTTCAGGCGGTGGCGGTGAAGCACCCCAAGGCGCGGCGCGCGGTGATGGCGGCGCTGGGCGAGTTCCGCGGCGACCTCGCGGTGGCCAAGGTGCTCTCGAAGCTCGCCTCCAAGGGCGACCCGAGCGGCTTCGTGGAGGGCGAGGCGGCGCGCTCGCTGGGCAAGACGAAGACGCCCGGCGCGCTGGAGACCTTGCTGCCCCTGCTCACCCGCGAGGCCTTCCAGGACGCGGTGCAGTGCGGCGCCATCGACGGGCTGGCGGCGCTCCAGATTCCGGCGGCGTGGAAGCCGCTGGTGGAGGCGACCCGGCCGAAGATGCCGCCGGTGGCGCGGCGGAGCGCGGTCGGTGCGCTGGCGCGGCTCGCGGAGCTGGTGGACAAGAAGGCCGAGGCCGTCGACGTCATCGGCGAGCTCCTCCTCGACTCGCAGTACCGCATGCGCCTCGCCACCATCGACGCGGCGGCGACGCTCTCCGACGAGCGCCTCATCGGGCCGTTGGAGTCGGCGCCCTTTCTCGACGGCCGCGAGAAGCGCGCCGCGCGGGAGGCGGTGCGGAAGCTCCGCGCCCACGCGCCCGCCAAGGAGCTGGCGAGCCTGCGCGAGTCGCTGGAGAAGCTCACCGCCGAGGTGAAAGGCCTGAGAGAGAAGCTCGACGGCCAGGGAGCGAAGACCAGGAAGGCGCGCTAGCCGCGCTCGGCCTTGGTTCGTCGACTTTCGTCAGTCGCGTGCGATCGTCGCCCACCTCGTTGCCTCAGGGTCTCCGTGCGCTTCTCCTCGGGGGCAGCGAGTCGCGAATCGATCGCGGCCCCAGAGCGGGAAAGGACTAGCATCCGCCCCCCGTCCGCTGAGAGAGGTCATCATGGTTCGAGCGTCTCGTTGGGTCCTCGCGGTCCTGGTCGCGATCGCGCTGCCCCTGGCGACCTTCTTCAGCTGCGGAGGCCAGGGCCCATCCGCCGCGGTGATGAAGGCCATCGCGCCGCTCAAGGTGCCCCGGGCCGTGGCGGGGGGCTTCCGCCTCGACGAGAGCCACGACGGGCAGTTTCGGTTGGGCGCGCTGGAGGCCAAGGGCCTCGCTCCCGGCCAGCACGTCGTGCGCGCGCTCGGCCCTCGCTTCGAGGCCGCCATCGACGGCCGCTCGGGCGCGGTGCGCGTGCGCGACCACCGGCGCTCCGCGGGCGTGACGCTGACGCCCCGCGCGCTGCCCCTTCGCCCCGGCCGCGGCGTGCAGCGCGACGGGCGCGTGTTCTTCTCCTCGGGTGACGACTCGGTCGTCCAGACGCCGGTCGAGAACGGCGTGATGGAAGACATCATCCTCTCGGCGCTCAGAGGCGACACCGCGACCGCGGAGTGGACGCTCGAGCTCGACCCCGGCCTGGTGGCCCGGCAGGAGGCCGACGGCTCCATCGACATCGTCGAGGTGGGGGCCGAGCACGCCGGTGCCAGCGCCTACCGGCTGCCCGCGCCGGTGCTGCGCCAGGCCGACGGTTCGCCGCCCGACGCCGAGGCCCACTGGATCCTCGATGGGCAGCGCGTCGCGCTCGTCGCGACCGGCCTGTCGAAGCTGACGTACCCCATCGACATCGACCCCAGCCTGCTCATCACCACCACCACCGACTTCCTCACCGCCGGCAACCTCGACGCCGACGTCTCCGCCACCAACAACGCGGTGGTGCGCTCCCGCGTGGGCGGCGGTTCGGTGGCCATTCAGAGCGTGGACGGCGTCGCCTACACGACCGCTCGAATCGACCACGCCTCGGTGGCCTACAACGGGTACCTCTACGTCATCGGCGGCTTCAACGGCGCCGACCTCAACCAGCTCGAGTACGGCCCCATCAGCGCCAACGGCTTCGTCACCTCCCACGTGGTGGTGAACACCCCGTTCCCCGCGAGCTCGGCGCGCAGCGGCCTGGGCGCAGTGGCGGTCAACTCGACGATGTACGTCGTCGGCGGCGGCACCTCCACCACGCTCTACGACGACGTCCTCACGGCGCACATCAACGCCGACGGCTCGCTGGGCGCCTTCAGCACCTCTCCGAATCACTTCACCACCGCGCGCCGGTACCACTCGGTGGTGACCGCCAGCGGCTACCTCTACGTCTTCGGCGGCCTCGACGCGCTCGGGAACGCGCTCAACGACGTGCAGATGGCGGTGATGAACGCGGACGGCACCGTCGGGCCCTTCACCACGCTCTCCATCAAGGCCTTCTCGTTCGGGCGCTACCGCGCGCCGGCCACCACCTACGACAACACCATCTACGTCGTCGGCGGCACCAGCAAGACCGGCACCCTCTTCAACGACATCTGGACCGGCGAGGTCGACCCGGGCACCGGCAACATCGTCGGTGGAGCCACCACCGCGTTCGCCGCGGTCGCCGGCCTGACCACCGTCGGCGCTCGCACCGGCCACGCGGTCACCGCCTCCAACGGCTTCCTCTGGGTGACCGGCGGCAGCGGGTCGCTCACCGGCGCGGGCCAGACCTACGAGGTCGACGGCGCGCCGATTCTGCCTGGCGGCAACCTCGGTCCGTTCCACGTGACCTCGTCCGGCATGTACGGCTCCCACCGGCAGCAGCACCAGGTGGTCGGCTACGGCAACTTCCTGCTGATGACCGGCGGCGTTCAGTACACGTACAACAACACCTACCAGGGGTATCAGAACGACGTCTGGGTCGACACGGTGTCCACCAACGGGGCGCCGGTGTCGCCGCCCGCGCTCGGCAACCCGTACACCAACGCCGGGTTCTGTGAGTCCAGCGCCGTGTGGAATGGCTGGGTGTACAGCGCCGGCGGCCAGTCGCTCGACGGCTTCCGCGCCCCCGTCGACATGGACTCGCTCGCGCACGGCCAGCTCAACGCCGACGGCACCGTGGTCTCGTGGACCCTGGTGGACACCTGGCCCTACACCGCTGGCGGGGGTGGTCCCTTCGGCCGGCGCTGCACCCGCGTCGCCGTGTACAACGGCGTGTTCTACGTGGTCGGCGGCTTCGACCACACCGGCACCCGCTTCTCCGATGTCTGGTACACGCGCCTCACCGCGGCCAACGACTTCGGCACCTGGACCCAGGTCGTGAACGCGCTGCCCACGGCCCGCGGCAACGGCGCGGTGGTGGTCTCCAACGGCAAGATGTACGTGTTGGGAGGGCGCGACGCCGTCGGGCTCCTCTCCGACATCCTCATCGCGACGCTCGACCCCGTAACCGGGGCGCCCGGCCCGTTCGTCAAACAGGCCTCGCCGACCCTGTCGTCCGCGCGCGAGGCCTTCGCGGCCACCGTCTACGGCGGAAACCTCTACGTCGCCGGTGGGCCCACGAGCACGCTGGAGTTCGCGCCCATCGCCGCCAACGGCAGCGTCGGGACCTTCACGTCGCTGGGCACGCTCCCGTGGACCGGCATGATCAGCGGCGCCCTCGCCTTCGACGGGAACATCTACGTCAACGCCAACGACGGCTCCCTCGGCTTCGCGCAGCTCGACAACACCGGCTTCACCCTCGGCACCAGCCTGGCCGTGGCCAGCATCAACACGACCGGCTACTCCAACAACGGCGTCGTCGGGTTCAACGGGCGCTACCTCACCATCGCCGGAGACGTGGCGAACTTCACCAACACCTACTCCACGGTGCGCACCATTCCCGCCAGCGCGACGGGCCCGCTCGGCGCGTTCGCGGCGTCGGCCAGCGGCTTCGGCGCGCGCCAGGGCCACTGCACCGTGAGCGCCAACGGCTTCGTGTACGCCATCGGCGGCGTCGCCTACCCCGGCCCGGCGCTGGCGAGCGACATCCAGTACTCCCCGGTCGCCCTCGACGGCACGCTGGGGACGCCGGTGAGCACCACCCCCGTCGGGTGGATCGCGCGGAGCGCCGCGGGCTGCGCGGTCTACAACGGCACGCTGTACGTCGCCGGCGGCGTGGGCGCGTCGGGAGCGCTGACCGACCTGAGCTACGCCACCCTCTCGGCCAACGGCTCCATCGGCCCCTTCACCTCGGTGGCCGGAGCCTTCCCCGCCGCGCGGTCCGGGCTGGCCTTGGCGGCGCAGCACGGCACGCTCTACGCCGTGGGTGGCCAGACGGTCGCCGGTATCGACGGGACCGTCTTCATCTCGACGCTGGGCGCGAACGGCGTGCCGAGCGCCTTCACCGCCAGCGGCGCCGCCGTCTCCCCCAAGCGTATCGGCCACGCGCTGATCGCCAACGACAACGCCCTGTTCGTCATCGGAGGCTTCGACGGGACGAGCTACCTGGGCGACGTGCAGGTCTCGCTGCTCGCCCCCACCGGCGCGCCCACTGGCTGGGCGCCCACCACCGGGCTGCCCATGACCCGGGCCTACTTCGGCGCCACCCTGACCAACGGGCACATCTACGTCTCGGGCGGCACCAACGCGACGGGCGCGTACTTCCAGGACACGTACTACGGCAGCCTCGTCTCCGGAGGCACGGTAGGCAGCTGGGTGAACGCGCCCAACCTCGCCGCAGGCCGCATGAAGCACGCGCTGGCCGCCAGTCGCGGGTTCCTCTTCGCCGTGGGAGGCGAGACGGCCGCCAACACCACCACCGCGGCGGTGGAGCAGGCGGCCATCGCCGGCGCCACCACCCGCGCCGCGTACTCCCGCTTCGTCGACCTGGGCACCGCGGCGCCGACCATCGACTCGGTGACGCTCAACGGCACCGCCGGCCTCGAGGGGCTGGTCTCGCTGGCCTACCGCGTCGCCCCCGCCACCGGCGTCTTCGGGGCCTGGCAGTCCAAGGGCGTGGTGCCGCTGGGGAGCGCCATCTTGCTGGGAGCCACCAACCAGCGCTACCTCGAGCTCAAGCTCTCCTTCGACGACTCGGCCGCCGTCACCGTCGACCAGAACGACGGGCGCGAGCGCGACCTCACCGACATCACCGTGGCCTACACGCTGTCGCCGCCCAGCGCGCTCCAGTACGTCACCACGCCTCAGAGCGTGGTGGCCGGAGTCTGCTCGGGCGCGGTGACGGTCAACACCGTCGAGGCCGGCGGCGTGGTGTCGCCGGTGTCGGCCCTCACCGCCCTGAACCTGTCCAGCTCGGCGGCGACCACCACCTTCTACAGCGACGCGACCTGCACGACGGCGGTGACGTCGGTGAACGTGGCGGCGGGCGCGTCGCAGGGCACCTTCTACTTCAAGGACACCAAGGCAGGTTCGCCGCAGCTCACCGTCGCGGGCGCGGGGCTCGGCTCGGTCGCCCAGACCGAGACCATCACCCCCGGCGTCGCGTCGAAGGTGGCCTTCGTGACCAACCCACCGGCGAGCATCACCGCGGCGACCAACAACCTCGCCGGCCTGGTGGTCAACGTTCAGGACCAGTTCGGAAACTTCGTCAGCGCCTACACCAACGTCTGCACTCTGGGGCTGGGCTCGAACCCCACCGGCGCGTCGCTCGGCCAGAACTACACCGTGAGCTCCGGCACCCTCACCTTCACCAACTCCCTGACCAAGGCGGGCGTCGGCTTCACGCTCACCATGACCTGCCCCGGCCTCGCGGTCGGGACGAGCACGGCCTTCACGGTCGTCAGCGCCGCGGCGAGCTCGATGTCCATCACCACCCAGCCGACGACCACCGCGGCCGGGTCGCCGCTCAATGGGCCTCCGACGGTGACCTTCTTCGATGCGTTCGGCAACGTGTCGACCGGTACCACCAGCCCGGTCACCGTGTCGTTCTCGGCCGGCAACGGGGCGACCCTGTCGGGGACCCTCACCGTCAATGCCGTGGCCGGCGTGGCCACCTTCTCCGACCTGAGCATCAACCTCGTCAACGCCACCTTCACGCTCAAGTTCACCTCGGGAGCCTTCGCCCCCGTCAGCAACGCCTTCGGCATCACCCCGGGGGCTCCCAGCGCGCTGGTGGTGGGGGCCGTCGTGTCGTCCATCCCGGCCGGTGGCACCATGCAGGTGAGAGTCACGGTGAACGACGCCTACGGCAACACCTGCACCTCCGCGAGCAACGTGATCTCGTTCGCCATCGGCACCAACCCCTCGACGGGGACGCTGAGCGGCATGGTGCCCACGGCAGTGGCGAACGGGTCCAGCAACCTCGCCGCCGGCTCCATCGACAAGGTCGGCACAGGTTACACGCTGGTGGCGAGCTCCCCGGGGCTCACCTCCGCCACCACCGCCGCCTTCAACGTCACTCCGGGCGTGGCGACCACGCTGGCCCTGCTCGCCGGCCCCTCCGCCAGTACCGTCGCGGGCGCCGACCTGGGAGGCGCGGGCGGCCTGCAGGTGGCGGTCAACGACGCCTATGGAAACCGCGTGACCTACGCCGTCAACGGCATCACCGCCGCGATCGGCGCCAACCCCACCGGCGCGCTCCTGCTCGGCACGACCTCCCTCAACACGGTCTCGGGCGTCGCCACGTTCGCCGCCCCCAGCGGCGTCAACATCCGCACGGCGGGGACCGGGTACACCCTGAAGTTCACCAGCGGCACTCTGACGCCGGTGACGACCCCGGCGTTCGACGTCACCCCCGGCACCGCGAGCGCGCTGGCCTTCAGCGCTTCGCCGTCGGGGACCTATCCGGCAGGCGGCATCCTCGGGCCGTCGGGCGGGGTGAAGGTCTCGGTGCTGGACGCCTACAGCAACGTGGTCACCGGCTCGACCGCGCCCGTCGCGGTCAGCGCGGGGGCGGCGCCGCTCTTCGGCACCACGCCCGTCAACGCGGTGGCCGGCGTGGCGACCTTCACCGATCTCAACGTGCGCGCGGCCGGCACCAACTACAAGCTCACCGCCACCAGCGCGGGCGTGAGCGCCGCGACCAGCAGCGCCTTCAACATCGTCGCGGCCGCCCCCTCGGCGCTGGCGTTCACCACCCAGCCGGCGAGCGTCACCGCGGGCGCCACCATGGCCGGCATCGGAGTTGGCGTGACCGACGCCTACGGTAACCCGGTCTCCAACCCGGTCGGCACGGTCTCGGTCGCCATCGGGAACAACGCCGGCGGCGGCACGCTGAGCGGCACCACCTCGGTGGCCCTCTCGGTTGGAACGGCCGCCTTCACGACCCTGTCAATCGATAAGGCTGGCGCCGGGTACACCCTCGCGGCCACGTCGACCGGGCTCACCGGCGCGACCAGCAACCCCTTCAGCGTCCTCCCGGGCGCGGCGACGCACCTCGCCTTCGCCGTGCAGCCCACCACCGTGGCCGCGGTGACCTCGATGACCCCCGCGGTCCAGGTGGCCGGCTACGACGCCTTCGGCAACGTGGCGACGTCGTTCGCCACCGGCGTGGCCCTCACGCTGGCCACCAACCCCGGCAGCTCGACGCTGACCGGCGGCGCCAGCGTGACCCCCACCGCCGGCGTGGCGGCGTTCGGCGGCCTGCAGCTCAATAAGGTGCAGACCGGGTACACGCTCAAGGCCACCGCCGGCGCTCTGACGGCCACCAGCACCGCGTTCGACGTGGTCCCCGGGGCTCCGGTGGCCCTGCAGATCCAGAGCGCGCCCCTCAGCGGCACCGCGGGCGCCGCGCTCACCACCCTCACCGTGGCGGTCGTCGACGCCGGCGGCAACGTCGTCACCTCGGCCACCGACTCCGTCACCATCGCGATTCAGAGCGGACCTGCGGGCGCCACCCTGAGCGGCACCACCACCGTCCTGGCGGTCTCGGGCATCGCCACCTTCGCGGGCCTCTCCCTCGACAAGTCCACCTCCACGACCACGTACACCCTGGTGGTGACCGCGACCGGGCGCACGTCGGCCCTGAGGACCGGGCTCGTCGTCAGCCCCGCCGCGCCCACCCGCCTCGCCTTCACCACCCAGCCCGCCGCGAACGTACCGGCCGGCGCGGCCTTCACCGTCGGGGTGACCGCCTACGACGCGCTCGGCAACGTCGCCACGAACGCGAGCACGCCCATCGCTCTCGCCCTGGCCGCCAACCCGACCGGCGCGACCCTCCTGACGCCGACCTCCGGGAGCACCCTCTCGGGGGTGATGACGCTGTCCCCCCGCCTCACCGTGGTCGGCGCGGGCTACACCCTGCAGGCGACGTCGGGCACGCTCACTCCCGACACCTCGACGCCGTTCAACATCGTCCCCGGCATGGTGGGAGGCCTGGCGTTCGTGCAGCAGCCCACGGCCGTCACCGCGGGCCAGCCCATCGCTCCGCCGGTGACCGTGGTGCTCACCGACCAGTACGGCAACCCGATGGACGCCGGCACCGCCTCGGTTACCATGTCGCTCAACACCAACCCCGCGCCCGGCCTCGGCGCGCTCGACGGCGGCCTCACCGTCGTTGCGGTCGGGGGCCTGGCGACCTTCCCCAGCCTGTCCATCGACAAGGCCAACACCGGGTACAAGCTCGGCGCGGCGTTCGCCGTCCTGGCGTACCCGGGAGCGACGAGCCAGGCCTTCACCGTCAACGCGGGCCCTCCGGTGGCGATCGCCTTCAGCCAGGCCTCGGGCAGCGTGACGGCTGGGGCGTGCTCGGGGACGCCGGCCACCATCGGCCTGCTCGACGCCTTCGGCAACCCCACCGCGGCCGTGGCCGACGTGACCGTGACCGTCAGCGGCACCGGCCTCACCTACTACTCGGACGCGAGTTGCACCGTTGGGGCCGGCAGCTTCGTCATCGCGACTGGACAGGCGAGCACACCGGTCTACTTCAAGTCGGCGACCCCCAACCCCTCGATCACCGTCACCGCCACCTCGAGCGCGCCACCGGGCACCGCCGCCTTCACCGCCACCGTCCTCTCGGGGAACGCGCAGAAGCTCGGCATTCCAACTCCGGCGCGGACCGCCACCGCCGGCGTCTGCTCCGGCGGCGCGTCGCCCATCACGCTCCGGGCGGAGGACAACCTCGGCAACCCCACCGGCATCCCCACCGGCACCACGGTGAGCGTGAGCCTGAGCGGGGCAAGCGGCGTGTCCTTCTTCACCGACGCCAACTGCAGCACCGCCGCGGTGACTTCGGTGACGCTCGGCTCCGCCACGCCGTCGGTGAGCCTCTACTTCGTTGGCACGCAGACGCAGACGTTCACCTTCTCGGCCACGTCGAGCACCCTGACCTCGGCCTCGCAGGCCGGGGAGACCATCATCCCGGCTCAAGCGGCGAAGCTCCGGCTCACCACGCCCGCGCCGACGGTGACCGCGGGGGCGTGCTCGAGCCTGCGCACCGTGGAGGTGGTCGATCAGTTCGGCAACCCCACCGTCTCGGTCGGCGGCCTCACGCTCGCCCTCCAGTCGAGCACCGGCGGCACGTTCTACGCGGGCACGAGCTGCCCCGGCACGGCCGTCACCACCCTGCCCATCGCGGCCGGAGCGGGCAGCGTCACGCTCGAGTACGTGCACACCTCGACCCAGGCCACCACCGTCACGGTGTCGGACTCGGTCACTGGAGGCCTCGGCTCGACGACGGAGTCGCCCACCATTCAGGCCGCCGGGGCCGATCACCTGCGCTTCGCCGCGCAGCCCCTCGGTTCGGTGGCCGGTACCGCGGTGGCCGGGCCCCCGGCGGTGGCCATCGAGGACGTTTACGGGAACCGGGTGCTCACCGAGACCCGGGCGGTGACGGTGGCGCTGGCGACCAACCCGGGCAACGCGGCGCTCGCGGGTACGACCTCCGTGGCGGCCGTGGCCGGCCTGGCCACCTTCGGCGCGGTGAACGTGACCCTCGCCGGAAACGGCTACGTGCTGGCCGCCTCTGCCACCGGCCTCACCGGCGCGAGCAGCAACCCGTTCCCGGTCGACGCGGCGGCGCCGGCAAAGCTGGTCTACGCGACGCCGCCCTCGAACGCGGTGGCCGGGGTCGCCATCGCGCCCGCGATTCGAGTCGAGGTGCACGACGCCTTCGAGAACGTCGTCCCCGGCGCGAGTGGCAGCGTGGCGGTCGCGCTCGAAGCCAACGCCGGAGGCGCCACGGCGTCGGGCGCCACCACCGCCCAGGTGACCCTGGGGCTGGCGCAGCTCTCGGGCGTCAAGGTGACCCAGGCGGGGCAGGGCTACGTGCTCCGGGCCACGCTCGGCACCCTCTCCCCCGCCGTCAGCCCGCCCTTCGACGTGACCTTCGCCGCGCCGGACCACCTGATCTTCACGGTGCAGCCGAGCCCGGCCACGGCCGGCCAGCCCATCGCGCGGCCCATCGCGGTGTCGGTGCGGGACGCGTTCGACAACCTGGTGCTCACCGCGCCGCAGCGGGTGCAGCTCAGCCTCGCCCCGCCCAACACGCCGGGAGGCGTCTTGAGCGGCACGGCGTCGCAGGTCGCCGATGGCGGGGTGGCGACGTTCGCCGATCTCTCGGTGGATCGAAACGGCCGGTACGCGCTGCTCGCCAACTCCTCGCCGCCCCTGCCCGCGAGCACCAGCAACAACTTCGACGTCGCCTCCGGTTCGCCGACGCACCTGATCTTCCTCCCGCCCTCGGCCGCGGCCGAGCTCGCGTCGGGCACGTGCTCGCCCAAGATCGTCGTGGAGGCCCGGGACGACGGCGAGAACGCTTCACCAGTGGTGGCCGCGCAGACGGTGTCCCTCAACGCGTCGAGCAACTCGGGCGTGTCGTTCTTCACCGACGCGGCGTGCCTCACCGAGATCACCGCGGCGGCGCCGCTGTCCCTCAACGCGGGGGCGACGTCGTTCAACTTCTACTTCAAGGCGAGCAACGGCGGCGTGGCGGTGCTCAACGCGGCGACGTCGGCTCTGCGGGCGGGATCGCAGACGTGGACCATCACCAGCACCACCGCGCCGCTGGTCATCATTCCCGCGGACAAGCGCGTGGGCCCGGGGGTGAAGGTGCTCTTCTCCGCCACCGGCGGCGTGCCCCCGTACTCCTACTCGTTCAAGGCGAACAACAGCCACGCCACGCTGAACGAGATCACCGGCGCCTACGTCTCGGGCTCGGACGTGGGCGTGGTGGACTACGTGCAGGTGAGCGACGTCGCCGGGGCGCACGTCATCGCGACCATCACCGTCGACGCGCCCGAGGCGGCGGACGCGGGCACACCGCTGCGCGACCGGCCGCCCGTCAACGGGTGGTCGTGCGGGTGCGAGAGCAGCTCGGGCGGCTCTTCGGTGCTGGCGCTGGTGGGCCTGTTGCTGCTCGTCGCGCGGCGGCGCCGGCCGCAGGTGGCGCTGGCGGTGGGCGCGGTCCTCCTGGCCGGCGTCCCGGCACGGGCGGAGGGCGGCGGCTCCATGACCGTCACCGTGAAGGGGAAGAAGGGGCAGAAGGCGCAGAAGGGACAGCTGCAGGGCGGCACGATGACCGTCACCCCCAAGAAGAAGGGCGGGACCGGCGCGCCCTCGGCCCCGTCTCCCGCGCCGGGCCCGGCGTCGCATCCATCCTCCCCGCAGCCCGCGGAGGCGCAGAAGGAGTCGGCGGTCGGCCCTCCGCCGGTGGTCGCGAGCCCACCGCCACCGGTCGCGCCGGTCAGGAAGGAGAAGCCGGCCGTGGCGGTGCTGGACGTGGACGTCACGATCCCGGGAGAGAAGCTCGACACAGCGGCCTTCACGGAGATCGTCGTGTCCTCCTTCGACCAGTCGCAGGCCTTCAAGGTGATCTCCTCGAAGGAGCTGGCGACGCTCTTGGGGAACGAGCGGCAGAAGGCGCTGTCCGGCTGCACCGACGACGGGGCCTGCATGGCCGAGCTCACCTCCGCGCTGGGCGCCGAGTTCCTGGTGCAAGCCAGCGTGGGCAAGGTCGGCCAGAACTACCTCGTCTCGGGGCGGCTGTTCGACGCGAGGCGCAACCGGGTGGTCGGGCGGGCCTCGATCCAGGCGCACGATCCGAACGCGCTCTTCGAGGCCACGTGGAAGGTCTCCCAGCAGGTGCTTGATGCCTACGGCTCGGTGCTGCCCTCGGCGGAGTCGCAGGCCTGGGCGGCGCGCCCGCGGGCGGCCCCGCCGTCGTCCGTGGTCGCGGCGCCTTCCTTCGAGACGTCGTTCGGGTTGGCGCTCACGGCGGCGGCCGGCTACCAGCCCCGTTCGAGCGCGGGGAATCGAGGCAGCCTCGGAGGCGAGCTCGACCTCACGTACCGCGCCAACCGGTTGGATCTCTCGGCGGGGGTGATCATCAGCCCGATGCCCGGCGCGCGGGTGTCGATCATGTACGCCCTGATCGACTCGCGGTTCCGCCTGGGCGTGGGCGCCCGGGGCGCGGCCTTCCCCACGGCGGGCCTGTACGGAGGCGGGCTCGGATTGAGCGCCGAGCTCGCCCTCTCGCCGCTCTTCGCGGTGACGGGGGCCGGCGCGGCCGAGGCATACCCCGGCGGCGGAGACGTGGTGGTGGCCCTCCTGGGCCAGGTGGGCGTGGCCGCGCACTTCTAGGGCGCTGCGCGGAGCGGAATTGACGCGCCGCTGGCGATTCTCGGCTACCGTCGCAGGTCCGATGGGCTCTGAGGTCTGCACCAGCTGCGGCGCTCCGTTCCCCGACGGCGCCAACGAGTGTCCCTTCGACGGCACGCCGGTGGAGCCCGCGCCGGCCTACGCCAGCGTGGACCCCTTGCTCGGCCAGCAGCTCGGCGAGTACCGCGTCGAGGCGCGGCTGGGCATGGGCGGCATGGGCATCGTGTACCGCGGCTCGCAGCCGGTGATCGGCAAACGGGTGGCCATCAAGGTGCTGAGGCCGGACCTCGCGGCGGACGCGAACCAGGTGCAGCGGCTGGTGGAGGAGGCGAAGGCGGTCAACGCCGTCCGTCATCGGGGCATCATCGACATCTTCGGCTTCGGGCAGTTGCCCGACGGACGACACTACATCGTGATGGAGGAGCTGGAGGGCGAGCCGCTCGACGTGCTGCTCCTCCGCGAGGGGCCGCTGCCGCCGTCGACGGCGCTCGGCTTCATGGACGAGATCCTCTCGGCGCTCGGCGCGGCGCACACCCGCGGCGTGATTCACCGGGACCTGAAGCCCAACAATCTCTTCCTGGTGCGTCAACCCGGGGGCTCACAGTACCTGAAGGTGCTCGACTTCGGCCTCGCCAAGCGCGCCGACAAGCCCGGCGGCCGCGCCAAGCAGACGAGCCTCCTCGTGGTGTCCGGCACGGCCGAGTACATGGCGCCGGAGCAGGCGCGCGGCGACGCGGTGGGCCCGGAGACCGACCTGTGGGCCATCGGCGTCATCCTCTTCGAGATGCTCACCGGCGAGCTGCCCTTCGGCGGCGACACGCCGGTGGACGTGCTCACCAACGCGCTCTCCAAGCCGGCGCCGCGGCCGTCGGTCCTCGCCGCGACCGTCCCCCAGGAGCTGGAGGACGTGGTGCTGCGGCTGTTGGAGAAGGACCGGACGCAGAGGCCCAAGTCGGCGGAGGCCGTGCGGCTCGAGCTCGCGCGCATCGGCAGGCGGCTCCAGTCGGCGTCCACGCGCGCCACGGCTGCGCGGCAGCTGCCGCTCGGCGCCGGCGTCACCCGGGTGGTGTCGGCGCGAGTGAAGCCGCTCGCGGGCCCGACGCCGGCGCGGGAGGCGCAGCTCGAGACCACCGATCCGGCGACGCCGGTGTCGCCCGGGAGCGGACGCCGCGTCGCGCTCATGGTGGGCGGAGCAGTGGCGCTGCTGGCGGTCGGGCTCGCGGTCGTCCTCGGCCTCCGGTCGAAGGCGTCCGAGCCGGCCGCCTCGCCGCAGGTCGAGGCGAAGGCCGCGAGCGCGGCGCGGAGCGGGGCCGCGCGCGTGGAGCCCGCGCCGGGCG
>JBBIOE010000078.1:0-30713 GCA_037443525.1 Archangiaceae bacterium | reverse complement strand
GTGCCGCCGCCGCCCGCGCCTCCGCCCGCCCCGCCGCCGCTGCCCGAGGGCACGCAGGTGGCGGTGGCCACGTCGCACACCAACCCCAGCGTCGCGCAGTTGGTGCAGGCCTGGCCGTTGGCGCCGCAGGTGTTGATGGTGCGCGGCACGCACTGGCCGAAGGAGCAGCAGGTGGAGCAGTTCGACGGCCCGCAGCCGCCGGTGGCCGCCTCGCAGGTGAAGCTCGCGCCGCAGGTCTGGTTCATGCCGCAGGCCTGGCAGTCCTGGCCGCCGATGCCGCAGGAGTCCGGCTGCTGGTTGCCGGGCGCGTCGACGCACACGCCCTGCGAGCAGCACCCGGCGCAGGTGGCGGGGCCGCAGCCCTGGGGCTTGCAGGTGGGGCCCGCCGCGGTCACCTCGCAGCTGCCCGCGCAGTCGGGCGCCCGGGTCCAGGTGCCCACCGTGCACTGCACCAAGGCCGAGGGCGTGCCGGCGCAGACCTTCTTGCCCTCCTGGGCGGAGGGGCAGCGAGAGCCCACCGTCACCACCGCGGTGTCGCAAGTGGTGGCCTCGCCGTTCGTCCTGCAGCCGGTGGGGCCCTCGCAGGGCTCCAGGACCCAGGTGCCGGCGAGGCACTCCAGCTGCGCGCGGTCGGATTCGCAGCGCGGCGTGGATGAGGAGCAACCGTCGCCGGCCTGCGGGGCGCCACACCCCGCGAGCAGCGCGCCGACCAACAGAGCTGCGACCAGACGCATGCGAGACCTCGGGGGCCTCGGTTGTACCCCTCGTCCCACGCCGCGTCACTCGGAGGCGTCAAGGCCCACATCGACGCCGCGCGGTTCCCTCTTCCGGCCCCTCAAAGCTTTGCTCACGAGCAGAGTTGGAATAGACAGGACCTTCAGGCGGAGCGGCGGCGCGGCCCGCCAGGTGGAGTGAGGCAAACGGCATGGATCAGCCGCAGTCATCGACGGAAAAGCGCGCCGAGGGCATGCGCGTGCTCATCGTCGAGGACAACCCGCACATCATCGAGATGTACAGCTACGTGCTGAAGAAGCTCGCGGCGAACGATCTCAAGGGCAACGTGCCGCTCGAGGTGCACTTCGCCGTCGATGGCCACGCCGCGCTGGCGATGCTGCGCGAGTCGGCCTTCAACCTGGTGATGACCGACCTCTACATGCCGGTGATGGACGGCTTCCAGCTCATCGAGCGCATGCGCGCCGAGCCGGCGCTGGCCAAGATCCCCGTGGTGGCCATCTCCGCCGGTGGCCAGGAGGCGCGCGAGAAGGCGATGTCCCTCGGCGTCGACGTGTTCCTGAAGAAGCCGGTCCGCTTCGCCGAGGTGATGGATACGGTGAAGTACCTGCTGCACATCAAGTGAAAGGACGGCGGGACCCCCCGTGGCGATGACGCGCGACAAGGTCAGTGGCGACGCGCTGTACGTGCTCAAGAGCCTGAAGGACAACCAGCGGGTCGGGCGCTCCAACAAGCTGGCCGACGTGAAGGCCGCGCTGGAGAACGCCGTCTCGTTGGAGTTCGACAGCTACTTCTTCTTCCTGCGCAAGTTCCACTACATCGCCATGGACCGGGAGGCCCAGCTGCGGCTCACCGAGCAGGGCGACCGGGTGATGGACGGCGACGGGGTCGAGCGCTTCAACGGCGAGGTGGGAGACTTCTTCGCCGATCAGATCTCCAGCGTGGGCGAAGAGGAGCAGCAGCCGCTCAGCGACGAGGCCGAGGTGCAGAGCCTCGAGACCGCCATGCCGCCCCCGCCCCCTCCCGCTACCGACATCGTCCTCGAGGCCCCTCCGATGCCCCCTACCGTTCGTGGTGGTCGCAAGTCGCCGCAGCTCGACGACTCCGTGACGCAGTCGTCGTCGCACCCGCAGCCGCCCCAGCCACCGCAGCCGCCGCAGTACGCGCCGCCGCCGGCCGCGCCGCTGCCGCTCACCGCCGCGGTCTCCGGGCCGCCGCAGCCGATGCCGCTCACCACCCCGGCCAAGGGGCAGGACCTCGACCTGCGCTACCAGAAGTTCGATCAGCTCGGGCAGGGGCCTCTGGGCACGGTCTTCAAGGGCCGGCACAACGCGCTCGGCCTCGACGTGTGCGTGAAGGAGCTCAAGGACATCTTCGGCTACTTCTCGTTCCTCCAGCGGGGCGAGGTGATCAAGCGGCTGAAGAAGGAGCTGTGCGCGCAGGCCCAGGTGCGGCACCCGGGCGTGGTGCAGGTGCTCGATCAGAACACCGACGTGGCGCGGCCGTACTACGTGGTGGAGCTGTTGCACGGCTCGTTGCGCGAGAAGCTCGACGCGGCGATGGGCAAGGGCATCCCCGTGGCGCAGGCGATGCGGTACTTCCTGCAGCTCGCCTACGCCCTGCGCGCCTCGCACCAGCAGGGGCTCACCCACCACAACGTGAAGCCCGAGAACGTGCTCTTCGACGGCTTCGGCAACGCGAAGCTCTCCGACTTCGGCCTCTCCCGCGTCATCGAGGTGGACCAGTCGAAGGGCATGCCGCAGGTCTTCGTCGGCACCGGCGGCATGGGCTACATGAGCCCTGAGCTGATCGCCCGCTCGAAGGAAGCGGGGCCGGCCTCCGACGTGTACGCCCTCGGCATCTTGCTCTACGAGATGTTCACCGGGCAGCTCCCCGGCCGCCGCTCGCCCCTGCCCTCCGAGGTGAACGCCGAGGTGCCCAAGGCGATGGACACCATCTTCGACAAGATGACCCAGGACCGGAAGGACGCGCGCTACCCCGACTTCGACGCGGTGTTCGACGCGTTCTACTCGGGCAGCAAGGAGTACCTGGGCCGCGGCGACCTCATCCTGTGGAGCGAGGCGCAGCCTTCGTCGGCGACGCAGTCCTGAAGCGCTCCGGGAGCTGGCACACCGCCTCGTCGAAGAAGCCCGCCGCCGGCACGCCCAGGCCCTGGTTGAAGCGCGTCCAGAAGTTCACCTGGGCCACGGTGGCGGCGAGCACCACCACCTCCCTGGGCGAGAAGCGGGCGTTGAGCGCCGCCACCAGCTCGTCGGAGAGCACCACCGGCGTGAGCGACAGCGCCCGGGCGTAGCGCGCCGCCAGAGCCTCGCGCTCGCCCAGGACCACGAAGCGCGCCTCGTCGGCCTCGAAGAGAATGGGCAGCTCGTCGGGCAGAAGGCCCGCGTCCTTCCAGCCGCCGGCGTTCATGTCGAGGCAGAAGGGGCAGCCCGAGACGCTGCTGGCGACGAGGCGGGCCACGGCGAGGCAGCGGCCGTCCAGGTCGCCCGGCGCGTGCGCCGCGGAGAGCTCGAAGAGGCCGGCGCCCACGGCGGCCTTGGGGAACCAGGCGAGCAGCCGCGCGGGGAGCGGGTCCTTGCCCGTGACCTTTTTGGTGAGCCACAGCATCGGCCTGAGCCAGAAGGGGACCTTGGCGGGGAGCGGGACGAGGGACATCGAGGGCGAGGGCGGGCGCTCAGGCCCGGGGCAGGTAGCCCTTCTCTCTGAGCAGCTCGGTGAGCGCCCTCAAGATGGTGGAGGTCTTCTCCTGGTTCACCCGCGCGGCCTCGAGGCGCTGGAGCTCCTCGGCGGTGAAGCCCTGGGGCCTGGCCTGCTCCTCGAACATCTCGTCGAGGAGCGTGTTGGCCGAAGGGGACTTGCGGAAAGCGTCGGGCGGCGGCGCCACCGGCTGCGGCGGGGCGTGCTTGACGGCCTTGGGCGGCAGGAAGCTGCCCCCGCCCTCGAGGTCGAACTCCGTCTCGTTGCGCTGGGAGACGGGGATGAAGCCCGCGCTCATGTCCGGCGCGGCGGGCGCCGGCTCGGAGAGGTCCACGCCGTCGTCGACCGGCTTGTGCTCGACGATGCCGCGGTAGTGCCGGTTGATGGCCTGGCGAATCTCGGCCTCGGACACGAGCACCGTCTGCACCCGCACGCCCTTCTGCTGGAGCTCGTCGATGAAGACGATCTCGGTCGGGTCGGCGACGGCCAGGGTGAGCACGCGGCTCTTGAGCGAGAGGGGAAAGACGCCCTTCTCCTCGCAGGTGCCCACGTCGATCTTGGCGAGCGCCAGCGCGTCCTTCGGCACGTGCTCGATGTGGTTCACCGGCATGTGGAAGAGGTCGCTGACCGCCTTCATCACCACGTCCTGCTTGGCGAAGCCCATCTCCACCAGGACGTGGGCGAGGCGGCCGCCCCACTGCTCGAGGCGCGCGGAGGCCGAGCGCATCTGCAGGTCGTCGACGATGCCGGCTTTGAGGAACGCGTCGCGGTACTTGAGGATGTTGCGGGGCAACGCCATGGCCCGGGAGTCTACATCTCTTGCGGGGGGCGGCTCGTTTTCGCTGGGCGCGCGTCGCCGGAGGCCGGACCACGCCTGCTTGATCGGCGAGTGGCCCTTCACGTACACAGTGGCATGGCCGCGCGGAAGTCGAAGTCTCGGAAGGTGAAGGAGGCGGTCGTCTCCGTCAGCCACATGACCGCGGTGCTCGAGAACATCGAGCAGCAGAACCGAGCGACCATCGAGGCCGTCTTCGCCGCGGAGCGCCGCCTCACGGAGCGCTTCGAACGTCGCTTCGAGTCCATCGAGCTCAGGCTTTCGGCCTTGGAGCTCGCGGTGAAGCAGAACTCGGCGGACATTCGCAAGAACTCCGAAGACATTCGCAAGAACTCGGAGGACATCCTCAAGCTGCAGCGCGAGGTCGAGCGGCTCGGGAAGATTCTGGGCGCCGACCGGGACGAGAACGCGATTCAGGCGCTCGAGCGTCGTGTCCGCGCGCTCGAGGAGCGCGTCGGAGCCCCCACGCCGCACTGACGCTCAGGAGTGCGTCGCCGGCGGGTGCCGGAGGAGCTCCAGCGCCTCGGCCCATTTGCCCTGCGCGTCGAGGAGGAGCTCGAGCAGCTCGCGGGCGGCGCCGTGGCCCCCCGGGCGGCTGGAGACGAAGCGGGCCGCGGCCTTCACCTCGCTCGCGGCGTCGGCCGGGCAGGCGGGGAAGCCGCAGCGCTCGAGCGGCGGCAGGTCGTTCACGTCGTCGCCCATGTAGGCGCACTCGGCGAGCGGCACGCCCAGCTCCTGGCACAGCTCCACCAGGGCGCTGCCCTTCTCGCGGCGGCCTTGCCACACCCGGGCGAGCCTGAGCTCCTTGCCGCGGGTCTCGACGATCTTCGAAGTCCGCGCGGTGAGGATGCACACCGGCAGGCCGACGAAGTGCGCGAGCACCATGGCGTGGCCGTCCTTCACGTCGAAGCGCTTCAGCACCTCGCCGTCGGGGCCGTAGAAGAGCCCGCCGTCGGTGAGCACGCCGTCGACGTCGAAGACCACCAGGCGAATCGACTTCGCCAGCGCCCGGAGCGAGTCCTTGGTCGTGGAGCGGGTTCGCGTGGCGGCCAAGGGTCAGGCCTTCTGGTGGCCGAGCGCGCGGCGGATGGCGAGCACCTCGGCGAGCGTCTTCTCGAAGAGCTCGAAGGTGAGCGAGCAGGGGCCGTCGCAGAGCGCCTGGTCGGGGTTCTCGTGCACCTCGGTGAAGAGGGCGTCCATGCCGGCGGCGGCGGCGGCGCGGGCCAACAGCCCCACGAACTTCCGCTCTCCGGCGGTCTCTCCCTGGCCGGCGGAGGGGAGCTGCACCGCGTGGGTCGCGTCCATGCAGGTGACGAGGCCGGCCTCGCGCATGAGGGCGAAGCTGCGCATGTCGACGACCAGGTTGTTGTAGCCGAAGGAGGCGCCGCGCTCGCACACCAGGACGTTCGGGTTCCCGGCGTCGAAGGCCTTCCTCGCCGAGTGCACGATGTCTCTGGGGGCGACGAACTGGCCCTTCTTCAGGTTCACCCCCCGGCCGGACTTGGCCACCGCCACCACCAGGTCGGTCTGGCGGCAGAGGAAGGCGGGCACCTGGAGGACGTCGGCGACCTCGGCGGCGGGGGCGACCTGGGAGACGTCGTGCACGTCGGTGAGGATGGCGACGCCGAGCTCCTTCTTGATGCGCGCGAGCACGCGCAGCCCTTCGGTGAGGCCCGGGCCGCGGTAGCTCTTGAGGCTGGTGCGGTTCGCCTTGTCGTAGCTGCACTTGAAGGCGAAGGGCACGCCGTGCCTGGCGCAGATCTCCTTGAGCCGCGCGGCGTGGCGGAGGGCGAAGTCCTCCGACTCGATCACGTCGGGGCCGGCGATGACGAAGAGCGGGTGGCCTTCGCCGACCGCGTGGCCGGCGAGCGTGATGGAGGTGCCCATCAGGCCTTCCCGCCGCCGGCGTCGCGAGCGTCCCGGGCGGCGCGCACGAAGCCCGAGAAGAGCGGGTGCGGCGAGGTGGGCTTGGACTGGAACTCGGGGTGGAACTGGCAGGCGATGAAGTGCGGGTGGTCGGAGAGCTCGATGACCTCGACCAGGTCGAGCTCGGGGTTCGTGCCGGACACGACCAGCCCCTTCTCCTGCAGGCGGGCGCGGTAGGCGTTGTTCACCTCGTAGCGGTGGCGGTGCCGCTCGCGGATCTGCTCCGCGCCGTAGAGCTTGTGGGCGAGGCTGTTGGGGGTGAGGGCGCAGCCGTAGCCGCCCAGCCGCATGGTGCCGCCCTTGTCCTTCACGTGGGCCTGCGACTCCATCAGGGAGACCACCGGGTGCGGCGTCTTCTCGTCGAACTCCAGCGAGTTGGCGCCCGAGAGGCCGAGCACGTTGCGCGCGTACTCGATGACCGCCATCTGGAGGCCCAGGCAGATGCCGAAGAAGGGCACCTTCTTCTCGCGGGCCCAGCGCACCGCTTGAATCTTGCCCTCGGTGCCGCGCACCCCGAAGCCGCCGGGCACCAGCACCGCGTGGCATTGGCTCAAGAGCGCGTCGGGGCCGTGGGTCTCGACCTCCTGGGAGTCGACGTAGACCAGCGTCACCTTGCAGTCGTTGGCGATGCCGCCGTGAATGAGGGCCTCGTTGAGCGACTTGTACGACTCCTTCAGGTCGACGTACTTGCCGACGATGCCGATGCGCACCTCCCCCTTGGCGGGGGAGATGACCTTCTCCACGATGGACTCCCACTTCTCGAGTCGCGGGCCGCGGGACCAGATGTTCAAGATCTCCGCGAGGCGCTCGTCGAGGCCCTGCCGGTGCAGCTCGAGGGGGAGCTGGTAGATGCTCTTCACGTCGGGGCTGGCGAAGACGTTGCCCTGGTCGACGTTGCAGAACATCGCGATCTTGTCCTTGAGCTCCTGGGCGATGGCGCGGTCGGTGCGGCACAGGAGGATGTCGGGGAGGATGCCGATCTCCCGCAGCTTCATCACCGAGTGCTGGGTGGGCTTGGTCTTCACCTCGCCGGCGGCCGCGATGTACGGGAGCAGGGTGAGGTGGACGTAGCAGGTGTTGCCGGCGCCGACGTCGTAGCGCATCTGGCGGATGGCCTCGAGGAAGGGCAACGACTCGATGTCGCCCACGGTGCCGCCGACCTCGACCAGCACCACCTCGTGGCCCTCGGCGGCCTGGTGGATCATCGACTTGATCTCGTCGGTGATGTGCGGAATCACCTGGACGGTCTTGCCCAGGTACTCGCCGCGGCGCTCCTTGGTGATGACCGAGAAGTAGACCCGGCCGGTGGTGAAGTTGTTCAGCTTGGTCATGCGGGCGCTGGTGAAGCGCTCGTAGTGGCCGAGGTCCAGGTCGGTCTCGGCGCCGTCGTCGGTGACGTAGACCTCGCCGTGCTGGAAGGGGCTCATCGTGCCCGGGTCGACGTTGATGTAGGGGTCGAGCTTGACGCAGGTGATGTCGAGGCCGCGGTTCTCGAGCAGCGCGCCCATCGAGGCCGACGCCATGCCCTTACCGAGGGAGCTGACGACGCCTCCGGTCACGAAGATGAACTTGGTTTTCCGAGTGCGCATGGGCCGGTATTCCTCAACCCAAGCGGCGGAGTCAACCAGAGCGTGGAGGGAGTTACTTGAGGGGCGCCGGCCCGGGCGGTGCCGAGCGAGTGAACCTTTTCGCTCCCCCGCGCACTGTGCTTGGAGGTGAGCCGCCCTGATGGCCGAGCCCAAGCGCCAGCCGCTGTCCGTGGTGCCCTCCGTGGACGGTGAGGTGGAGCTCGCGGCTCGCGCTGACGACGAGCTCATGCTGCTCGCGCGGGGAGGGAGGGCGGAGGCCTTCGACGCTCTGGTGCGCCGGCACCAGGCCCGGGCGCTCGACGTGGCGGCGAAGTTCCTCGGGAGCCCGGCCGTGGCCCGCGACGCCGCGCAGGCGGCCTTCGTCGAGCTGTACCGGGCCCTGCCGCGCTACCGGGCGAACGGCGCCTTCACCGCGTTCTGGACCCGGGTCCTGCTCAACCAGTGCCGCATGGCGGCGCGGGCCCGGGGCACCGAGCGGCGCCACCTCGACGGGTTCGCCCAGGAGCCGCGCCCGGTGGCGCCCCTGCCCGACGAGCGGTTGCTCGCCACCGAGCGGCAGCGCGACGTGCAGCGCGCCCTGGCCCGGGTGAGCGAGAAGCTCCGCGCGGTGGTGGTGCTGCGCTTCGCGGGCGACCTGTCGCTCTCGGAGATCGCCACCGCCCTGGACCTGCCCGTGGGCACGGTGAAGAGCCGGCTGTTCGCCGGCCTCGCGCAGCTGCGAGCGCTGTTGGAGGAGACGCCATGAAGGGCTCGAGGCCGACGAGGGACGAGCTGGCGCGCTTGCTGGAGGGCGAGGTGGTGGCGACCCGCGCGGCGGAGCTCGACGCGGCGGGGCGCGACGACGCCGGCCTTCGGGCCGAGCTCGAGGCGGAGCGGGCGCTGCACGCCTCGCTCCGAGCGTCCGTCCCCGAGCTCGAGGGCGTGGACCTGGTCGAGGCGGTGCGGGCGGGGCTGGAGCCCGCGCCGGCGCCGGGGCCGAGCCGCCAGGGTCGCGCCGTCGCCGCGGCGGCGGTGGCGCTGGCGGCGATGGCGTTGGCCTTCGTGGTGTGGAGCGGCCGCCCCTCCACGGACGACGCGCGGGTCAAGGGCGGCCCGGCGGACGCGGTCGAGCGGTGGACGGGCGTCTGGGCCTACACGGTGGCGGCGGACGGCCGCTCGGCCCCGCTGTCGAGCGTCCTGCGCGCGGGCGACGGGCTCGCCTTCTCGTACCTCAACGCGAGCGCGTCGCCCTTCAGCCACCTGCTCGTCTTCGGCGTCGGGCCCTCGGGCGCCGTCTTCTGGTACTACCCGGCGTGGGAGCAGGCAGAAGAAGACCCGGAGGCGGTGGCGATTCGGGCGGGCCCCGAGGTGGTGAGCCTCGGGGAGAAGATCGTCCACCCGCTCGAGCCGGGGCGCTTCGTGGTTCGGGCCGTCTTCGCGACGCGCCCGATTCGGGTGAGCGAGGTGGAGGAGATGATTCGCGAGCTCGGAGCCGTACGGGCGCAGGACGTCGAGCATGTGCCCCTGCCGGGGACCGTGCAGCAGCGCGTGGTGGTGGAGGTCGTCCCGTGACGCTCGCCTCAACCGCCGTGGTCCTCGCGCTGGCGGCCGGCCCGGCCGCGGACCGCACCGCGGTGTTCGCCATCGTGGTGGGCAACGACCGCCCCGCGAACGCCTCGGTGGGGAAGCTCCACTACGCCGACGACGACGCCCTGGCGATGCACGCGCTCTTCCGCGAGGCCGGCGCCGAGAGCGTGCTCCTCACCCGCTTCGACGACGACACCCAGGCGCTGCACCCGGGGCTCGTTCCGGACGGCCCGCCGAGCCTCGCCGCGCTCGACGGCGCGTGGCGGCGCGTGCAGGGCGCCCTCGAGCTGGCCCGCTCGTCCGGGCGCGAGGCGGAGCTCTTCCTCTTCTTCAGCGGGCACGGGGACGTGAACCACGGAGAGGGGAGCCTGGCCTTCGAAGACGGGGCGCTGACGCGAACCCGCTTGCGGGAGCTGCTCGCCGCCTCCAGGGCGTCGCGAAACCACGTGGTCATCGACGCCTGCAGCTCGTACTTCGCGGTGCTGGGGAAGGGGCCGGGCGGCGCGCGCTCGCCGCTGCGAGGGCCGCTCGGCGACGACGGGGCGCTGCCGCCGCGGACGGGGTTCGTGCTCTCCACGTCCTCCGACGGCGTGTCGCACGAGTGGGAGCGGTACCAGGCGGGCGTCTTCAGCTACGAGGTGCGCTCGGCGCTGCGGGGCGGGGCCGACGCGGACTTAGACGGCCGGGTGACGTACGGCGAGCTGGGCGGTTTCCTCGCCCGCGCCAACGCGGCCATCGCCAACGCGCGCTTCCGACCCGACTTCCTGGTGGTGGCGCCCGGCGGAGAGGCGGCCTCGCTGCGGCAGGCGCTGCTCGCGTGGCCCGAGTCAGAGGTGGGGCTGGCGTTGGACGGAGAGCCCGGCCACGTCTACGTCGAGACGGCGTCGGGAGAGCGGCTGCTCGACGCGCACCCGGCGTCCCGGCAGGCGCTCACGCTCCGCGTCCCGCCGGAGCGTCCGCTCTTCGTGCGCCGGGCCGACGAGTCGGAGGAGCGGAAGCTGGAGGCGCCCGGCGCGGCTCGCTACTCGGCGCTCACCGCGGCGCCGGCCAGCGTGACGCGGAAGGGCGCGGTGCAGCTCGCCTTCGAGCGGCTCTTCGCGGAGCCCTTCGACGTCGCCGCCGTGCAGGCCTTCGGCGTGCAATACGCGCTCGTCGAGCGTCACGCGGGTCCGCCAGCGGGGGGGCGGTCGCGCGTGCGTTCAGCGGCGCCGTGGGTCTTCGGCGCGGCGGTGCTGGCGGGGCTCGGTGCGACGGCCGTGGCGCTGGAGCGCCAGCAGGTCGGACCTCAGACGTCACAGGTTGATCGAGTCGCCCGGAACCAGGCCATCGGCGCGGCGAACGGCGTGGTCATCGGCTCGGCGGTGGTGGCGGCGATCGCGGGGGCGACGTGGCTGGCGCTGGGGCTTGGCGAGGAGGCGCGATGAGCGAACCTCGGCTCGGCGGCGCGCACTCTTTGGGAATGAACGTGCGCTCCTTCGTCGTGGCGATGGTGGTGATGGGACTTTCGTTCGCCGGGTGCTTCAAGCCGGTGCCGACGGCCGACGCGCCGTGCCCCTGCGCCGAGGGCTACCGGTGTTGCGAGGCCGCGAACGTGTGCCGGGCCAGCGAGGAGGCCTGCCCTCTTCGTCCCGGCGACACGACTTCCATCGAGCTCCGGCCGCTTCCCGCGACGGCGGATGGGCCCGGTCCGGCGATGGCCTTCGGCGCCGAGCTGCGGCATCTGGCCTCGACGCCCGCGGCCTTCGCGACCGCGGGCCACTCCATCTACGTCGCCGCCCAGCTCACCGAGGGCTGCCCCGGAGACCCGTCGAATCTCCGCCGGCTCACGGTCTCGCGCTTCGACGTCGACGGCGGCTCGCTCCACTGGGCGTGGTCGACGCCGTTGGGCGGGGTGGGCGAGGCGTCCGCTTCCTCGGCGGTCGCGACGAGGGACTCCGTGACGGTCGGTGGCTCCGTGAGCGGAGCGTTCCCCGGTGAGGCGGCTCACGGACAGGGCGATGCCTTCGTCGCTCGCCTCCGCACCGACGGCAGCGTGAGCTGGGTGCGTCAGTTCGGGACCATCGACTTCGAGGGCGTCCACGCCCTGGCGACGGCCGCCGACGGCGGTCTCTTCGCCGCGGGGGTGACGCAGGGCACGCTCGAGGCCGGTCATGTCAGCGGGGGCGGAGGGGAGCTCTTCGTCACCCGCCTCGAGGACGACGGACGGTCGCGCTGGGTGCGCCAGCTCGGGCCGGCGACGCTCGTGGAGTCGCTCGAGTCCTGGAATGGCGCCCCGCTCGCGCTCGCGTGGAGCCTCGGCGGCGGAGTGGGCGGCGGCGCAGAGCTCTCGCTGGTGTCTCTCGAGGAGGACGGCTCGAAGCGCTTCCAGCTCGGGCCGGTGCTGGGGAGCGGCGGCGTGGCGCGAACCTTCGCCGCGGCGGAGTCGGCGCGACTGCACGCCTTCGCTCCCGACGGTCTGAATCACTACTCGCTCCTCGAGCAGCGCGTCGCCACCGATGGAGGGCTCGAGCCGGCGGCGTCGCTCGGGCCGTGGCCGGCGGCGAACGACGAGCTCTACGCCTTCACGCTCGCCCATCGCGACGACGGCGTCTGGTACGCGGCTGGGGCCGCGCCGAGCGGGAAGGTGCTCACCGTGACGCGGCAGGGGCTCGACGGCGGGCGCGAGGAGACCCGGCGCTGGCTCTTCGACGGCCCAGGCGTCGGGGACGCGCACGCGAGCACTTCCTTCGTCGCGCCTCTGGGCCTGGCGGTGATGGAGGACGGGACCGTCGTGCTCCTCGGCGACTTCGTCTCCACCGACTGCGGGCTCACCAACGTCCGCTCGCTCTTCCTGATGGGCTTCTGACTCAGCGGTTCGGGCTGAACAGGTCGACCAGCGGGCCGTACTTGGCGCGGTAGTCCTCGAACGAGGCCTGGATGGTGGTGTGGGCCTCGTCGGCGCCGTAGACCTCGGCGATCTCCACCGGGGGCGCGGGGGCTCCGGGCATCGCCTTGTAGGAGAGGAAGTAGTGGCGCAGGCGGTCGATGAGCGGCGTGGGCACGTCGCTGATCTCCTTCCACCCGCCGTAGACGGAGTCGCCCTTCAACACCGCCACGATCTTGTCGTCGGCCTGGTTGCCGTCGACCATGCGCAGGCCACCGATGGGGATCGCCTCCACCAGGATGTTGCCGTGCTGCACCGGCTTCTCGGTGAGGATGCAGATGTCGATGGGGTCTTGATCGCCCTGGATGGAGGCGCGCTTGGTGCGCTGGGCGCAGCGCTCTCCGACCCGCACGTCGCACAGCGTGCGCGGGATGAAGCCGTACAAGCACGGAGGCTGGCTGGAGAAGCGCTGCGGGCGGTCGAGCTTCAAGATGCCCGTCGCCTTGTCCACCTCGTATTTCACCGCGTCGGTGGGGACCATCTCGACGTAGCAGGTGACCAGCGAAGGGAAGAGCGCCCCGGGCGAGACGCCGTGCCAGGGGTGCGCCTGGAAGAACAGCTCGAACGCCTGCGTGAGCGAGGGAATCATCGGATTGCGTAATTAGCCCAGAGCCTGGCTGCTTTGGGGACCGCGTTCACCCTGGCCGTTGGGGCCGAGACGCACGGAGGCCGGACCACAGCGAACGGCGCGGAAGTGAGGGGGTGGGCTCCCGGCGAGGCGACGGCGTGCGGTACGGTCGTCGACCCTTGGCGAATCGACTCCTCACGCTCGCGGTGCTGTCGCTCGTCGCCGGCTGCGGCCCCACCCGCGGCGCGACCGACCCTTTGACGAACCTGGTCGGGCTCTCCACGCCCAAGGGCTCGCTCGCGGGGACCTGGGCGCAGGTGGTGGTGACGTCGACGGTGGTGCCGATTCCGGTGCTGGGCGATCGCCCCGGCGGCGGGCAGAGCACCCGGCTGGTGCAGCGAACATGGGACGCGTCGGAGCAGCGCTACCAGGAGGAGTTCGTGCGCTGCACCAACGACATCCTCGACGTGGAGGGCGAGAGGACGGTGGTGCCGAAGGCGACGATTCCGAAGATCGCTCCGGTCGATTACCCGGCGACCGCCGACCACGCGCGGGGCACCTACCAGACGGAGACCATCGTCGACCTGTGGGGCGTGCGGAACCTGCCCGACCCCATCGAGACGCCGCTGCCCACTCCGGACGACTACCAGCGGCACCCGCAGTGCGACTGGGTGTGGGACGAGGACGGCGACGGCAAGCCGGGCGTGACCATCGTGATGGGCGGCACCGTCGCGGGGAAGGTCTTCGTGTGCAAGCGGACCGTCTACTCGTTCACCGGCACCGTGGTGGGGAAGGACCGCGTGCAGGGGCTGGTGGCGACGACGAAGCTGGAGTCGAACTCGCTGGACTCGACGGTGAGCTGGCTCAAGGGCGTCGGGCACAGCTCGCCCGATCCGGACGCGCTGAAGAGCTGGTTCGACGAGGTGCGGCTGAAGAGCGGCGCGAGCTGCGACGACGTGGCCGCGGCGGTGAGCGATGGGACGTTGGCGACGGAGCGGCCCTTCTGAAGGACCTGGCGTTCGGCACCTCCGACTCCGCGCAGCCTGCCGAACACCGCGAACCGACTACTTCCCCATCGCCCTGAGCGCCGCCTCGGCGAGCGGGACGTCGGCCGGTGAGTCCACCGCCTGCGTCGGGCGCTCCGTCACCCTGCAGGCGATGCGCACGCCGTGGCCGAGCGCGCGGAGCTGCTCGAGCGACTCGGCTCTCTCCAGCGCGGTGGGGGCGAGGTTGGCGATGCGGGCCAGCGTGCCGGCGCGGTAGCCGTAGAGCCCCACGTGCGCCCAGCGCGGCGGCGACGCGCTCGAGGGATCGCGCTGAAACGGCAGATCGGCGCGGGAGAAGTAGAGCGCGAAGCCCGCCTCGTCGCGCACCACCTTCACCACGTTCGGGTTCTGGCGCTCGTGCGGCTCGAGCGGGCGGACCAGGGTGGCCATCTCCACCGCCGCGTCGTCGAAGGCGCGGGCGAGCGTCGAGAGCGACTCCGGGTGCAAGGCCGGCTCGTCGCCCTGCACGTTGATGAAGACATCAAAGGGCGCGGCGTTCAGCGAGCGCGCCACCTCGGCCACGCGGTCGGTGCCGGACGCGCAGTCGGGCGAGGTCATCACCGCTTCGCCTCCGAAGCCGCGGACGACGTCGGCGATGCGCGAATCGTCGGTGGCCACCACCACGCGGGAGAAGCACTTCGCCTCGCGGCAGCGCTCCACCACGTGCTGCACCATGGGCTTGCCGTTGAGCGGCGCCAGCGGCTTTCCGGGGAAGCGGGAGGCGGCGTAGCGCGAGGGGATGACGGCGATGGGGGGCATGATGGAAGGGGTGAACGGTGGTGGGCTTACGGCATCGCCTTGTACAGCCTGCCGTCGCCCTGCTTGAGCAAAAGCGGCACGCCCGCCGGCACGCGCGCCCAGGTCTGCGTCGTCGCCTGCGCGTCGGGCCAGCGCACCGAGACCGAGTCCGCCGCGCCGCAGCCGCCCAGCCCCACGTGCACCCAGAGGTCGTTCTGCATGCCGAAGTGGCCATAGCCGCCGCCGACCTCGCGGGTCTGGGTGTGGCCGTTCGCCGTCACCGTCACCTTCGCGCCCACCGCCGAGCGGTTCGCCGTCACGCCGTCGCCCGAGAGCTTCAGGAGCAGCGACTTCCCGTTGCCGCCCTGGTTCTCGTACAGGTGCACCTCGTTCTTCTTCCAGACGCGAGAGCAGTCGCGCGCGGTGCCGCTGCCGGCGATGACGTCCAGGTCTCCGTCGCGATCGAAGTCGGCGATGGCGAGGCCGGACAGGCAGGCGTGCTCGATGCCCCAGGGCTTGCCCACCTCCTCGAACTTCCCGTCGGGCCGCTGGCGGAACACCAGGCCGAACTGGTCGGGGTAGTCGCTCGCCGCCACCACCAGGTCGAGGCGGCCGTCGTTGTCCAGGTCTCCGGGCGCGACCATCAGCCCGCCTTCGTTCCAGTCGCTGGTCGGGTGCGGCCACACCATGCCCGAGGTCTCGTTCGACAGGCGCTGGAAGGCGAGGTGGTCGCCCCGCGAGACGTTCATCAACAGCTCGGACGAGTCGCCGCTCTTCCCCGCCCACCAGTGGTGGATCTCGGCGCTGTAGAGGTCGTTCTTCCCGTCGCCGTCGACGTCCGCGCAGGCGGTGGCGAAGGTGTTGCCGCCGTTTCTCCACGGCAGCGTGTCGGTCGACGGGTCCCAGGCGGAGTCCGCCGGGTTCGGGCACTGCACCGCCGGCTGCGCGGCGCCGGTACACGCCGCGTCGCTCGCGTGCTTGGTGCACCAGCAGAGGAAGAACTGGTTGTCGCGGAAGTCGACGTTGGAGTCCGCCGCGTAGCCCGCGTCCTGCCCCACCTCGACGAAGCGGCCCGCGCCGAGGTTCCGGTAGAGCAGGTTCCACTGCCGGCCATAGGCGCTCACCATCAGCTCCGGCGCGCCGTCGTCGTTGAGGTCGCAGGCGGTGACGCCGTACGCCGGCCGGTGGTTCAGGCCCTCTTCGAAGCCGTAGTCCTGGGTGGTGAGGTTCGCGGAGCCGGTGCCGGTGATGAAGGTGCCGTCGCCGCGCCCGAGGAAGAGGTTCGCCTGGGTGCCGAGGTAGCTTTGGCCGTAGGCCTGGTACCAGGCGCCCACGAAGAGGTCCAAGTGCCCGTCGCGGTCGACGTCGGTGAAGGCCGCCGAGGTGGTGGGCCACAGGTCGGCGTCGCCGGGGTGCGGATCGGACGGCGGCGCGAGGGTGAAGTGGCCGGTGCCGTCGTTGAGGAGGATCTCGCTGCGGTCGCCCGGATCCGTCGCCGGCTTGGTCGGGTCGGTGTAGGTGCCACTGAAGCCGTCGAGGTCGCCGTCGTCGTCGACGTCGGCGAAGACCGCGAGCTGGGCGCTGCGCCGCGCGGTGGTGCTCCCGCCGCGCACCTGGAAGAAGCCGTTGTCGGTGGCGTCGACGAACTGCCGGCCCTTCCCGTCGGCGCGCGGGCGGTTCATGAGCTGCCACACCAGCTTCTTGCCGCCGTCGAGCAGCTCGCGGGCGTTGGACGACACCGCGTGCACCACCAGGTCCGGGTAGCCGTCGCCGTCCAGGTCCGCGACGGTGAGCCGGTTCCCCGTCACGTTCAGGCCGCCGTCGCCCAGGTTCCACGCCACGGTGGAGTCGACGAAGCGCGCGCCGGCGTCGGAGGTGGCGTCACAGGCGATGGGGCCGGTGCCGTCGACCGGAGGCACGACGGAGGGATCGCCGGCGTCCGCGGTGTCCACGGGCTTCGGGCATGCGGACAGGGCCAGCACGGCGAGGAAGAGCAGCGCACGAGTCATGGGAAGCGCGGCTACCGTCCATGGCTCGGCGGCGCAATGCGGCCAGGGCGAAACATTCACGAGGCAACGTCACATGCGGCGGCGCATGCCGGTCTCGACGGTGTCGATGACGCGCACGCACAGCCGCGCGGCGACGATCATCGCGATGCCCGCGACGACGGACGCGGCGCCGGCGACGTTGGGACCGAAGTCCCTGGAGCCGACGCTGATCGGCAGGGCAATGGTCCCCAGCGCGATGAGCCACGCGGTCCACCAGCGGCGAACCGGCGCGCTCGGCTCCTGCACGGCCTTGGCGACGGCGCGCATGAGCTGCATCGGCCGGACGAGGTTCACGCCGGGGACGACCCACGACGCGAGCGCGCTGAGCGGGGTGAAGGGCACCAGCGCGCGGGCCCTCAGGTGCCGCGTCACCAGGAAGAACCAGCGCAGGAAGAGGACGACGGCGATCAGCGTGAGCAGGAGGTACGGAATCTCCAGCACGGTGCTCGCGGCCTCGGTGGTGCTCCAGGTCTCGAGGCCGGTGTTCGGGTCCACGTTGGACGAGGGGACGGCGGCCAGGTCGGAGAGGCCCAGCGCGCCGATGACGCCGGAGAGCGCGGCGTGCATCATGATGACCATGCGCGCCACCTTGCCGCGCCCGCGCGAGGCCGGGAGCGTGGAGACCGCCTGGTAGACGCACTCGGTGCAGACGCCGTCGGCGTTACGGCAGGCCTGGCAGGCCGCGCGGCCGCAGCGAGCGCAGGTCCCGACGGAGGGCCGGTCGGCGTGGAGCCCGCAGGGGCTCACCGATGCGTGCGGTAGGGCCTGCGCCATCGCGGTGCTCACGGTCATCGGGTGGCGCGGCCTCGAGACATGAATGACCCACGGTACGCAGGCCGGCCACCGTCTGCCAAGGGTTCGGGGCGATTCACCCCGCCCCGGTCCGGAGCGGCCAGGGTACGAAGACGACCTCGCGGAAGCCGAGGATGAGGAGCATGGCGCGCACCTGGCGCTCGGCCGACGCGCGGGCCCGGGCCTGGAGCGCCTGGTCCGCGTCGACCTCGCGCTCGAAGGCGCTCTTCGCCAGCTCGAACAGCGTGGCGGTCTGCTGCGAGTCCAAGTTGCTGTCGATGACCTCGGTGTCCTCCGGGCGGAGCGCGACCTGGGCCTTGAGCGGCGGGAGGGCGAGCTCCACGCGGGAGCCGGAGACGCGGAGTTGGTCGGCGGTGAGCTTGGAGAGATCGAGGCCGAGGGTCACGTCGGCGAACACCAGCGCGCGGCCTTCCTTGGCGGCGACGGCCTGGCGGACCCAGTTGAAGACGTCGCCCCACACGGTCGCGGCGGGCGTCGGCTCGGGAGCGAAGGAGACGCGCTTGTAGAGGCGCACCTGCAACGTCTCGAGGCGCGCCACCTCGCGGATCTGCTCGACCAGGGCGGGCGGGTCGGGGGTGTGGAGCGGCTTCGCGCGGAGGAGCACGAAGGCGAGGCCAAAGCCCATGGCGACCGCGAGGAGCAGCGCGAGGAGCTTCACCGACCAGCGGGCGAGGAACGCGGGCATGCGTGGGAGAGTGCCACAGCCCATCGGGCGCGACTCGCCTTCTCAACGGTTCGTGGTGGAGCCGTTCGTCAACTCGGCGATCGCGTCGTCTGGTTCGCGTTCCCCTGGTCACGAGGCGTCAGGAGCTGGGTCACCATCTCGGGCCACCGCGCTCCGCTCCGCCTACAACCTCACGCCAAGCACCCCGCGCCCACCCACCACCGGGCCCATCATAGTGCCGCTCGCGTTTCGGAACGCGCCGCCGGGGACGAACACGCCGCCCTCGACGCCGACGCTGAGCTCCACCCCGGCGACCATTCCGCGCACTCTCGCCCCGGCGTCGTACTCGGTGCCGAGCCAGCCGCTCGGCCGCCCGTCGAGCGCGTTGCGCACGCTGCCGCCCGAGACGCGGGTGTTGAACGGATCCACCAAGGGCATCGCGCTCCACGCGAGCAGCACGCCGCCGTAGACCTCGAGGCCCTGAATCGGGCGAACGAACAGCCGCGGGAACACCGCCAGCGTGTTGGTGACCGCGCCGCGCGTCGGCACGCGCTCGAGCCCGGGCACCGGCGCGCCCACGAGCTGCGGGTCTCCCGCCACCGCCACCGCCCGGCCGGTCTGTGCCGCGAGCACCTGGCGGAACATCAGCAAGCCCAGCTCGAAGTTGGGGTCCACGCGGAAGGCGTTCTGGCTGCCGTCGTCCACGTTGCGGTCGCCCGACGCGTAGACGCCGTCCAGCGCCGCGCCCCAGGTGCCGAGATCGAGCCCGCCGCGCGCCGCGAGGCCGAGCTGGCGAACGGCCTGCGTCGGGAAGGTCGGCGTGCCGGTGAGCGTGGTGTCTCCGGCGATGAAGGCCGCCTCGGCGCCGAGCGAGAGCACCGCGCCCTCCCACAGCGTGCGCCGCGTGGTGGCCGAGCCGTCCACCGCCGTCACCGCGAGCGTCCGCCCGTCGGCGGCGCGCTGATCTCGATGCGCGACGTACACGCCGGCCCAGCTGCGCCCCGGCCGCCCGATGGTCGCCGAGCCGATCACCTGCGTGGCCGCGTCGCCCGTGCCCGCCTTCGTCCCCAGCTCCTCCGCGAGCAGCAGCGAGTCATCGTCCAGCACGCGGTCCACGCCGAGGGAGACCACCAGCCCCAGCGGCGTGTGCGGCCCCGAGGCGATGAAGCCACGCAGCACCCGGTCGCCACCGCGCGGATCGGCGAAGCGCGCGCTGCCAGGCTCCCAGCCGTGGTCGCCGTCGTTGGCCAAGAGCCCCAGGCCGAAGTGCGACGTCATCACGCCGCCGCCCACGACGACCTTGTTGCCGTAGCCCACGCGCAGGCTCGCCTTGCGCAGCTGCGTCGCCACCGCGTCGCTCCCGGGCATGCCCAGGCCGGTCGCCGGTGTGGCGCCCAGGGTGCCGGTGGGCAAGTCCTGCTCGTACTCCGCCAGGAGCGTGAGCGGCGCCCAAGCCTCGTCGCCCGTCACCCGCAGGCCGAGGCGCGCGCGGGGGCTCAGCGTGGCGCCGCCGCCGGTCGCCGTGCCCGCGCGGTCGAGGGCGAAGGCGCTGACATTCTCCCCGCGGCCGGCCAAGGAGAGGGGTACCTCCACCCGCACGCCGCGCCACACCCGCGCGTCGAGGAGCGGCGCGTACTCGGTCGCCGTGCCGCTCAAGAGCCACGGCCGCGGGAACGGCAGCGGCGCGGAGTCAACCGAGGCGGAGGACGGCGCCGTCGCGCCACTCGTCATGGACGGCGTCGCGTCCGAAGTCGTCGCCGGAGGGGCGCCCGAAGTCGTGCTCACCGCCGGGGCAGCGGAAGCGCTCGCGTCCGACGTCGCGCCACTCGTCGCGGACGGCGTCGCGTTCGAAGTCGCCGCCGGAGGAGCGCCCGAAGTCGTGCTCGCCGCCGGGGAAGCGGAAGGGCTCGCGTCCGACGCCGCGCCCTCGGACGCCAGCGCCACGCTGGACGCCGCGCCCACCACTCCAGCCAACACCAACCTGCGAATCGAAGAGCTCATGGTCGTGGTCCTCACGGGTTGGGGGGAGTCCAGGTGCAGGCGCTCTTGGCCTGGCAGACGTCGAGGCTGAAGTCGTGCCCGCCGCTCCCGAGCCACTGACCCATGACGTTGAAGAGGAAGGTGCCGAGGTCGAACGCCCGGGTCGGGTCCGGCGTCACGAAGCCGTGCAAGCCCTCGGGCTTGAGCATCGGAATCAGCACCCCGGTGTAGCCCTTGGCGCCGTCGCGGTACTTCGGCAGCCGCAGCGGTGGATCGAGCCGTGGCACCCCGAAGCCGTCGTCGGCGTTGGCCACCGCGGCGAGGTGCTCCACGTCCATCAACACGCCCTGGCCCTGCGCGTTGGTGAAGCGCTTGGTGCGGCTCAGGCCCTCCACCGCCCAGCTGTCGATGAGCACCTGCATCTGGCTCTTGCCGTAGCGCGCGTCGACCTTGTCGTACTCGATGAAGCCGGCGGCGCGAGCCAGCGCGATGCCGGAGGCCACGGGCACGCCGGGGTCTCCCGCCGAGGGCACCAGGAGCATCCGCGTCTCCACCGTCTCGCCGGTGCCGTAGGTCAGCTCGCGGTGCTTCTCCCAGTACGGCGCCCAGTTCATCGGGTCCGCCGACTCCAGGGCGATCTGCGACAGGCCGAAGAGGCGCCGCAGGTCCGGCGTGGCGCGGCGCAGCCCGAAGCCGTCCTGCACCGCGACCAGCGCGCTGCCCTTGGCGAAGGTGCTGCCGCCGAGCTTGATGTCGCGGTCGAGGCTCTTGACGGTGACGAGGGGCTCCACGCCCGTGGGGAGCGCGCAGCCGGTCCGCGCCTCGGGGGCGAGCGTCCCCTGGTAGGCGCGGAACTCCAGCGGGTCGCCCTTGTCGCACGCCACCGCCACGCGGAAGAGGCCGCCCGGCTGCACGGCGCCGCAGCGGTGCTCGCCGGTCTTGGTGTTGATGAGCACCACCGTGTCCTTCTCGGTGAGCGCCGGCAGCGCGTGAACCGCCAGGTCCTTCGCCTCCGACTCGGCGTCGTTGACCGTCATCGTCAGGACGCCGTTCTGGGTGGTGAAGAGGGGCGCCATCATGCGCAGCACCATGGCGTTGCGGACGCCGCCCAGCGCCGAGCGGCCGCCGACCTCGCTGAGCATGCCGCCGGGCACCAGCGCCAGCGCCGCCTCGAGGCGCGGCTCGACGCCCGCCGCGACGCCGCTGGTGATGCCGCCGAGCGAGCCGCCGAAGACGTAGGTCGCCGCCTCGCCGCCAATGTCCACCACGCCGTCGCCGTTGAAGTCGCCCGCCAGGTCGGGGGCGCCGTCGCGGTTGACGTCGTAGGACCAGTGCGCCGAGCCGTCGAAGCCCTTCAGCGTGCGCACCACCTGCATCAGGTCCACCATCGTCTGCCGCACCATGTCGCGGGTGTGGAAGACGTAGGACGTCCAGTAGTCCGCGCCTGGGTCGAGCACGCCGTCGCCGTTCACGTCCACCGCGCGGCCGTCGAGGAGCCCCTGGCCGAGCCCTTCGAGGCCCTTGTTGGTGAACTGCGCCAGAATCAGCTGCCGGTCGACGTCGGCGAGGCCGATGCCGTGACCGGGCCCGTCGATGGCCAGCGTGGCGACGCCGTAGCGCGCGAGCAGCCCAGCCACCTCGAGGCCGCTGAACTTGCTGCCGCCGTGGCCGTGAATGAAGACCGCCACCGGCGCGGGCCCGTGGCGATTCTTGGGCACGAAGAGCCAGAAGGGCACCGCCTCGGGCCGGGGCGCCGCGTCGAGGTTCCACACCTGCCGGTAGTAGGGCAGCGTCGCGCCCGCCGCGTCGGCCTTGGGGAAGAACTGCGGCGACGTCACCTCGCCGATGACCTGGAAGTCGATGGAGCGCAGCTGCTCGTCGGCCAGCGCCTGGTCGGCGGCGCTCGCGCCGGTCAGCTTGAGCAGGGCGAGCATCATCGCGCGCGCGTCGTCGCCGGGGACGATCTTGGTGTTGGTGGTGGCGGAGGTCTTCTTGCGCACGTCGCGCAGGCGCGAGAGCTCGGCCGGGAAGTCGGTGCCCAAATGGCTCATCGCCCCGAGCCCGTAGAGCCCGTCGCGCACCTTCTTGTAGTCGTCGCTGATGCTCTGGGTGGTGAAGCTCCAGGTGAAGGCCACGTCGTCGAGGTTCAGGCCGTAGCGGGTGAGGCAGTCGGCCAGCCCGCCCAGGTCCTTGGTCTGCGCGGTGTGGTTGATGCCGTCGAAGGGCGAGCGCACCGGGTCGCCGGCCTTGGAGGTGAGCCGCTTGGTGAGGACCGTGGCGTAGGTCGTCGCCTCCCGCATCGGCATCATCGGCTTCATGATGAGGGTGTTGGTCTCGCGCTCGTAGAACTCGAGCAGCTGGCCGCCCTCCTTGCCGTCGCGGGTGTTGGGGTGGTCGAGCACGCCGTCCATGTCGGTGTCTTCACCGGGGTCGAGCTGGCCGTTGTGGTTCAGGTCCTCCTCCACCTCCTCGAAGTGGAGCTGCTGCAGCGAGGCGCGCGGGTCGCTCGAGTAGACGTCGAGGCGCTGCAAGGTCTCGGGGTAGTTGCCCTGCCCCAGGTCGAGCGGCACCGCCTCGCACAGGCCCGGCGAGCCGGGCGTCACGTCGAGCACCAGCACGGCGTCGTTCTGGAAGTCGAGCAGGTCGCCGTGGTGCCGCTGGAAGATGACCTCCGGGTCGATGGGCTCGCTGAAGGCGACGGTGATGGGCGCCAGGGTGCCCCAGCCGGTGAGCTGGTCGAGGTCGGCGCGGGTGGCCTTCTCCCACTCGTTCGGCCCCGCCTCGATGCTGGCGTTGAGGCGCCGGTGCGTGGGCGAGCTCGGGTCGAAGCGCGTCGCGAAGTCGTTGGGGAGCGGAATCTCGGGGAAGGGCTTGTGGAAGACGTCGAACTTCACCACCGGGCCGTTACCGGGCTCGGCCGCCTTCAGCGCGTTGGAGGTGGGCGAGAGGCAGCCGGCGACGAGGAGCGCCGCGGCGGGGAGCGACAGGCGGTGAGCGTGGGCCCTGAGCATGAACAAGCCCCATAGGCGCTGGCCGCCGGGCTCACAAGCCCCTCACTTCAACCCGACGTACAGGTTCTGCACGTCGTCGTCCTCGTCCAGCTCGGCGAGGAACTCGTCGACGTCCTTGCGCTGCTCGGGCGAGAGGGAGACGGGGTTCTTCGCCCGCCACACCAGCGCCGCCGACTCGACGGTCCACGCCGCCGCCTCCAGCGCCTTGCGCACGGCGTCGAGGTCGGTGGGGGCGGTGTAGAAGTGGGTCACGCCCTCGTCGCCGGGCTCCAGGTCCTGGGCGCCGGCCTCGATGGCCGCTCCTTCCGCGTCGGCGCCGGCGGGGCCCTTGGCGTCGATGGCGCCCAGGCGATCGAAGTCCCACGAGACCGCGCCCGACGCGGCGAGCTGATGGTCGCGGAAGAGCTGGCGCACGTTGCTCGCGGTGCGCATGCGGTTCTCGGTGAGGCACTCCACGATGACCGGCACGCGGTGGGGGCCGAAGCCCTCGTAGGTCACCAGCTCGTAGTTCACCTGCTCGTCGAGCTGCCCGGAGCCCTTCTTGATGACCCGCTCCAGCGTGTCGCGCGTCATGCTCACCTTCTTCGCGTACTCGATGGCCAGCCGCAGGCGGGGGTTGGTCGAGGGGTCGGCGCCCGCCTTCGCCGCGAGCAGCACCTCCTTCGCCGCCTTGCTGATCAGCTTCGCCTTCGCCTTCGAGTTCGCCTCACGGCCCGCGTGCTTCCATTGAGCGCCCATGGACCGGCGCGCCTAGCACGGTCGCGGGCCTGAAGCGCCAGGTCAGTGCCGCTCGACCCGAGGCGCGCTGGACGGAGGAGGCCCCATGGCCGCGAGCATGGCGAGGAGAGCCCGCTGATCGGGGCCCACGAACGGCGCCGAGTGGCTGGCGGTCGAGAGGTGTCCGAGCATCGTGTCGAGGAGCCCGGACGCCGGAGGCAGGTGGCTGCTCAGCACCATGCTTGGCTTGAGGTCCCGGAGGCGCGCGAGCGTGGCCTCGAACGTGGTGGCCTCGACGTTCGAAAGCCACGGGGCGTCGACGGTCGCCCAGGTGACCATGCCCTCGCGCAGGGCGGCCGGCGGAATGTCCGCGGCGCGCACGAACGGCCGCTCCAGCACCGCGCCGAAGGAATCGGAGCTGAACAACACGCCCGTCTTGGAGTCGACGAACGCGGTCGTCTCCGGCGCATCGAAGGTGGGCGGCTTGAGCGCGACGAGCTCCCGATCTCCGACGCTGAGGCGTTGGCCGGGGTTGAGGAGGTAGACGCGATCGGGCGGCACCTGCTGGTAGAGGCCGAGCTTGCCCAGACCCAGGAAGGTGGTGATCACCGTGAGCCGCGGCGCCGCCGCCAGAATCGCGCCCAGGCAGCCGACGTGATCGGGGTCGGCGTGGGTCAGGTAGAGCCAGCGCAGCTCCCTCAGCTCGATCGCGCCCTCGAGCGCCTCGAGGTACGCGTCGCGCATCACGATGGGGCCGGTGTCGACCAGGATCGGCTCCTGCGCGCGTATGAGGAACGCGTTGATGGGCAAGAGCCCCAGGCCCGGCACCAGGTAGTTGGTCGTCACGACCTCGGCGTCGGTCCCGGGGATAGGGCGCACCTCGACCGCGTTGGTTGGCTCCGGCATGCGCGACCTCCTCGACGACTGGCTGCAATCGGCGAGCCTCCTCTCGCTGGCGAAAGTCCTTCACCGTCGTCGGCGTGGACTCCGCCTCTCCGAAGTGCCAGCGTTCGCAGACCCCCGCTGTCACACTTCTCCTGCGGCTCCTCTCGAGGGGCCGCGCTCGACAGACGGGCGGTCCCACCTTCATGCACTTGCCGCGCTGGTCACAGCCATTCGTGGGGAGAGCGAGCGCCGCCGGCCTCGTCATCGCCATCGGCTACTGGCTCACCGAGGCGGCGCTCCACGCCTACGTCTTCGACCACACGGACTATCTCGAGAGCGCGCTCCACGGCACCTCCAACGAGCTGTGGATGCGGGCCTTCACGGGCGTGCTGTTCCTCGTCATCGGAGGCCTGACGCAGCGGTACCTCCACCAACTGCACCAGCACCTGGCCCGCGAGCGCCTCCTCGCCGGCGCCATCGAGCAGGCCGGCGACTCCATCATCCTCACCGACGCCAAGGGGATCATCGAGTACGCCAACCCGTCGTTCACCCGCATCACGGGCTACCGGCTCGAGGACGTGAAGGGCAAGACGCCGGCCGTGCTCCAGAGCGGCCTGACGGACAAGGCCTACTACCAGACGATGTGGGGCACGATCCTCTCGGGGCAGGTGTGGACCGGGGACATCACCGACCGGCGCAAGGACGACACGTTCTACCCGGCCCGCCTCACCATCGCGCCGGTGAAGAACGAGCGCGGCGCCATCACCCACTTCGTCGGCATCCAGCACGACCTCTCCGAGCGCGTCACCCTCGAGGAGCGCGTGCGGCAGGCGCAGAAGCTGGAGACCCTGGGCACGCTCATCGGAGGCATCGCCCACGACTTCAACAACGTGCTGGCGCTGCTCACGCTGCAGCTCCAGTTGGCCACCACCATGACCGAGCGGACGAGCGAGCTCGGCCGGCTCGTCGAGGAGATGATCGGCTCGGTCGCCACCGCGGCGTCGATGATTCGAGGGCTGGTGCGCTACGCGCGGCCGGTCGCGACGGAGACGAGCACCGAGCCGGTGGAGCTGCACGAGTTCTTCACCCGCGTCTGGCCGGCCCTGCGCCTGGCGGTGCCGGTGGCCATTCACGCGCGGCTCGAGTCGAAGCCCGGCATCTGGGCGCGCATCGAGCCCGCGGCGATGCAGCAGGTGGTGCTGAACCTCGTCTACAACGCGCGCGACGCGCTCCTCGCCCGGGGCAGCGGGAACATCGTGGTGAGCTGCGACGAGCCGGCCCCCGACGTCGTCGCCCGGCTGGTCCCCTCCGCCGCCCAGGGGAACTACGCGCGCATCGTCGTCGCCGACGACGGGCCGGGCGTGCCCGAGGCCTTGCGCGCGCGCGTCTTCGAGCCGTTCTTCACCACCAAGATCGCCGGGTCGGGCCTTGGGTTGGCCATGGTCCGCGAGCTGGTGCAGCGCCGCGGCGGGCACCTCGTGCTGGAGAGCCCTCCCGAAGGCGGCGCCCGGTTCCACGTCTTGATCCCGGCGGTCTCCCCCCTGGAGCGTCAGCCGGCGGGCGCGGTCGCCGAGGCTCCGCGCGGCCACGGCGAGCTGGTGCTCTTGGCCGACGACCGGCAGCAGTACCGGGCCTCGGCGCGGCGCCTGCTCGAGTCGCTCGGGTACCGGGTCCTCGAGGCGGCCGACGGGATGGAAGCGGTGGACGTCTTCTTCCATCACCAGCAGGAGGTTCGGGTGCTGGTGTTCGACGCGATGATGCCGCGCATGTCGGGCGCGGAGGCCGCCCTCCAGATTCGCAAGTTGAACCCGACCATTCCGGTGTTGATCGCCACCGGCTTCGACGCCGCGGAGTCCGAGCGGCAGAAGCTCGCGGCGCCGGTCGAGGTGATCACCAAGCCCTTCGGGATGGAGCTGCTCGCGCAGCGCCTTCGCACCTTGGTCGACGGGCACGCCGCCGACGCCAGCGCTCGCCCGGGCCCGGCGCAGGGCTCCGAGGGGAAGGCGAAGTAGCGGCACCGATCACTCGCGTCGACCACCGTTCACCCCGAACGGGAGGGTCAGACGATCGCTCCAAGTGAGCGCCCTCAGTGCCTCGGGCCGGCGCCCGGTGGCTCCGCCGAGGGGCGCGCGGGCGGCGGCACGCCGAGGACCGGCTCCGGCGCGCTCGTCCCGACGAGCTGGTCGCGCAGCCGCCGGCGCAGGACCTTGCCGATCATCGAGCGCGGCAGCTCGTCGACGAAGGTGATCCGCCGGGGCACCGCGTAGGGCGAGAGGCGCTCGCTGGCGAAGGCCCGCACCTGCTCGAGGGTGACCCGTGGGGCCGAGGGGTCGGGGATGATGGCCGCCACCACCAGCTCTCCGCCCGTCCCTCCAGGCACCCCCACCACCGCGACGTCGCTCACCCCCGGCAGCGCGCGCAGCACTTCCTCGACCTGCGAGGGGAAGACCTTGAAGCCGCCGGAGATGATGACCTCCTTGATGCGGTCGGTGAGCACGGTGAAGCCGTCGTCGACGTGGACCAGATCTCCGGTGCGCAGCCACCCGCCGGGGAGCATCACCTTCGCCGTCTCCTCGGGCTTGCCGAAGTAGCCCTGGAATACCTGCGGGCCGCGCACCACCAGCTCGCCGATCTCCCCTTCCGGCACCTCCTTGGACGGATCCTCCGGGTCGACGATGCGCACCTCGGTCGAAGGGAACGGCAGCCCCAGCGTGCCCGGGCGGCGCTCGGCGGTCATCGGGTTACCCATGATGACCGGCGAGCACTCGGTCATCCCGTAGCCCTCGATGAGCAGGCCACCGGTGACGCGCTCCCAGCGGTCGGCGATGCGGCGGTCGAGCGCCATGGCGCCGGAGATGGAGGTGCGGATCGTGTGCAGGTCGATGTCCCTCTCCTCGGCGGCGCGCGCCAGCCGGTCGAACATCGGCGGCACGCCGGGGAAGAACGTCACGTCGTGGCGCTTCATCGCCTGGAGCATCAGGTCCACGTCGAACTTCGGCACGATGAGCTGGGTCGCGCCCATGCGCACCGCGAAGGTCAGGCAGAGGGTCATGCCGAAGGCGTGGAAGAACGGCAGCACCGAGAAGATGGTCTCCCGGCCCTCCTGCATGCCCTGCACCCAGGCGATGCCCTGCAGGGCGTTGGCCACCACGTTCCGGTGGCTCAAGGCCACGGCCTTGGGGGTGCCGGTGGTGCCGCCGGTGTGCAGGAGGACGGCCAGGTCAGTCGGCACAGGCTCGGGGTAGCCGGCCCCCAGCCGGGTGGCGCGCGCCACGGCCGCGTCGAAGCTCGAGACTCCCGGGGGCACCGGGCCGCGCAGCGCGTCACGCTTCCTCCGCGCCGCGGCGAGCGGCAGCCCGAGCAGCAGCCGCGAGAGCCGGGGCAGCCCGGCGGTGAGATCGACGGAGAAGACCTTCCTTCCCCGAAGCTCGCCGCCCGGAGCGACCTGGCCCAGTGCCTTCTCCCAGGCGATGACCACCCGAGCGCCGTGGGCCGCGAGCTGGGCCTGCAGCTCCGGCGCCGGCGCGAGCGGGTTGTGCTCGGCCACCACCGCGCCGATGCGGAGCGCGGCGTAGAACGCCACCACGTGCTGAGGGCAGTTCGGCAGCACCAGCGCCACCCGGTCTCCCTTGGCGACGCCGGCGTCCAACAGCATTCCCGCGGCGCGGGCGACGGCCTCGGCCGTCTCGAGGTAGGTCATCTCCCCGCCCAGGAAGTGCAAGGCGACGCGGTTCGGCCAGCGCAGCTCCGCCTCGTCGAGGAGCCGGCTCACCGGGATGTCGGGGACGTCGATGTCGGCGGGCACCCCGGGGGCGTAGTGCGGGCGGGCGGCGACGGGCTTCGAGGAGAGCATGGTCGGCTCCTCTTTCGGCCCGGTCTCGCGAGCGCAGCGCCGAGAGTGCCAAGCCGAGAGGAAGCTAACGCCCAGGCAGACGAGGCCGGCCCTCGAAAGGGGAGGCGTCCGCCCGCGCGCTCAGTGCGGCGGAGGACCCAGGCCGTCGACGATGTCGGGCAGGGGAAGCACGTCGCCCGACAGCCTCACCAGGTTGTCCGTGAAGTCGACGTCGACGAACGCCGCGGCGGTGTCGAACTGCTCCGCCTGCACGTTGACGCCGATCTGATTCCCCGCGACCTTGCCGCTCGTGGCGACGAGCGTGGGCATTCGGCTCTCCGGCCCGCCGAGCGACGGGGCGTAGACGATCTGCAGCCCGAGGGTCTCGCTGTCGACGATGCGAAAGCGGGTCATCGTCACCGCCCCGCCGAAGACGGAGAGGCCAGTCGCGAGCACGTCGTTCGCGCACGCCGTCGCTTCGCACGCCTGGCCCCGGGTGCCGCGGATGACGAGGTCGGTGGCCGTCAGGCCGCCCGTCACGATGATGGCCTCCGAGCGGTTGTTCTCGAAGAGCGCCCGCTCGAGCGACGCGCCCCCGCGCAGCACCTGCAGCCCGCGGCCATGGCTGCCATCGCTGGCCTGGCTCTGGGTGTCGCGCACGACGATGTCGCGGAGGCCGCAGTCGGTGCCGAGCTGCGGCTCGTCGCCGACCGCGATGGCCACCTCGTGGTTGCGCTCGAAGACCGCTCGCTCGACCTTCAGCGAGGCGCCCTGGCGCACCGCCAGCCCGCGCCCGCCCTGGCCGTCGACCACCCGCCCCTGCGTGTCGAGCACCTGGAGGTCCTCGAACGTGGCCCTGGTGCCGAGGTCCGTCACCCAGGCCGCCACCTCTCGGTTTCCCTCGAACAGCCCGCGCTGGAGGGTGACGGTGGCGCCGGCGCCCGCCACCAGGCCGTTGCCCCCCTCGCCGGTTCCCGCCGCCCGCGTGTCGCGGACCACGACGTCCGAGAAGGTCGCCGAGGCCTGGCCGACGAAGAGCGAGACGTACTCGCTGCGAACGAAGGCGCCCTGGGTGACGTGCGCCGTCGCGCCGAGGATGACGTGCAGCGCCTCGGCGGGGAACGCGCCGCCGTCGGGGCTCCCCAGGTCGCGAACCAGGAGGTGCGACAGGGTGGCGGTCGTCGCGTCGCCGCCCACGAAGACGCCCATCTCGCTGTTGCCCGACACCAGCACGCGATCTCCGGTGAGGGTCGCCCCGGTCTCCAGGTCGAGCCCCCGGCCCGATTTCCCATCTCGCTCGAAGGGCAGCGTGTCGCGGGCGACGACGTCGGCGAGGTCGACCGTCGAGCCCGCGCTGAAGGCGATGAGCGCGCTGCCCCGGTTGCGCTCGAAGAGGCTCCGCCTCACCGTCGCGCTGCCACCCGCGACCTGCAGCCCCTCGCCGTGCCCGAGGTCGGTCTGGCGGCTTCGGGTGTCGCGGACGATGAGGTCGGCCGCCACCAGGGTCGAGCCGGCGCCTCTCACCTGAACGCCGAGGGTGTGGCTCCGCTCGACGACGGCGCGGGTCACGTTCACCGTCCCACCCTCGACGTCGATGCCGAAGCCGTAGTTGTTGCTGCCCGGCTGCGGCTGGGTGTCGCTGATCAGCAGATCCTCGGCGTCGATCTTCGCGCCCGGAAGCGCCTCCAGGCCGGCTGCTTCGGCGTGGTCGATCCACACGCCGCGGAGCGTCAACAGCCCCCTCGACTCGGCCCGCACGCCGAAGCGCGAGCCGGTGATCTTCAAGTCGCCGAGCGTCACCGTGGCGCTGCCGCTCGTCGACACCGTGCCCATCGAAGCGTCGGCGGTCGGCGCGTGGAGAACGGTCGCCGCCGCGCAGGTGCCGAGCACCGTCACGCTCTTCGTGAGCAGCACCGCCTCGTCGAAGGTGCCCTTGGACAGCACCACCGCCGCGCCAGCCGGCGCGGCCGCGAGCGCCTGCGCCAGGGAGCCGAGGGGCGCCTGGCGGCTCGAGCCGTCACCGCCCGCGGCCCCGGGCTTCACGAAGACGAAGGGCCCCGCACCGGCCAGCGTCTCGGGCCAGTCTCCCGCGGGACAGGGCGTGCCGAGCGCGGCGCAGCCG
>JBBIOE010000077.1:0-30845 GCA_037443525.1 Archangiaceae bacterium | reverse complement strand
GTGATCAAGGACGGCAAGGACGGCGCCGACGCCACCCTCGCCGCGGAGCCCGCGGGCACCAACTGCCCCAACGGCGGCATCAAGGTGCAGGTGGGCACCGGCACCCCGACCTACGTCTGCAACGGCACCAACGGGACGAACGGCACCAACGGCACCAGCACCACCGTCACCGCCGAGCCCGCGGGCACCAACTGCCCCGGCGGCGGCGTCAAGGTGCAGGTCGGCACTGCCACGCCCGCCTACGTCTGCAACGGCACCAACGGGACGAACGGCACCAATGGAACTAACGGCGCCAACGGCAGCAACGGTCTGAGCCCCACCCTCACCGCCGAGCCCGTGGGCACCAACTGCGCCAACGGCGGCCTCAAGGTGCAGGTCGGCTCCGGCACGCCGGCCTACGTCTGCAACGGCACCAACGGGACGAACGGTGCCAACGGTGCCAACGGTGCCAACGGCGCCAATGGAACCAACGGGACGAACGGCCAGAGCGCGACGGTGACGGCCGAGCCGCCGGGGCCCAACTGCGCCAACGGCGGCGTGAAGGTCCAGGTGGGCACGGGGACGCCGGTCTACGCGTGCAACGGGCTCAACGGAGAAGTCGCGGCGCCGGTCTTCACGCCGGGTGAGGGTGACTACCAGGGCTCGGTGCAGGTCTCGCTGAGCTCGGCGACGGCGGGCGCGGTCATCTACTACACCACCAGCGGCGCGACCCCGACGACCTCGTCCACGCTCTACACCGGGCCCTTCACCCTCACGAGCAGCACCACGGTGAAGGCCATCGCCACCCTCTCCGGGCGGCTGCCGAGCCAGGTGACCACGGCGAGCTACACCGTCATCACGGTGATCTACGTCTCCATCGCCGGCAACGACGTCACCGGCACCGGCACGCGCGCCGCGCCCTACGCCACGCCCTCGAAGGCCGCGGCGGTGGCGGCGGCGATGCCCGCCTCGTCGGTGGTGCAGATCTGGGTCGCCGCCGGCACCTACAACACCACCGCCACCATCTCGCTGGGCAACAACACCACGCTCTACGGCGGCTTCGACGTGGCCTTCACCGGCTGGGACCCGTTCGCCAATGGCACCATCCTTCAGGACAGCGGCATTCCGGCCGTGCCGCTCGGGGTGACCCCGCTGGTGAAGTTCCTGTCGACGTCGACCTCGCGCGCGGGCCTGTCGGGAGTGCGCCTGGTGCCGCCCGCCGCGCCGGCCTCGACCTATGCGTGCGTGCAGGCCGACGGCGCGCCGGTCATCTCTCGCAACCTCTGTGTCCTTCACGCCAACGGCAACAGCGGCTACGGCATCTACTACCAGACGGCGACTGGCAACACGCACGCCCCGGTCATCGCCGGCAACTTCATCCGCATGGATGACGGGCCCGGCGCGTTCCCCTTCAGCGTCGTCACCGGCATCATGACCTGGGGCGGAACGCCGCAGGTTCTCCGGAACGACGTGCGCATCGCGGCGCCCTCTCAGGGAAACCAGGTGGGCATCGAGATGACCCGGGTCGTCACCGGGACGACGACGTACGTCATGTCCAACCTGGTGGACACCGGCGGCCTGACCGCGCTGGGAGCCAACGTGGGCATCGTGGTGAAGGGCGATGGCGCGACCGCCTACCTGGCCAACAACACCCTGCGCTTCGGAGACGGCTCCGCGGGCAAGTCCCTCGGCATCGGCCAGTCGAGGGACGGCACCACCTCGACCATGATCTACGCCGTCGAGAACAACTTGGTGTGGAGCAGCACCAGCACCGCCACCGACGTCTGCGTCGCCCTGCCCGCGGCCTCGCTGGTCTCGCTCAAGTACAACAACCTGTTCAGCTGCGCCGGTGGCCTGGTCACCGGGCAGACCACCATCGGCGGCGTCAACGGGCTCGCCGGTGCGTCGGGCAACATGAGCTTCGTGATGACCGGGGCGAACACCTACTTCATCAACGACGCCTCCGACTTCCACCTGCGGCCGGTGAACCCGGCGGACTTCTTCTCGGTGAGCGTGAACTCGGGCGGACGCGACCTCGGGGCGGGGAACGTGGACCTCGACCTCAAGGCGCGCACTGGCAACGGCACCACCGGGTGGTCGCTGGGCTGCTACGAGCAGGACGGGTAGCGGTCACGGCCGACGCCGGCGCCTGGGCCCCAAAGCCCGGGGCCGGCTCACTCCAGCCCGCGCGCGGCCACGCACTCCAGGTTGGTCGCCAGCCACTTGAGCGGCGTGTGGTTGGTGAGGAGCTGGTCGACCCGCTCGAAGCCCCACGGCGCCGGGTAGCGCACCGAGTTCTTGGGCAGAAGCTGCCGCCGCCACACGTCGAGCGGCACGAGGCCCGCGCGCGCGAGCAGGCGCCGCAGCTCGAGCTCGCCGTAGAGGCGGTCGTGGTAGCGGTCGCCGCGCAGGTGCGCGAGGCGCTGGGTCCACGAGGTCTTCGCCGGCAAGAAGAAGCAGAAGAAGAGCCCGCGCGGCGAGAGCACCCGGGCGAGCTCCGCGAGCGAGGCGGCGTCGCTGGGCACGTGCTCGAGCACGCCGACGCTCAAGACCACCTCGAAGCTCGCGTCCGCGAAGGGCAGGCGCACGTCGTCGTCGAGCGGCACCACCTCGAGGCCGGCGCCCGTGACGATGGGCGTGTGCTGACCGAAGGCCGAGTCGCCGCCCTCGCTGCGCCGGTCGCAGCTCACCGGTGAGAGGCCCTGCTCCTTGAGCAGGAGCGAGAAGTGCCCCTTGCCGCAGCCCCAGTCGAGCACCCGCGGCGTCTTGCCGGAGACGGGGAACCAGAGGCGAATGGCCCGGGCGACGTAGCGCGCCAGGTAGACGTAGATCTGGTGCGCGGCGGGGTTCAGGAGGAAGTCGTGGTTCGGCGCCTTGGCGGCGAGCTCGAGCAGGTGCTCGGAGAGCGGCGGGCGCTCCCGGAAGGCGCTCCGGCGGAGGCGGCGCATGGCGGCGACGAGATCGGTGCCGCCGAGCTCGGTCGAGGGCCAGGGGCGGTGCGGGCGCGGTGCGGGCTCCACGACGGTGAGCCTGCCAGCGCGGCGCAGCGGCGGCCATTGCCTTGGCGCAACCGAGCAGATCGAATTCCCGCCCCGCCCGTTCCAGGGTCACCATGCCCACACTCCGCCACCTCCTCGCCGCCCTGCTCGCCCTCTCCGGGAGCGCCTTCGCCCAGTACACCCCCTCCGCCGGCCAGAACGCCCCGGTGGAGCGCGCCTACGAGCTGAAGCGCGACGACAAGACCGGCGAGACGCGGCGGGTCGAGGTGGTCCGCCAGGCGCAGAAGGACCACTACGGCAACGCCCAGGGCAACCAGTACGACTTGGCCAAGGACGGGGCCTTCGACGGCCAGACGGTGCTGGTGCTGCAGTTCTACGACTTCTCCTTCGAGCAGACGAAGGCCGCCCTGGCCGAGAAGGGCTTCTCGGTGGTGCGCTACTCCAACGCGCCGCCCGCCCCGGAGCAGCTCGCCAAGGACCTCGCCAGGTCGAGCCAGCTGTGGATCATCGGCACCGCCGACCGCCGCCTCACCGCCGCGCACCTTCTGGTCATCAAGCGCTTCTTCGACGCCGGCCACGGCCTCTACCTGTGGGGCGACAACCAGCCCTACTACGAGGACACCAACTTCGTGGCCCAGGCGCTGCTCGGCACCACCATGACCGGCGACCTGATGGGCAACCAGGTGGTGGGCCTCAAGGGCGACGACGCGAAGAAGCCGAACGTGGGCGTCACCCGCGGCCACCTGCTCACCACCGGCCTCGAGTACCTCTACGAGGGCATCACCATCGCCACCATCGCGCCCACCAAGGACCTGACGCCGATTCTCTACGGCTCGGCCGACAACCTCGTCACCGCCGTCTACGAGAAGGACGGCAAGCGCGCGGTGCTCGATGGCGGCTTCACCCGGCTCTACAACAAGTGGGACACCGCCGGCACCGGCCGCTACGTGAAGAACGCCGCCGCCTGGCTGGCCAACGCCGAGCGCTTCCCCGAGGCCGTGGCGAAGCACGCGAAGGCCGACGTGCGGAACTGACGGTGGTACCCTCGGCCGATGCCTGACGCGCGGTCCGAAGGAACGAGGTCGTGCTGAGCCCGGAGCTGATCGCGCTGCTGATCGTCGGCGCCGCCGCGCTGGTGGTGGCGAACCTGTACCGCAACGAGCGCATCGAGAACGAGCGCCTGAAGGACCAGCTCGACGCGGCGACGAAGGCGCTGGAGAAGCTGCAGCGGGGCGGCGAGGTGAAGTGAGCGCCCCAAGCGCGCCGAACTTCAGAACCGGACCGTCACGCCCGCCGACACTCCGAAGCTCAGGCCCGACTTCCCGGTGGCGGCGAACTCGTAGGCCGCGCTGAGGAGATCGGCCGAGACCTCGAGCCCCACGAAGACGCGCTGGCTCGCGGCGTACTGCGCGCCGCCGAGGACGACGAGGCCGGGCCGGGCGTTGCCGCGCGCCGCTTCGAGGGTGGCCATCACGCCAGCGCCGCCGCCGAGGAAGGGCTGGAGCGACTGGTCGACGCGGAAGAAGCGCCGCACGCCGAGGAGCCCGGGGGTCGCGGTCACCGTGGTGGTCTGGGCGAAGGCGACGCCGGCGCTGAGCTGGAGGAAGAACGCCCACTCCCGCGAGGTGCGCCAGCCGAGCTCGAGGTCGGCCTGGGGCGCGAGGCGGAAGATGCTGGTGAGGAGCTGGGTGCCGAGCTTGAGCGAGACGTTGGGGCCGCTCGCCCCGGGGCCCGGCGGCTCCACCTTGGGCGGCGGCGCGGCGACGCCCAGCGCGGGCAACAGCTCGTCGGCGAGCTGCTCGGTGGACGCGGTGAGCTCGGCCTCGTCGCCGGTCTCGCGCCGGGCGCGCGCGGCGACCTCGGTCTTCTGGCCGTCCCAGAGCGTGGCGGTGAGCATGAAGCGCCCGCCGAGCTTGTCGACGCGGCCCGACACGACGTAGCGCGCGCCCATCGCGTCGCCGATCTCCGTGAGGCAGCCGGTCTCGCCGCAGCCGAGGAAGCTCTTCTGCCGCTCGAGGCCGATGACCGCCGCGATGTCGCCCTGCGTGAAGATCTTGAGCTTGGACACGGCGAGGCGATGCGCCAGCGCCTCGGTGAGCGGCGGCGCGAGCTCGGCGGTGGCGGCGCTGGTCTGCAGGTTCATCACCACCACCCCGTCGCGCGAGGCCGGTGCGGCGAGCGGCGCCAGGTGGCCGGCGTCGGGGCTCTCGACGGGGACGCCGGCGTCGGCGGGCTCCTGGGCGGAGGCCGAGAGCGACGTCAGGCACAGCGCGAGACAGGCGACGAGCGGGCGACGCATCGTGGCCGTGCAGCATAGAGGGGCGCGGGCCCAGGGTCGCGGGCGAGATGCGAGCCCCTCGCTCGAGCTGGAGAGGGTCGGCGCCTCGCCTCAGCGCGCTCGTTCCTCGAGCAGCCGTTTCAGGCTGTCACCCTCCTCGCGCAGGTGAGCGCGGAGCGCCTCGACCCGTCGCGGCCTTCGAGCCAGGCCCAGACCTGCTTCGGCCGCGCGCCGGCGTGAGTCGATTCGACGAGGTGTCGCGTGAAGAAGACGTTCGGCCTGCGGCCTGGCGCGCAAGGCCTGCTGGTCGTTCGGGCAGTCCTGAAGCGAACCCCACATCGGCGGTGCATGTGGGGCTGTCCCTGGGGACGAAGGGCTGGTCGTCGCTGCGATTGCCTGGGCTCGGGGCGCGGTGTCAGCCTGTTTGGCCCTGGAGAGCACCGATCATGACGCCAAAGCGAAGCCCGAGCGAGCAGCTGTCGAGAACCACCGTGTTGCTGGTCGACGATGACGACGTCGACCGCGAGGCGGCGGCGCGGGCCTTTGCCCGGCGGGGCGCGAGCGACAGCCTCTACCTCGCGGAGAGCGGGGCCCAGGCGCTCGCCATGCTGAGGGACAGCGCGCTGATGCCCATGCGCCCGACGCTGGTGTTGCTCGACGTCCGCATGCCGCAGATGAGCGGGCTCGAGGTGCTGGCCGAGCTGCGGAAGGACCCGAGGCTCTCGTCGCTGCAGGTGATCATGACGACGGTCTCGTCGCTCGAGTCCGACATGAAGGCGGCCTTCGCGCTGGGGGCGAAGAGCTACATCGTCAAGCCGGCCGAGTACGAGAAGTTCGCCGACCTGGTGCTCGACGCCGCGGAGCCGGCTCCGTGAGACGGGCTGGGCACGCGGCGGGGATCCACATCGAGGCCGGGTGGGTCGCCACCGCGGTCCTGGTGGCGGTGACGGCCACCGAGTTCGTCATCATGCTGGCGCTGGGGCGCTCGCTCTCGATCGAGGGCCTCTCGGCCGCCGGCGCGGACGCGGGGCTCTTGGCGCTCTTCTCCGCCCCGGTCATCTACTTCGGGGTGTACCGCGCGCTGCGGTGGTTCCGCCGAGCCCACGCCCAGGCGCTCGGCGACCGGCAGCACATGGAGGCCATCGCCCAGACGACCCTCGAGTCCATCGGAGATCCCGTCACGGTGCTCGACGGAGAGATGAGGGTCCTCTACGCCAACGGCGCGGCGCTGAAGCAGTTCGGACCGTCGGCGCGCTCCGCCCGGGTCTCCGAGGCCTGGCCGGCGCTGCCCGCCGAGGCCCTGGAGGCGCTTCGAGCCACCGCGCAGACCGGAGACAGCCGCGACCTCGAGATCCGGTTGGACACGGCCAGCGGGCGCCGGGCCATCATTCTCACCGTCAACGCGCTCGGCAGCGAGACCCACCCTGGAGGCGTGGTGGCGGTGTGGCGCGACGTGACCAACCTGCTGGAGATGGACCTCGCCCTGCGCAAGAGCTCGCGCGCCGTCGAGGACAGCGCCAACATCGTCATCATCACGGCGCTCGACGGGACCATCGAGTACGTCAACCGGGCCTTCGAGACCGTGACCGGCTGGACCCGTCAGGAGGTGGTGGGCCAGACGCCGCGGCTGCTCAACTCGGGCGCCCACTCGCAGGAGACCTACGCGGAGCTCTGGCGCACCCTCTCCCAGGGGGAGGTCTGGCACGGGGAGATGCTGAACCGGCGCAAGGACGGGCGGACCTTCTGGGCGTCGGTGTCCCTCTCGGCCATCCGCGACGCTACCGGGCGGGTGACGCACTACTTCGGAATCGAGGAGGACATCACCACCCGCAAGCAGGCCGAGGAGGCGCTCGAGCGGAAGCTCCGCGAGCTGGACGGCTTCTCCTACGCGGTCGCGCACGACCTCAAGGGTCCGCTCCTCGGCATTCAGCGCCTGGCGGGGTGGATCGAAGAAGACCTGGGCGCCGCGCTGACGCCCCAGCTCCGGCAGTCCTTCGAGCGCCTGCGGTCTCGCAGCGCGCGCCTGGTCGGCCTCGTCGACGCCGTCCTCCGCTACGCGCGCCTCGGGCGGGAGCAGCAGCCGGTGGAGCAGGTCGACGTGCGCGCGCTCGTCGGGGAGCTCATCGAGATCATCGACCCGCCGCCGCACTGCACGTTCGAGCTCGCCCCGTCGCTGCCGACCCTCGAGACCCACCGCATCCTCCTCTTCGAGGTGCTGCTCAACCTGATGCGGAACGCCATCCAGCATCACCGGGGCGAGAAGGCGCGCGTCTGGGTGAGCGCCAGCCGCGAGGAGCACCGCTATCGCTTCTGCGTGCGGGACGACGGGCCGGGCATCGCGCCCAAGCACCACCAGGCCATCTTCGAGGTCTTCCGCACGCTCCAGCCCGTCACCGCGAGCGGGTCGACCGGCATCGGGCTGACGCTGGTGAAGAAGATCGTCGAGGAGCTCGGCGGCACGGTGACGGTCGAGTCCGAGGAGGGCGAGGGCGCGGCCTTCTTCTTCACCTGGCCGGCCGAGGCCCAGGCCTCCGCGCGGCAGAGCCCGTCCTGAAGGCGCGTTCGTCTTTGCACGGGGTTCGACACCTCCCGGAGCCCGTTCGCGAGCCTCTGGCACTCCGGAAGCATGGAGATCCGCCATGGCCGTCCCTCCGTCCGGCCCCGCGGCGACCCTCTTCCTCTGCGGCGACGTGATGACCGGGCGCGGCGTCGATCAGCTCCTGGCCCAGCCGTCGCAGCCGCGGCTGTACGAGCGCTCGGCCGACTCGGCGTTGGACTACGTCGAGCTGGCGGAGGCCTCGAGCGGGCCGCTGCCCCGCGCGGTGAAGCCCGCGTACGTCTGGGGCGACGCGCTGGCCGAGCTCGACGCGAGGCGGCCGGACGCGCGCGTCATCAACCTCGAGACCGCCGTCACCACCTCGGCCACGCCCTGGCCGGGGAAGGGCATTCACTACCGCATGCACCCGGCGAACGCCGACGTGCTCACCGCGGCGCAGGTGGACTGCTGCACCCTCGCCAACAACCACGTGCTCGACTGGGGCCGCGAGGGACTCGTGGAGACCCTCGCCACGCTTCACCGCGCGGGGATTCGCACCGCCGGCGCCGGCGTGACCGAGGCCGAGGCCACCGCTCCTGCCATTCTCGCGCTGCCGCGGGGCGGACGGGTGCTCGTCTTCTCCTACGGCCTGGAGAGCGCGGGCGTCGGGCGCGAGTGGGCCGCCGCCGGCGAGAACCCTGGGGTCAACTTCCTCCCCGATTGCTCGGAGCGCTCGCTCGCGCGCGTGACCCGGGACGTGCGAGCGGAGAAGCGCGCGGGCGATCTCGTCATCGCCTCGCTGCACTGGGGCGAGAACTGGGGCCACGCCATCGAGACGGAGCGCCGCACCTTCGCCCGGGCGCTCGTCACCCGCGGGGACGTCGACGTCGTCCACGGCCACTCGTCGCATCACCCGCAGGCCGTGGAGCTCCACCAGGGCCGGCTCATCCTCTACGGCTGCGGCGACTTCCTGAACGACTACGAGGGCATCGAGGGCTACGAGTCGTACCGGCCCGAGCTCACGCTGATGTACTTCCCGACGCTCGACGTCGAGACGGGACGACTGCTCGAGCTGGTCGCGACGCCGATGCGCATTCACCGCTTCCGGCTCGAGCGGGCCAGCGACGAGGACGGGGCCTGGCTCACCCGGCGGCTCGCCGAAGAGAGCGCTCGTTTCCACACCCGGGTGGAGCGCCGGGCCGACGGCCGGCTCCGCTTCGAGGGCGACTGACGCGATCTGCTACCAGTCGAAGAAGTACGCCAGGCCCGAGCCGACCGACCACTTGAAGCTCTGGGCCACGGCCGAGCTCGTGAGCGACGTCTGGTACCACGCGGAGATGGAGAGGGACTTCTGCCGATCGACGAAGATGCCCGCCACGCCCTTCAGCGTGGGCACGAGCGATGCTTCGGTGAAGCTCCAGCCGAGCCTGGTGTCGAGCACCAGGAACGACCGGCCGGGAAGGTTGACGACGACCACGGGCTCCAGCACCAGCAGGCTCAGGCTCGGGTTGCCGCCGTCGGCGAACGAGCGGAGCCACGCGACCTGCCCGGTCAACGACAGCCATCGCGCGAGGCCGACGGCGATCGCATACGCCGGGGCCGCGGCCCATCTGCCGCCGAGGGCCGGGTGCGCGGCCGTGTGCCACTGCAGCGCGAACGAGAGGTACTGGTGCACACGCCCGCCATCGGCGAAGGCCCAGGCGGCCGCGGTGGTGACATCTCCCAGCCCGGTCTGCGCGGAGGCCCCCGCCGCCAGGGGAAAGACCGCGAGGAGCGGGGCCTTGAGCTGGAGCGCGAACTGGCTCCGCGCTCCGAAGACGAACTGCGGGTTGAACAGCAGGCGGTCGGCGTTCGCGACGCCGCCCAGCCCCTGGGTGCTGTCGATCTGGAACAGGACCTGGCTCCGGGAGAAGGCAATCGTGTCGATGCCCTGGAGAATCTGCAGGGCTTCCTGGGTCCGCTCCGCGCTCTTCAGCGCGTCGAGGCTGTCGATGAGCTCCGCCGCCGCGGCGACCACGACGAGATCGACGGATCGGCACGACGCCGGCAGGCTGGGTGCGTTCGCCTGCAGGCACTCCACCAGCGGGCCCGCCTCGTTCGGCACGCCGGTGCACAGGCTGGCGATCTCCGCCCGGCACGCGTCCCGCCAGGTGACGACGGCGTCCCGCGCCTCCTGAATGCTCTCCGTCTCGTCCTCGCAGGAGCTCGAGAGATGTTCCTGATTCCTGAAGAGGCAGGCGAGGAGGCGGCCGCCGCCGGGCTTCACCTCGCCGCAGAGCCGGCTGACGTCCCGGCGGCACGCGAGGAAGAACTGCTCCGTTCGGCTTCGGAGCCTGGCTTCGGAGGCGGCGAGCTTCGCGCCGCACGCGGGGGAGACCTTCGCCGCGTTCTCCCGGAGGCAGTTCCCCACCCGTCCGCCCCCAGGAGCGACTTCCGCGCAGAGCTGCTTCACGTCTTCGGCGCACGGACCCTGGGCGTTCGCGGCGCGGCTGCCCAGGAGCCCGGCGAGGACGACGGCGGCGACGACCGGTGATCGCGACATGGAGCGGCACGCCCTCCGTTCGCTTGCGCCCGACGCTCGTAACAGCGGGCGCGACGACCCGAAGGTGGCTTCGCTCGAGGGGAATCCCCAGCCGAGCGCTTACGCGTCGCCGCCGCCACGATCGGTGGCGACGTGTCCTTCACGCGCAGCGCGGCCCCCGCACCTCGCGGGTGACCCCGCTCTCCCGCTCGGGCAGCATGCCGCCATGGACGACGCCGCCCGGCGCTTCACCGCCCACCTCCAGACGCTGGGCCTGACCCTCGAGGCGCTGCGCCCGGAGGACGACGGCACCGTGCGCTCCGCTCCGGGGCGCGTGCCCACCGTCAATCTCGCCGCCCTGCCGCTGCCCAAGGTCACCATCGCCGCCTCGCACGGCGCCGAGGGCGAGCTCGTCCTGGGTGAGCTGCTCGGCATGGGCGGCATGGGGAAGGTGCTGCTCGCGGAGCAGCGCGCCCTCGAGCGCACCGTCGCGGTGAAGTTCCTCAAGAGCGCGGACCTGGGAGAGCGCGCCGCCGCCGACCTGCTCCGCGAGGCCCTGGTCACCGGGCGCCTCGAGCACCCGAGCATCGTCCCCATCTACCTGCTCGCGCGCACCCCCGACGGCGCGCCCTTCTTCGCCATGAAGCGGGTGGAGGGCGTCGCCTGGAGCCGCGTGCTGAAGGAGCCGGCGCGGCTCGCCACCGTCGGCCGCAGCGCCGAGGAGCCCCTGGTCGCGAACCTCGAGGTGCTCCTGGCGCTCTGCGACGCGGTGGCCTTCGCCCACAGCCGCGGCGTGCTCCACCGGGACCTGAAGCCCGACAACGTGATGCTCGGCGCCTACGGCGAGGTCTACCTGCTGGACTGGGGCATCGCGCTCAGCCTCGACGAGGACCGGCACCTCCCGCGCGCCCGCGACGAGAAGGGCATCGCCGGCACGCCGGCCTACATGGCGCCGGAGATGGCCGCCGGCGACGGCGCCGCGTTCAGCGTCCGCACCGACGTCTACCTCCTCGGCGCGCTGCTCTTCGAGGTGCTCACCGGCGAGCCGCCGCACCAGGGCGCCACGGTCTTCCACCAGATCGCGCGAGCCTGGGAAGCGGCGCCGCCGGTCTTGCCGCCCTCCGTGCCCGCCGAGCTCGCCGCCGTCTGTCGCAAGGCGCTGGCGAAAGATCCCTCCGCCCGCTTCGCCCGCGTCGAGGAGCTGCGGGCCGCGCTGCAGGACTTTTTGCACCACCGCGGCGCCATCCGGCTCGCCGAGGAGGCGTCGCAGCGCCTCGCGCGCCTGGAGGCCGAGCTCGCCCGCCCGCTGCCGCCGTCGCCCGACGACGAGGCGCGCCTCGCCGCCCTCTTCTCCGAGTGTCGCTTCGGCTTCGAGCAGGCGCGGCGCATCTGGCCCGGCTCCTTGGAGGCGCAAACCGGCTCGCGGCGGGCGACGCGGCTGTGGGCCACCCACGCCATCGCGCGCGGCGACGCCCGGGCCGCGCGGGCCTTGCTCGCCGAGCTGGAGGCGAAGGAGCCCGAGCTGGAGGACGCGGTCGCGGCGCTGGAAGCGGCCGATCGCGAGAAGGCCGAGCGCCTCGCCGCCCTCGAGCACCGCGAGCGCGAGGCCGACGTGGACCTGGCGGCGAAGCAGAAGGCCCGCTTCACCCTGGGCTTCGCGGTGGCGTGGAGCCTCACCGGCTTCATCGTCGACGCCCTGGTCCGCGGCGGGCGCCTCGCCTTCGGCCACCGCGAGGCCTTCGTCACCGTCTGCGTCCTCGCGGCGATGAACGCGGGGCTCACCGAGTGGCTCCGGCGCTCGACGCGGCTCAACCTCGCGCAGCGTCGCCTCTTGCTCGCCAACTACACCGCCACCGTGAGCTACTTCGGGTTCTGGGGCATCACCTGGCACGCCGGCGTGTCGTTCCCGGTGGCGCTGACGCTGTACCTCTTCCTCGTCACCGTGCAGTGGTCGCTGGCGGCGGCGCTGTTCGACCGGCGCGGCGTGGTGGTGGCCGCGGCGTTCGGCTTGGGGACGCTGGCGCTGCTCGCCTTCCCCTCCGAGGGCATTCTGGTGTTCGCGGTGACGACGCTGGTGGGCTTCGTGGGGCTCGCGAGGTCGTGGCAGCGGAGCGGCATGCGCCCCATCGGCAGCGCGAGCCCAAGCGAGGCGAGCGCGGTGGCGCCGAGGCCGTCGCGACCGGGGTGATGGAGCTTCGGGCGCGGCGGCTCAGAAGATGATGGGCACGTCCAGCTGCACGACGTTGTGATCGGCCGGCACCATCGTCCCGAGCAGGCCGTGCGTGTACGAGACGCCGGGGCGCAGCATCAGGTCGCCGACCTTGAAGTGCAGGCGCGCGCCCAACGCCATGTTGAAGTTCTGCCGCAGGGACTCGTCTTTCTGCACCGCCACCGGCGTGGAGAGCCAGCGCTGGTACCGCAGCTCGGCGCCGGCCGAGACGTGCGGGGTGAAGAAGTAGCCCAGGTGCAGGCCGAACGTGGAGTTGGTGCGGTTCGCCTCGGGCTGCGCCTTCTCCCCCTTCACCCGCTGGAGCTGAATGAGGGTGAAGTCGAACTGGGCGGTGAAGCCGTCGTGCACGAAGGCGGCGCTCAGGCCGGGCACGATGCCCAGGTCGTTGGCCGAGAACATGGCGTTGTCCATCGAGCTGCGCGCGAGGATGCCCGCCGCGTTGGCGGCCTTGTTCGCCGGGTCCGGGGTGTCGCCGCCACCGCTCGCCACCGGCGCGGCGAGGCCGAGGAAGCCCGCCAGCCTGACGTCACCGATGGGCTGCACGTACTGGCCGCCGAAGAGCACGTTGAGAAAATTGTTCGCCGCGGCGCCGGTCGCCGGCACGTTGAAGGCCCCGCCCAGGCGCACCACCCCGATGATGTTGGGGACGAACGCGTAGATGCCGTTGAGGAAGAGCACGTCGGTCTTCCCGGTGTCCGCGCTGTCGAAGGAGTTGTCGAGCCGAAGGGCCTTCACCGGCGCCAGCGAGCGAAGCTGAAAGGGGACGTGGTACGGGGCCTTGGGCGGGGCCGGCGCGACGGGCTGCGCCTCTTGCGCGAAGGATGGAACACCTACCAGCACCGCCGCGACGGCCAGCCACCGCTTCATAAGGAGGCCTCCATGACGATGCGGCATGCATTCCGCAAACCACGCCCAGTCCGCGGTCTCCACGGGCCTGGAGGCGACGCTCACTTCGGCGCGGGCACCGCCCTCAACGCCGCCAGCTTCCCCAGCAGCGCCCACAGCCCCGACTCGGCGTTCAACAGCACGTCGTGCAGGTCGTAGTGCCGGGTGGGCAGCAGGCCTTGAATCAGCTCGTCGCACCAGCCCACCGCCACGGTCACCAGCGCCGCCGCCGTGAAGCGACGCCAGCCGGTCCACCCGAGCGGGAGCGCGGCCTCGGTGAGCAGCGCCACCACGCCGTACTCCACCAGGTGCAGGCGCTCCTCGGGCGTCTCGCTCCTCCACGCGATGAGCGCGCCCACCGCCACGATGCCGAGGAAGACCGGCACGAGCCGCACGCTGCGGAAGCGCTCCTCGCGCACGAGCGCCGCCACCACGCCCACGAGCGCCACCGCGAAGATGGCCACCACCGTCAGCCGCAGCACGCCGTGCTCGCGCAGCCAGTTCGACGCCACCCGCGCCACCGACAAGGTCGAATAGATGAACCCGACCCAGAGGGGCCAGAGCACGCGCGCGACGATGTGCGGTTTCATGGCGCTCCCCGCAGGCAAGCTCGATGCCGAGCGCTTCGGAGCGTAGCGGAGCCGGGCCGCCCCGGGCGCGAATCGAAGCCCTGCCGTGGGGACGGGCTCGTGTAACGTCTCCCTCGTGTCCGCTCGCCCATGGCGCACCGCCGTCCTCGCCGCGCTGCTCGCGAGCGCCGTCGCCCAGGCCGACCCGCCGTCGACCACCATGCCGCTGGGGCAGTGGACCCTGAACCCCGGCGCGGAGCGCTCGCAGGTGCTCGCCACCGGAGAGCTGCTCGGCCCCGGCCGCTTCCGCGTCGCGCTCCTCGGCCACGGCCTGCTCGCGCCCACCGACGGCACGCCGGGCTCCGTTCAGCAGCTCCGCGGGCACGTCCTCGGCGCGGTCGGGCTTCACAAGCGCTTCGAGCTCACCGCGCAGGTGCCGGCGCTCCTCTCCCAGCAGCCGGCGCCGAGCCTGGCGCAGGGCCTCGCCCGTCCGTGGGTCGGCGGGCGCATCGGGCTCCTCTCCTCGGACGGCGACGAGGGGGCGTGGGTGTCGCTCGATCTCGGCCTGGGCATCCCCGGCTTCGGGCAGGCGGAGCTCACGGTCGATCCACCCGGCCCGGTCGGCAGCGCCAAGGTCAGCGTCGGCCTGCCGTTCGGGAAGGGCGTGGCCGGCCTCGAGGCCGAGCTGCGCGCATCGCAGACCCGCGTCGACCTCCGCGGCGGCCTCGCGCTCGTGGGCACCGGCCTTCACTTGAAGGGCGAGCTGGCGGTGCGCGGAGACGTCTCGCTCGCGAGCCCGCGCGGCTTCGTCGAGGTGCTGGGCGGCATTCGCTACGTGCTGCGGCCGGTGGAGCTCTCGCTCTTGCTCGGCCCGGGCTACGGGCTCGCCACCACCGGCGGCGTCGACTTCCGCGTGGTGGGCGGCGTCGGCTTCGTCTCCCCCCAGCCCGACGAGGAGGAGCAGCGCCTGCGCGAGGTCGACTGCACCGAGGGCACCGAGTACCGCCTCGAGGACTGCCCGAACCTCGACTGGGACGGCGACGGCATTCAGAACGCGAAGGATCGCTGCCCCAGGGAGTTCGGCCCCAAGGAGAACCAGGGCTGCCCCTGGCCCGACACCGACGGCGACGGCCTCACCGACGACGAGGACGCCTGCCCCACCGTGCCCGGCCCGGCCGACAACTACGGCTGCCCGCCGGGCAAGAAGCAGCTGGTCATCGTGCGCAGGGAGAAGCTCGAGATCCTGGAGATGGTCTTCTTCGAGTTCGACAAGGCGGCCATCAAGCCGGAGTCCTTCGGGCTGCTCGACCAGGTGGCGGCGGTCATCACCTCGCACCCCGAGCTCACGCGGATTCGCATCGAGGGCCACACCGACAAGATGGGCTCGGCCCAGTACAACCGGAAGCTGTCGAAGGATCGGGCCAACGCGGTGAAGGAGTACCTGGTGGGCAAGGGCGTCGGCGAAGCGCGGCTCGCCACCGCGGGCTTCGGGTTCGACCGCCCCGTCGCCACCAACGACACCGACGAGGGTCGCGCCAAGAACCGCCGGGTGGAGTTCATCATCGTCCGCGAGGCCGAGCCCGAGCCCGAGGAGCAGGAGACGGTCATCGACGATCACTCCGCGCCCGAGAAGCTGAAGGGGCCGAAGGACGAGAAGCCGCGGGGAGAGGACGAGGCGCCGCCGGCGGAGTGAGGCCTTCCGTTCACCCTGAGCGAAGTCGAAGGCACGTCTGGCCCAGGTCCGTTCGCCCCCAGCGGAGTCGAGGGGCCAGCCGACCAGGTGCGGACCCAGCGGGCCCTCGACGCAGCCTGTCCTGAGCGAAGCCGAAGGGCTCGGGCTGAACGGTGACGTGTCGAGACGTGACGAATCCTCAGGAGCGAGACGCGAAAGCCCTGCAGGCCTTGAGCAGCTCGTCCGACAGCGCCGTGCCGCGCACCGCCCGCGCCAGCGACAGGCCGCCGTAGAGCAGCGCGATGAGCCCGAGCGCCCGCGCCCGCCGCGTCGGCTCGCCGGGAGGCAGGTGCGCGGAGAGCTCCTCGGCGAACGCCACCAGCTGAGCCTCCAGCGTCTGAGCGTGCTCCGGCGCCGTGGTCGCGACCTCGCCCACCACCGAGGGGAGCGGGCAGCCCTCCTCGCCGGCGTCGCGCTGGGCCGGCGAGAGGTAGCGGCGCACGATGCGGTCGAGCCGCTGCGCCGGAAGGTCGCCCTCCAGCCCCTTGAAGAGCCGCGCCCGGCTCTGGCTCATGGTGCGCTCCAGCGCCGCGCCCACCAGCGCCTCCTTGGAGCCGAAGTGCGCGTAGAAGCCGCCCACGGTGAGCCCCGCCCCGCGCATCACCGCCTCCACGCTCGCGCCGCTGATGCCCTTCTGCCGCACCAGCCGGCACGCCGACGCGATGATGCCCTCGCGGGTCTCGGCCTTCTGCTCCACCCGGCTCATGGCGCGCCTCCGCCCAGCCGCTCGAAGTGCTTCGCCAGCTCGGGGTTCACCAGGCCCGGCTGCGTCAGCGGCGCCATGTGCCCCGCGCCCTCGACGTCGACCAGCACCGCGTCGGGGTTCTCGCGCTTCAGCGCCACCGCCATGGCGCGAGAGGCAGGCGGCGAGCGCTGGCCCATCGCCAGGGTCGTCCGCGGGGGCAGCCGGATCTCGGCGAAGGGCGTCTCGTCGTAGAAGACCGAGCGAACCTCCTGGTACATCTTCCACCCGAGCTCGAGCGTCTGCCGCCGCGCCGCCTCGGGCATCGCCCGCCAGGCGCCCGGGCGATTCCAGTAGTCGATGAACACCTCCATCCACTCGTCGGTGCCGCCGCGCGCGAGGTCGAAGATGAACCACGGGTTCTCGGCGAACGCCTTGGCCTGCGCGACCCCGCTGGGGTCCGACTGGGGGTCGTTGCGCAGGGCGCCGAAGAGCACCGGCTCGTAGAGGAAGGCCGAGGCCACCCGCGCACCCAGCCGCGAGAACAGCTTCAGCGCCACCAGCCCGCCGTAGGAGTGCGCCACCAGGTGGATCCGGTCTGCCCCAGGGGGAATCTGGGTGAGCACGTGCTCGGCGTCGTCCACCGCGCCGCAGCTCTCTCCTCGGGGCAGGAGCGGCCCGGGCGGGTAGCCCTTGTGGAGCGCCAACAGCCGCTCGCGCCCGAAGAGCGCCGACGGCGGCACGTGCTTCCACATGGCCGGAGTGGTGCCGGTGGAGTGCAGGAAGACGACGAGCTCGGACACGGAGGACCTCGGAGGCGAGTTCAGATGATGGCAATCATATGATGCTCATCATTCGAACGCCAGGCGAAGAGTCAGCTCTTCAGGGTCCGCATGGCGCGCCCGGCGTACTCGAGGACGGTTCGGTCGAGGCCCAGGCCCAGGCGCGCGGCGCAGGCGTCGGGGTCGGCGCGGTAGAAGGCGGCGAGACCCGCCTCGATGCCCGGGTCGCCGCCGGAGAGGTCGTGAACCAGCCCGCGCCAGCGCACGGCAAGGGCCTTCACCTCCGGGCTGTCGGGCGCCGCGCCCCGATCGAGCGCGGCCTTCATGGCGACGGCGGCGGCGCGCCAGGCCTTCTCCGCGGCCTCGACCGCCTCGCGGGTGGGCTGCCGCTCGCGAATCTGCTCCAGCTGCTCCCTCGTGAGGAACTTCGCCTGCACGGTGGTCTCCTCGATGGCCTCGAGCAGCGCGTCGAGGGTGAGGGCCTCGCCCTGCCGCAGCCGCGCGGCCAGGGTGGAGAGGCGGGTGGTGAGCCGGTTCAGGGTGGCGACCCGCTCGGCGGTGTCGGCCAGGTGCAGCTCGAGGATGGGGCCGAGGGCGGTGGTCGTCCCGTCCAGCACCGCGCGGACCTCGTCGAGGGAGAAGCCGAGCTGCTTGAGCGACACCACCGCCTGCAATCGGGTCAGGTCCGGCGCGGTGTAGAGGCGATGGCCGGCGCGCGAGCGGGCCGAGGGGCGCACCAGCCCAATCTCGTCGTAGTGGTGCAGCGTGCGCACGGTGAGCCCGGTGCGCCGGGCGACGTCTCCGACTTTCAGGCCTTCGCGGTCGGTCATGGCCGCTCCTTCGGGAGAGGAAAGTACTCCCTCACGTCGCGTGAGGTGCAAGCGCCTCGCTCGCCGGGCGGGCGGGAGCTCAAGGCGCCGGCTGCACGTCGACTGACACGGTCTCGACGACTCTCGGCGACACCGAGGCGAGGGAGTCCATCGAGAGCGTCACGCCGCCGTCGAAGGCGACCGAGTGGGTGGTCGAGAGCGGTTCCTGTCCGGCCCGCACGTGGGCGACGCTCTCCATGAGGTCTAGCGCCGAGCTCACCGCGTCGTAGCGATCGGCGAAGTCGCTGAACGAGACTCCGAGGGACGCTTCGTCCGCGACGCGCTCCCAGACCGTCTGCTCGGCGACCAGGCGATCGAGCTCGGCGTCACGCGTCGGGAGCGTCGCCACCTTCCGCATCTCCTCCAGCCGCCGGGCGAAGTCGCCCCAGGAGAGGTACCGCGCGAGTCGGGGGAGCGCCGAGTCGTCGAGCGTCGACACCGTGCGCGCCAGCCCCTGAGCATTCACGGGCAACCGCTCGAAATCGACCTGCGTGAGGTTCTGCCCCCAGCCCATCAGCTGCATCTGCAGCGTCTCCGTCGCGAGAATGTCCGCGAACGTCGGCGTCCCCGCGCGAACGACGCGAAGGCTCGCCGCGAAGCGCAGTGCATCGTCCTTCGGAGCAGCGGCGAGGAGCCGCGCACACGACAGGACGCTCGCCCGCGCCATCGCCGCGCCGACCATCGCTCCGATCAGTCCGCGATCGAGCGCCGCGTCCCTCGCCAGCGCCAGCACCTCGCCGCAGCGCCGCAGCGCGACCTCCGAATCCTCTCCGCGCAATCCCCGCAGCGCGCTCAAGGCCACGCACTTTCCCGCGGAGCTCTCGTAGCGCCCCAGGGCGGAGTCGCGAGGACCGTAGATCACGAATGGTCCGAGCCCGGGAGCCTCACCGATGGCCGGCGCCCGAGTGCACGCCAGCACTCGGTCGATCCACGGAAGGGTCGCGTCGAGCTCGGCCCACACGTCGACGCCGGCGTCCTCGGGCGGAGGCCGTCCTTCCATCGCGGCCTTCACCGCGTCCTCGGCGGCTCGAGGAGCGCCGTACCCGAAGATGCCGCCGTCGGGCGCCGCGTCGAGCACCGGCACCAGGCACGCCTCGAAGCTCGTCCCCGTCGGCTCGCCCGCCACCGGCCGCGGGTGATCCTTCGAGCGCTCGATGACGCCGTCCACCAGCCGCTTCGAGAGCCGTCGATCCCTCAGCTGGAAGTGCACCACCGGCAGCGCCACCGCGAGCACCGCCACCGCCGCGCTCCACCGCCCCAGCCGAAGATGCCCCGACATTCCCGGCATCGTACCGTCGTCGAGGCCGATCTCCTCCTCGGAACGGGGAGCGTCTTGGCCTCCCACGGTTGCGGCTGCATGGCCGCGACGACAGGCGAGCTCGGGCTGTTTCTCGTCGCCGTGTCGGCGTACCGTCTCCGCCGTGCGCATCCCGCGCCTCCCTCGAACGTACTGAACCCCGGAGCCCGCGATGAGCCCCCACGACGTCCTCCCCTGGGTTCTCCTCTCCGTGGTGGTGGCGAGCGTGGTGTACGAGCTCGCCAGCGGGAGGTCGTTGCTCCGCGGCGTCGGCGACTACCGGCGCGCGGATTCGCCCCGGGCCTACTGGGCCTCGGTGGCGCTCAAGGTCTTCGTCGGCCTGGCCATCGTGGCCGCCATGCTCACCCAGGGCCGGCCACACTGAGCCGAGACGCTCACCCTGCCCCGCCGCCGAGCAGCGCCTCGAACGGCGCGGGCCCGACGGCCGCGAGCGCCAGCGCGCCCAGGGCGATCGCCACGCTCAGCGCGAAGATCTGCCGGCTCGCGTCCTCCGCGTCGGGGCTCGCCTCGCGGCGCAGGCGCAGCAGGCTCGAGCGCAGCACGAAGTGCGAGACCGCCGCCGCGGCGAGGACGATGGTCCCCGCGAACCAGACCAGGTGCGCCGGCCGCTCGAGGGCGATCGCTCCGTTCGAAAGCACGAAGCGAAGCACGACCGTCACCACCGCGATCCCCTCCGCGACGGCCACTGCCACGAACTGCTTCGGGTCGAAGGCGCGCGGCGGAGGCATCAGGGCTTCTCCTCGGCGTCGAGTCCGAGCATTCGCTTCACCTCGGCGATCGGCTTCCCGGCGTAGAGCGCCTTCGCCTGCTCCTGGGTGCTGAAGGAGCGCGTCTTCATGCGATCGATGTAGAGCGTGCCCTCGAGGTGATCGACCTCGTGCTGGAGGATGCGCGCCGGCCAGCCCCGCACCCTCCACGTCTGGCTCGCGCCGTGCTCGTCGAGGCCGGTGACCTCCACCTCCAGCGCCCGCTGCACCAGCCCGGAGAAGCCGGCCACCGACAGGCAGCCCTCGAAGAAGGTCGCCTTCTCCTCGCCGATGAAGCGCAGGGTCGGGTTGAAGAAGACGCGCGGCGCGAAGGCCACGCGCTCCCGCTCCTTCCGCTCCTGGAGCGTCAGGGCCACCATCAGCTCGTCGCGGTCCTCGAGCACGATGACGCGCCACGGGATTCCGAGCTGCGGCGCGGCCAACCCCACTCCGGGCGCCTTCCGCATGGTGTCGATCATCCGCGCCACGAGCAGTTGAAACTCGGGCGTGGCGATGCGCTCCACGGGGACGTCTTGCGCGCGCGCGCGGAGCACCGGCGCACCGGTCTGCACGATGGGTGAAGTCATCGGGGCTTTCGAGGGCAAAGGCGCCGTAGCGCACGCGGAAGCGAAGAGCACGGCGAGCGGGGAGGCGAGGCGTCGCACGGGGCTCGCGTCTACACCCGAATCCCCCCGCGGGCGATCTACAGTCGCGCGATGGCCCTGCGCATCGAAGGCGAAGTCCTCACCCCGCTGTCCCTCTCGTTCGAGGCGCTCCGCGCGCTCCCCCGGGTGGACGTCGAGTCGGTGCTGCCGGGCAAGGCCGGCGTCGGCGTGCCGCTCTCGGCGCTGCTGGAGAAGGCCGGCGTGAAGCCCGCCGCGCGCTGGGTGACGCTCTCGAGCGACGACGGGCGCTTCGCGGTCTCGGTGCCGCTCGCCGACGTGCAGGCCAACGCGCTGGTGGCCTACGCCCTCGACGAGCAGCCGCTCCCGGAGGCGAAGGGCGGCCCCTTGCGCTTCTACGTCATCGACGCCGCCGCCTGCCGCTCGGGCCAGGTGGACGCCTGCGCCAACGTGAAGCGCCTGGGCCTCGTGCGGCTCACCGCCGAGCGCGAGCCCGACGTGGGCCACGCGCACGCGGGGTAGAGCGCTAGAGGACCGTCACGGTGCCCTTGAGGGCCTGCGGCTTGGCGTCGCCGCACTCGGTGGCCTCGCCGCTCACCGCCGTACCGGACACCTTCACGTTGAGCTGGTTGCAGCCGAACGTCGGTTTGCCGGCAGACATGTACTTCTTGGTGAGCGTCTCCTGCTGCTCGCCGATCTTCCTGATCTCCTCGCCCGGGGCCTTCATGCACGCAGCCATGGTCTTCGGATCCTTGCAGGCGCCGAGCGCTTCGCTGGCCTTCTGCTGGCGGGCCAGCAGCGCCTTGTACTCCGCCGACTCGAAGAGCTTGCTCATGTTCGCGGCCGAGCCCATCAGCTCCTCTTGGCTCGCCTGGCGGGTGAAGTTGAAGTCCTCGCCCGAGCCGTCGACGCCGAAGCGCGACGTTCCGGTGGCCTTGCCGCTCTTGGTCCAGCTCGCCGCGCCGTGGCGATCCTGCGCCGCGAAGTCGGTGGCGAGGTCCACCACCTGGCCGTCGGCCAGCTCGAGGTGCCACTGGTACTTGCAGCCCAGCTCGAGCACCTTCGCCGAGCGCGACGCCGCCGACACCGGGCTGAAGACCTCGACGGTCACTTCGCCGGGCAGCGCGCCGGCGGTGGCCTTGAGCTCCGCCTCCCACGAGGTGGCCGTCATCTTCTCCTTCACCACTTGCACGCCGTCGTTGGTCACCAGGAAGGCGGAGGCGGGGACGAACTTGCCGGTGAGCTTCACCGTCGCCGACTTGCCCGCGCACAGCCGCGCCGGCTCGCCCTTGAAGCTGACCTCGGGGGTCGGGTACTTCGCGTAGAGCTTCTTCGGATCCTCGAGGCCGAGCTTCTTCCGGTCTGCTTCGGCCTTCGTGTAGATGGCGGTGCGGCGCTCCTGGAAGCCGGAGGTCGCGGCGCGCACCACGCCGGCGACGGCGAGGACGCACAGAGACACGACGAGGGTTCGATGGGCTTTCATGTGGGCTCCTGCGACGGGTGAGACGACGAGAGACCGGCGGCGACGAGGAGCGCGAACAGCGCGGCCTCGGCGGGCCGGGAGAGGGGAAAGTCGACCAGCGCGCGGGAGAGCAGCGCGACCAGCGCGGCGGCGGCGGCGAGGGCGGCCGGGGTGCGCGCGCGCCAGAGCCTGGAGAGCGCGAGCCCCGCGGTCGCGAGGAGCGCGAACAGCCCCACGACCCCCTGCTCCACCGCGCGCTCGAGGAAGTCCTGGTGCAGGTGGTTCTGGGCGTCGACGAAGCGCGCCTCCGAGCGCTCGAAGCCGCCGCCCTTCCACGCGGCCGCCTCCCACTCGGGCCAGAGGGCCTCGACCGCGCCGGGGCCGTGGCCGCTGAGCGGATGGGCGAGCAGCGGCGCGAGGGCCACGCGCACGAGGTAGCTCCGGCCGTCGAGCGCGCGCTGCCAGTCTCGGCTCCACGCGAGGGTGAGGCAGCCGGCGAGCACGAAGAGGAGCGGCGCGGCCAGCGCGAGCCACCGGGCCCTGGACCAACGGTCCTCGGGAACGAGCGGCGCCGAGGCTCCGTCCGGAGCGCGTCGCTCACCGGCGACCGTGGCCGCCTGGGCGGAGTCGAGCGTCACGTCACGCATCGCGGCTCCGGCGGGCCATCGACCCCGCGCCTCACGACTCGTCACATCCTCCTCCACGCCGTTCGTCCCGAGCGGAGTCGAGGGACCCACCGCACACGACCGCGGCTCCAGCGGGCCCTCGACTTCGCTCGGGCTGAACGGTCGCGAGTCCTGACCTGGTGAAGCTTCAGGACTCCGCTCGAGCTGAACGGCGGCTCGCTCGAGGCGAGTGTTCATCGCCATGAAGACCGTGGCCGTGTCCTCGGGCGCGACGCTCTGCTTCCGCTGGCCACTCCACCGCGGGGCCAGGCCTATGCGTGCGTGCACCACCGCGCTGGCGACGAAGACGGCCGCCGCCGCTCCGAGGGAGAGGAGCGTGGCGAGCGAGCGCGTGGCCACGAGCGCCAGCGCGATGAGCACGAAGGCCGGAAGCGCCGCCCGGCGAGGGCGCGGCTCGGCCAGCGAGGGCACCAGCAGCGCGAGCACCGGCGCAAGGAAGGCCGCGACGAAGTCCGGGTTCCCCAGCGTGCCGAAGAGCGCGAGGCGCCCCGGCGCGTGCGCGCCGAAGAGGTCGAGCCCCAGGGACTGCGCCAGGGTCACCAGCGCCACGATGCTCCCCGCGGCGGCGAGCGGCGCGACGAGCTGATCCGCGCGCACGCGGCGCAGCGAGAGGCCGAGGACGATGGCCCCGACGGAGAGCTCGCGCGCCACCGCCAGCGGGCCCGCGATCTCGCCAGCCAGGGTGGAGGCGAGCGCCGCCACCAGAAGGCTCGCCGGCACCACCGGCAGCTCCTTCGCGCGCGCGCGGAAGCCAGAGACCAGGGCGGCCACCGCGAAGACGCCCAGCACCAAGAGCTTCGGCAGCTCGAAGGACGAGCCGGCCTGGGGCCAGAAGGTCAGCGCGACGAGGGCCACCGCGGCGCCTGGCCAGGCGCCGGCGACGAGGTGGCCGAGACCGCTCGGTCCGCGCGCGGCGGAAGGGACCGGCCCTCGACTCCGCTCGGGTGGAACGGGGGAGCCGGCCTCAGCCCGCTCGTCCTCCACGGCCTGTGAGAGCTGCGCGGCGCTCAAGGACTCGCTCCTCCGATGGGGCGGGACCTTGCCACACCCGAGGCGCGTGGCTCACTTCTTCGGAGCCGCGGTCTTCGCCTTCCCCTTGGGCGTCGGCGCGAAGACCAGGACGTAGACGTCCGCGGCGGGGCGAACCAGCACGGCGCCAGAGGGCGCGGCGAGGCGCGTGGCCTCGAGGAACCACGCCTCGTTCTTCACGTCGTCGTCGAGCGCGCCGTACTCCGGCACCAGAAGGTCCAGCTCGACGTAGTGGCCGTCGGTGACGGCCCTGAGCGCGGGGCCGAAGCTGTAGGGCGCGTAGTCGACGGTGGGGTGCAGGTCGTTGTGCAGCGCGCCGCCGTAGAGGACCAGCATCTTCCCCACCACGCCGCCCTCGCCCTTCTCCCGCACCTCGTCGGCCTTCTGCTCCACCTTCCGCTTCACCAGCAACAGGCTCTGGAGCGCGTCGAGCTCACCCTTCTCGTCGAGCATGCCTTTGTACTCGTCGCAGCTGATGACCAGGATGTGGTTCGCCACCCCCATCGCGTGGCTGGCGTTCATCATCGTGGTGAGCTCGTCTTCGGTGGACTCGGGGCGCTTCGTGACGCGCTGCACCTCCTGGGTGGCCTGCTTCTCCACCTCGCCGCACTTCCCGTTGGTCATCCACGTCTCGGCGATCAGCGAGGTGGCCTTGCCCTTGAGCAGCGGCAGGAGCTCGCCGGTGAAGTGCTTGAGCGCGCTCGGCACCTTCGGCGCGCCCTCGAGCTCGTGGTACTCGCCGATGGCCAGGATGGCGGTGGGCTCCTGGAGCACGCGCTGGAAGGCGGCCCTCGCGCTCGGGTAGCGCTCGCAGGGCGTGCCGCCGCAGCCGACCCCGGCGTCGGGGGAGGCGCCGGCGAGCACGGCGACGAGCAGCGGGAGGGTGGTCATCGAAGGTCAGAGGCCCGAACGGGCGGGAAAGTTCCGGCGGGCAGCGTAGCGGTCGTGCCATGCTCTGGCCATGAGCGACGAGGAGAGCCCGCTCGAGCCCACTCGCTCCAAGCGCCGCGCCTGGACCATCGCGGTGGTGCTGGTCATCGTGGGCGCGGTCATCACCTGGCTCGCCTTCGGCGTGGGCATTCAGGAGAAGCCGCCGCCGGATCTCACCAACGGGGTCGAGCTGGTGCCGGCGAGCGATCGCACCGGCGGGCGCTGAGGGCCGCGGCCGCTCAGCGGCACTTCATCGCCAGCGGCACGTTCTCCACCGAGTAGCTGCCCCCGTCGGCGGGGAAGCAGCCCGCGCCGCAGGCGCCGTACTGGAACATCACCGTGTTACAGGTGGCGTTGCCCCACACCGCGCAGGTGCGCCAGGTGCCGAGGACACCGCAGGCCGGCGAGGCGCCAACGTAGCCCCGGTTGCCCGAGTAGGGCACCGCGCTGCACGCCGCCGTGCCGGCGTACGAGGTGGAGCAGTCCCAGAACACGTCCTTCGTCTCCAGCCCGTCGCAGTCGTAGTCGAAGCTGCCGTCGCCTCGACTGACGGCGTAGGTGAGGAACTGGCCGGGCTTGGCGTTGGCGTTCAGGTCGTAGCAGTCCTTGAGCGACGAGGTGCCGGCCGGGCACTGCGCGCCGGTGCACGTCGACGCGCCCGCGCCCGCGTGGAAGCCGTCGTTGTCGGCGTCCAGCCCGCCGAAGCAGGTGACGAGCTGGTACACGCCCGCGTCCGCGTCGTTGCAGTCGGTGCCGGCGGTGGCCTGGGTCCCCGCGGGGCAGGCCGCGCCGGAGCAGGTCGGCGTGCTGGTCTTCGCGAAGAAGCCGTCGCCGTCGGCGTCCTTGAAGCAGGCGCGGTTGGTCCACTTCGTCGCGTCGGCCGGCGCGCAGTCCACCGCGTCGGCGGTGCCGTCCTTGTCGCCGTCGACCTGGCAGGCGCTGCCGTTGCAGGCCTGACCCACGGCGCACTGGGCGTTGGTGGTGCAGCTCGAGGGGCAGCTGGTGGCGGCGCCGCCGCAGACGTAGGGCGCGCAGGAGGGGCGGCCCGGCGCGCCGGCGGAGGCCACGCCGCAAGTGCCCGTCGAGCCGGCGAGGTTGCAGGCGTTGCACGCCCCGGTGCAGGCGGAGCTGCAGCACACGCCGTCGACGCAGAAGCCGCTCTGGCACTCCCCGGCCCGGGTGCAGGCCGCGCCGTTCGCCGAGGAGGGCACGCACACCCCGCCGTCGCCGCAGGCGTGGCTCGTGTCGCACTCGGTGTCGGTGGTGCACGAAGTGGGGCACGCGGTGGAGCTGCCGCCGCAGGCGTAGGGCGCGCAGGTCGGCGAGCCCGCGCTCCTCGCCGGAGCCGGCGAGCAGGTGCCCTCCTTGGTGGGGACGTTGCAGGCGTCGCAGGCGCCGGCGCAGGCCGTGTCGCAGCAGAAGCCGTCGACGCAGTTCCCGGAGGCGCACATGGCGTTGCGGCCGCAGGCGGTGCCGAGGGTGAGCACCGGCACGCACGCCGCGCTGTTGCAGAAGAAGCCGGAGGCGCAGCCCTGGTCCACCGCGCAGGTGGAGGGGCAGCCCGCGTCGGCGCCGTTGCAGGCGAAGGGCGAGCAGGTGGGAGCGCCGGGCGTCCCCAGCGGCGCGGGCGAGCAGGTGCCCTCGAGGCCGCTCAGGTTGCAGCGATCGCAGGCCTCGCCGCACGCGCTGTCGCAGCACACGCCGTCGACGCAGTGGCCGCCCTTGCACTCGCCGCCCCAGGTGCAGAGGCTGCCGAGGGCGTGGAAGGCGTAGCACTGGCCGGCGTCGCAGAAGGCGTCGGGCTGGCACTCGGCGGGCCCGGCGCAGCTGGTGAAGCAGCCGGCGTCACTGTCGCAGACGTAGGCCCCGCAGCGGCTGTCGGCGTAGCCCGCGTCGGCGGCGAGGCAGGAGAGCCCCGAGCAGAGGTGGCAGGCCGCCTCGCAGTCCGAGCAGACGAGCGTCGGCGGCGGGTGGTTGGGCGCGCAGGTGACGGCGACGGCCGCGGCGGCGATAGCGATGAGCCAGCGGGAGAAGTGACGCATGGTGGCTCCTGGAGAGTCCGGCCAGTGTACGGGCGACGTCGGGCGAAGGCCATTCGGAGACCCCGGCTTGGGACGAGCAGTCACGGGACTCCTGCCTGCCTCGAGCCCAGCCTGACCGGCGGTGGCTCAGTCGATGGGCTCGCCCTCGGGAATGGCGGGCTCGACGGCCGGCGCCGGGGCCTTCCCTTCGAGCCGCGCCACCTCGCGCCACCACGGCGTCACCGCCTCCACCTGCGCCGGCTCGACCGGCTGCCCCAGCATCGGCATCACCAGCCGCGCGTCTCTCCGCGGCGCGAGCTTCAGCAGCGTCTCGGCCGGCTCGTCCCACTCGTGGAGCGCGAGGCTGAAGGTGCCCCAGTGCACCGGCAGGAAGGCTCCGCCGCCGAGGAGAGAGAGGGCCTGGAGCGCATTCTCGGGCCCGAGGTGAATGGTGCCCCAGCTGGGGTGAAAGGCGCCGACCTCGAGCATCACCAGGTCGAAGGGGCCCAAGCGGGCGCGGATCTCCGCGTACTCGGGAGTGAGGCCGGTGTCGCCGCTGAAGAAGACGGCGTGCCGCTCGGAGCGCAGCACCAGCGAGGACCAGAGCGTGGCGTTGCGATCGTTGAGCCCGCGCCCGGAGAAGTGCTGCGAGGGCGCGGCGGTGACGGTGAGCGCGCCGCCCGCGAGCTTCGCCTCCTCCCACCAGTCGAGCTCGATGATGCGCTCCGGCGGAATGCCGAAGGCCTCGAGGTGCACGCCGACGCCGAGGGAGGTGACGATGGGCACGCCAGTCTTCGCGAGCTCCACGATGGCGATCGCGTCGAGGTGATCGTAGTGGTCGTGCGAGAGCACCACCGCGTCGAGCTTCGGGAGCTGGGCGATTCTGACCGGCACCGGCTGGAAGCGCTTGGGTCCGGCGAAGCGGGTCGGCGAGGCGCGCTCCGACCAGACCGGATCGGTGAGCACCCGCAGCCCGTCGAGCTCGACCAGCACGGTGGAGTGCCCGAGCCAGGTAGCGCGCAGGCCGGTGTCGGGCCTCGTGCTCCAGGCCTCGAAGGGGCTCTGGGCGGGCAGCGGCCCGGCGGGGCTGCGGCGCGGCCCGCCGGCGAGGAACTTGCCCACGGTGGAGAGCGCGGTGACGGGCTTGAGCATCGGCGTCGCGCCGGAGGCGTTGAAGAAGGCGCCGTCCCGGTAGCGGGGCGAGGCGACGATGCGCTCGAGTCGCTCACCGGCAGCGCGACGGCGGAAGGGAGAGGGGGCCACGGGGTCCTCCGAGAACGAGCAGTGGAGTAGCGACGGGGGCGGCTTCGCGCAACGCGGGGCGCTCCTCCCTCGGCTCAGGCTGAACGGAGGGAGGCCGCCAGCATCGCGACCTCCTTCTCCTGTGGCACGTGCGCGACCACGCCCACCCGCTCGAAGCCCAGCCGGGCGTGGAAGGCCAGCGAGCCCGGGTTCGGGGGCACGAGGTTCACCTCGCAGGTGACGCGCTCCAGCGCCCGGGCGCGCGCCTCGGCGAAGATGGCGTCGTAGAGCCTCCGCCCGAGCCCCTGCCCCCTCGCCCGCTCCGCCACCGCGATGCGATCGACGTACAGGAAGCGCTCGTACTTCGCGCGGAACCAGCGGTAGTTCGGGCTCTGGTAGCTCGACGAAGGGTCCATCGCGAGCACCATGCCCAGAAGGCCCGCGTCGTCCCACAGGCCGAGCGCCACCGCCGTCTGCCCCACCACGCGCTCCAGCTCCTGGGCGGTGAGCGTGCCCACGTGCGGCACGTTGGCCTGGTTCAGCGCGAGGAGCGCTTCGAGATCGGCGGAGACGAACGGCGCGAGGCGCATGAGGGTCAGCGTGCTCCGTTGCCCGCTCGAGCTCACGTCATTTCACGGCTCGGCGCTCGACCCGACCAGATACAGGCGCCGGGACTGCTCGCGGCGCAAGAGCGAGAGCTCGCTCGCGCCGATGCTCTCCGTGCGCAAGGGGCGGTAGCTCGGCGGCGCGTGCGCTCCCAGGCCGTTGTAGGTGACGAGCACCGTCCCCACCGGCGCGGCCTCCAAGAGCGCCAGCGCGGCGGAGACGTCCTTGGAGTAGCGCGACGGCGTCAGCAGCACGTCCTCGTCCAGGTGGTCCTCCGGGCCGTACACGTTCTCTCCGAACGGGTTGTAGAAGTAGTAGGCGTCGACGGCGGGCAGCGGCGTCTCCCCCAGCGTCCCCTGGAAGAAGCGGGCGCGCTCGCCGACGCCCAGCGCCCGGGCGAGCTCGGTGGCGAGCGGCACCAGCCGGGCCCGGTGCTCCACCCCGGTGAAGTGCGCCTTCCCCGCCAGCGCCGCGAGCGCGCAGAACTTCCCCACGCCCGAGCCCACGTCGAGCACCGTGGCGACGCCCAGCTCGTCGAGCCACGCGCTGGCCTTCATCGCCACGGCCACCGGCGTCCAGAACATGCCCGCGAGGTTCCGCGCGCCCTCGGGCAAGAGCTCGTCGAAGCGCTCGTCCGACGGCGGCTCTCCGCGCCGCACCGACGCGGCGACTTCGGAGAGCACTGCCGCTTCGACCTGAGAGCGCACGCCCCAGTCGTACTCGACGGGGCGCAGCATCGGCTCAGAAATCGAGCCCCACCGCCACGGCCGCGGGGCCCGTCTCAGGGCGTCCAGCTCACCTGGGTGACGTCTCCGCCGGTGGGCACGGCCTGGGCGGCCGCGGGCACCTGCGCGCCGGTGGTGAAGTCGCGCAGCACGAGCACCTCCATGTCCTGGTCGCGGCGAAGGTCGCCCAGCACCAGGAGCGCGTTGGACTGCGGGCCCCACGCGAAGGCGGTCGCGGACTGGGTCGAGGTCCCGAGGAGCAGCGGGGTGAAGCTCGTCGCGCCGGTGGGGAGCGGCAGGACGTAGACGTCGTAGATGCCCACCCCGGCGGAGGCGTAGCTGGCGCTGAACGAGACCTTGGTGCCGTCGGGGCTGAGCACGATGGAGCCGGCCGGCGTCACGCGGCCGATGGGCGCATTGGGGAGCAGCTGCGCCGGCGCCACGCTGCCGTCGGTGGGCATGGTGAAGAGCTCCCAGGTGGTCGGGTCGTGGAGGTTGGCGGTGAACACCACCCGGGTCCCGTCTCTCGAGAGCCCCATCGCGCCGATGCCCACGGTGGACGAGCCGGGTGCGTTGGGGATGGGCGTCATCACGCCGCCCACGGTGGCGGTGTAGAGGAACGGGTACGCGCTCGCGAGGAGCTGCGCGCGCACCACCATCGTCGCCGAGCCCCTCCAGCCCACGTCGTTCGCGCCCTTCCCCGAGAGCGAAGCGTCGGCGAGCAGCGTCGAGCGCACCGGCGTTCCGCTCTGGAAGTCGATGAGGTGCAGCTCGTACTTCCCGTTGGTGACGAAGTCTCCGATCAGCGCGAGGTAGCGCGAGTCGGGCGACCAGAACCACTTGGTCGGCTGCAGGCTGACGAGGCCGCCGGGCCGCGTGGGAGAGATCTGCACCGGCGTCGAGCCCGAGAGGAGGCGCTGCGCGAACAAATCGACGCCGGTGGTGGTGCCGCTGTTGCCGCGCGAGAACACGACCCATTGGTCGTTGGGCGAGATGGAGGGGTCCTGAATGTTCTGCGACGCGGGCACCGGCCCGAGCGACGTGGGGGCCGAACCATCGGACGCGGTGAAGACCAGCTCTCCGGCCACCGTGCCGGTGCTGGCGTACTCGAGCACGGCCCATTGCCCGTCCGGCGACGTGGTCGCGGCGCCCAGCTTGCGGCCGGGAGCGTTGATCGAGGTGGCGGTCGTCGAGGGCAGGACCTGGTGCCCGTAGACGGGAGTGCCCGCGGTGAGGAAGTCGCCCAGGAGCCACACCTGACCGGTGAGCCCCGCGGTGTTCCAGGAAGCGCTCGTGCCGCCCGTGCCTCCGCCGAGGCCGCCGCCCGTCGCGCCACCGCCCGTCGCAGAGCCGCCCGTCGCAGAGCCGCCCGTCGCAGAGCCGCCCGTCGCGGAG
>JBBIOE010000076.1:0-30987 GCA_037443525.1 Archangiaceae bacterium | reverse complement strand
CGCTCGATGCCGACGCCGCGCCGTCCCGCGACTCCACGCTCCACGCACCGCTCGCGCTCGACGCCGACGCCACGCCGTCTCGCGCCGCCGCGCTCGACTCCGACGCCCCACCGTCCCGCGTCGCCGCGCTCGACTCCGCCCCCCCACCAGACTCACGCGCCCCGGCGAGCACCTCCGACCAGGGCTCGCGCAGCTCCGGCGCGGCGTACTGCCCTCCCCGCGCACTCCGGAGCGGACCCACTCCGCACTCGGACGCGGGCGGCGTGGTGCGGGCGGGGGACGGAAGCGCGACCAGGGAGGGGACTGAATTCAGCACCCTTCGACGCAGCTCAGGGTGAACGGGAGGCCGCCCCCCTTCGACGGGCTCAGGGTGAACGGCAGGCGCCTGCGTCGACAGCTCGAGCCGCACCAGCCCCTGCGCCGGCGCGGACTGAGAGGTCAGCAGCACCAGCAACGAGCCCCCGGTGCGCGCGGCCTCCACCAGCTTCTTCGCCTCGAGCATCGAGAGCTTCACCCCGGTGTGCGTCACGTCGAGCACCACGCAGGTGAACGCCCCGCTCCGCAGCAACTGCACCGCCGACCACACCAGCTGCTTCGGCGCCTTCGGCCGCACCACCAGCAGGCGCGAGAGCTCGACGCCCAGGTCCACCAGCGCCGGCGGGTAGAGCTCCTTCGGCCCGTCGATCCACGCCGAGAGCCGCTTCTCCCGGCAGGCGCCCGCCACCAGCCGCCCCGCCAGGCTGGCCCGCCCCGAGGCCTCCTCGCCGCACAGCTCCACCCCGCGCCCGAGCCGGAAGGCCCCCAGCGCGTCGAGCTCCGACAGGCCCGTGCTCAACGTCACCAGGTAGCGCCGGGGTGCCGCCTGCACCTCGGCGATCGCCTGGCGCAGCCGGTTCAACGTGGCGGTCTTCGCCGGGTCCGCCCCCGGCCCAGCCTCGACCTCCACCTCGCGCATCGCGACCGCCATGACGTCTCCTCCTCTCGATCCATACTGAACACCGATTCAGTATCAAGAGGGTCTGACATCCCCGCGAATCGACAGCGCTCTTCAGAGCTCCGGGCCGATTTTCCGCCTCCGTACGCGTTTCAAACGGCAGCCGGGCGGGCAGCCTGGGCCCGCGTCCGACTCACCGCGCCATGAGGTACCGCACCGCCAACCGCGTCGCCTCGCGCACCAGCGTCTCGTCGTCCAGCCGAGGCGGCCGGGGGAGCACGCCGTCGTGGGTGAGGCTGTGAAGGGCGTTGGCCACCACGTGGGTGGCGAGGTCGAGATCGCTCACCACGAGCTCGCTCCGATGCGCCTCGAGCAGCCCCTTCAGGAACGCCGCCGACTCGGCCGCCTTCGCCGCCAGCGACGGGTACCGGCCCACGTGCGCCATCGCCTCCAGCGAGCGACGCATCAGCGCCCCCTCGCTCCGCTGGAAGTCCACGATGGAGCGCACCACGTGCACCAGGCTCTGCTCCAGCGACGCGTCGGCGGGGAGCTCGGCGAACCGCGCCTGGTGGAAGGCCAGCTCCCGGTCAGACTGCGCCTCGATGAGCGCGGCCACCAACGAGGGCTTGTCCGGGAAGTACTGGTACAGCGAGCCCGGGCTCACGCCGGCCACCGTGGCCACCCGCTGCATCGACAGGCCCTCGTAGCCCCGCTCGGCCAGAATGCGAGACCCCGCCTCGAGCACCGCGGCGACCAGCGCCCGCGAACGGCCTTGCCGCGGAGCCTTCCGGGGCTGCAGGCGCTTGGGCAGCGCGGCGCGCTTCATGGGCGGAACGCGAGTGGGGGCCATGCGAGGCGGCTCTTATCGTACGGCGCATGACACGGCTCGTGGTCCTCGGTGGCAGTGGCTTCCTCGGCGCGCGGGTGGTGGAGGGCCTCCGGCGCGCGGGCCTCGACGCCGCGGTCGCTTCACGGCGCGCCAAGGTGGCGGTCGACGTCACCGCCCCAAAGACCTTCTCCGCCCTCGAGCCCTTCGCGGTGGTGGTCGATCTCACCGACACCGTGAGCCACCCGCCCGACGCGCTCGTCGCCTGGTGCCTCGAGCGCGGGAAGACGGTGCTGGAGGCCACCAGCGAGGCGCCCTGCGTGGAGCGCCTGCACCGCGCCCACCGCGACGGCCCGGGCCGGCTGGTGCTGGGCGGCGGCATCTTCACCGGCCTGAGCAACCTGCTCGCGCGCGCCGTGGCCGTGCCGGGGACGAAGCGGCTCACCCTGGGCGTGGCCTCGAGCCCGTTCAGCGGCGCGGGCCAGGGCACCATCGAGCTGATGCTTCGGGCGATGGCGCTGCCGGTGGTGCGCTTCGAGTCCGGCACGCGCGTCGAGCGTCACCGGATGGAGCGAGGTCCGGTGCTGGACTTCGGCGACCGCCGGCGCCCGACCGGAGCGATGTCGCTCGCCGAGCCGTACATGCTCCGCGAGAGCACCGGCGCGCCCGACGTGGCGGCCTACTTCGCGCCCAAGCCCTCAGTGCTGGTGCGGGGCTTCCTCGCGGTCCCGCCCGCGGTGGCCCGCGCCGGCTGGTACCAGGCCGCGATGCGCGCGTACTTCACGGTGCTCCGGCGATTCCTCCTGCGGCGCGTTTCCTCGGCGGTGGAGCTGGTGGCGGAGGCCGACGGGCGAAGGCGCTGGCTCCACGCCACCGACGGCATGGAGGCGGCGGGCCTCGCGCTGGCGGCGATGATCGAAGCGGTGGCGCCGAAGCGCGACTGGACCGGCGCGCGCTTCATCGACGACCTGTGCGCGCTGGAGCCGATCGTGGAGCGAGTCAAGGGGTTGGCCGGTGTGCCGCTGATCAGGCTCTCGGAGGGTGAGGCCCAGGGAGCCGGTGAGGCTCCGCGGCGCTCGGCGTGAGCTCGCCTCCGCCCTCGTCTCGGGTCATGCTCGGCAGGCGTGGGGATTCCGGCCGAGCAGCTTCGCCAGCGGCAGCGCCTGCTCCGGGAGCTGAGGCGGCTCATCGCGCTCAACGGTCACGCCGACTTCCTCTTCGGCCCCATCCTCTTGCCGGATCCGAAGTACTTCCCCGACGAGTGGCGGCCCGACCTCGCCGGAGCCCGCGCCATGCTCGATCGCCTCATGGCGTGGGCTCGGCTCCGATCGACTCCGACGCTGCTCCGCCACGAGAACGATCCCACCTGGAGCACGGACGACGACGAGGACTACGTCCCGCCGCACAAAGCCGCCGCCTGGTTCGCCGGCGCCAACGAGCTCGGCACCTACCTGTTCGGGGTGAAGACCGAGCAGCTCTCCGAGCCCGAGACCCTGGCGGGCATCCTCGCGCACGAGACCGCGCACGCCTGGCGGTTCCACCGCGACGTCATGGAGTCCGAGCGCGAGCTCGAAGAGAGCCTCACCGATCTCACCACCGTCTTCCTCGGCTTCGGCGTGCTGTCTGCGAACATCGCGAGCCTCGCGAGCGCCGAGCTCCAGGCCGACGGCTACCTGAGCCGCTTGGCGCTCTCCTTCACGCTGGGCGTGCAGCTCACCTTGCGCTCCGACGAGACCGAACGGGGCACCGTGCTGGACGCGCTCGGACCGGACCAGCGGGTCATCGTCCGCGAGATCCGCGAGCTGTACCTCCGCGATCGCGACGGGCTCATCGCCGAGCTGGGGTTGCCGAGAGAGTCGGAGTGGCAGCGTCCAGCTCCGCTCACCGTACCGCCGCCCGCCGTGCTCTCCCGCCGCGCGCCGGGGCGCGACGTCGTGTTTCGGGTGCGCGCGCCACCGCTCCTCGCCTTCGCAGTGGGGGCCGCCGGGCTGGGCTTCCTCTGCGCGATGGCGTCGATGTGGTGGTGGTGGCTCGCGCTTCCATTCGTGGCGACGCCGCTCGCGCTGCTGGTGAAGCGCGACCGCTGCTCGGGCCCGGAGTGTGGCCAGGCGCTGCCGACCGGCGCCCGAACCTGCCGGGCTTGCGGTGGGCAGGTGGTCGGCCGCATCGGGCGCCGCGCCGATCACGACGCGGCCGAGCGGGACTTCCTGTCATCGGACGCCGACGAGCGATCGGCGCAGGCACGGGAGCTGGTGAAGGAGCTGCTCGGGACGCGCCGGTAGGTGCATCAGAACGGCGCGTCTTCGTCGCCCGGAGGCGGGGGCTCGTCCGGCCCACCACCGCCGCCGCCGCCCTCGCCCTTCTGCCGCGCGATCTCCGCTTCGATCGCCGCGAGCAGCACCCGCTCCTTGTCGTGCCAGCGCGACTTCGAGGGATCGCTCAGCGAGCGCCGGGAGCCGTTGGCGTAGAACTCCAGGTCCTGCATCGAGGCGCCGCGGATCGGCATGCCCTTGCTGCGGCCGTAGGGCGGGAAGATCTCGCCGCCACCGCCGCCCGACGGCGCGGACGACGCGCTGGCGCGCCGCATCGGCTCAGGGGTGGACCCGATGAGCAGCTCGCCCAGGCTCACCACGAAGCCATCGGCGCCTTGGAGCGCGGTGCCCACGCGCACCTTCTCGGTCGAGCCATCGGGACGACGCACCTGCACGAAGACGGGGAGTTGATCGGCCATGCCCCGCACCTCCCAAGACCGGGCGAGCCTGTCAACGGCGGCACGTCTTGATCCGGCACTTTTCTCGCCGCCGGGCGCACCAACGACGACGACCGCCACGCGCGTGGCGGTCGCCGGGGGCTTCCGACGGCTTCAGGCGCCTACTTCTTGCCCTTGCCCTTGGGCGCCTTCGCCGGCGCCGCCTTCGCGGGAACCTTCGCCGCCGCGGGCGCCGCCATGGCCACGGTGCTGGTCGGGTGCTGCTCCCACTCGCCGAGCGCCTTGCCCACCGCTTCGTCGAGCGAGCCCTCGTACTCACCCTCGCCCTCGGCGAAGGTCTTGAAGCCCTTCACCTCGACGCTCGCGGTGTAGTCCTTGTGGGTCTCCCCGTTCTTCGCGGTGAAGCCCAGGGTGCACCTGGTCGCGTCAGCGCAGGCGAGCTTGGTGAAGGTGTAGTTGAAGGACCCCTCGCACCAGGTGTCGCCGCAGAGCTCGTTGAGGCCGGCCAGGCGATCCTTGAGCTGCTCCTCGGTGAAGCTCCCGCCGGCCGCCGCCGGAGCCGCCGCGCCACCGGCCGCGACCGCCGGCGCCGCCGCCGCGCCCGTCGCGCGAACCTCCAGCTCATAGGTGAAGCCGCCCTTCACCATGTATCCGTCGCTCGGCTTCACCACGATGGTGTGCTCGCCGGCCTCCACCTTCACCGTGGCCTTGGCGTTCTGGCCGATGCCGCCCTCACCCGAGCCGATCACGTCGCCACCGGCCTTCTGCACCTCGATGCCCGGCGCGAACGGCACCTTCTTCTTCGGCGCGAACACCTCGATCTCGTAGGTGCCCGCCTTGGCGACGGTCCAGCCGATGTGCTGGCCCTCCTTGCTCGAGACGTTCGATTCGCACTTGGCGCGGGCGTCGACGAGCGTCGACTCGCAGTACGAAGAGGCGCCGTAGGGCGTGGGCTCGGACTTGGGGCCCCAGATCATGAGCGGAATGGCGAGCGCGGTGGCCACGCCGCCGCCGATGAAGCTGAACTTCTTCTTCTTGTTGACCGAGCCGAGCAGCCCCTCGCGGCCCTTGGCCGAGGCCATCATCGCGCGCCAGCCCGGCTTGATGATGCGCGAGCCCTCGAGCTTGCCGAGCACGAAGAAGCTGCCCTCCACCGGCACGTACCGCTCGGTGGCCTTGAAGCCGATGGTGTACTTCTCGGAGTCGCTCAGCACCGGGAGCTCGTAGTTGAGCTCGCCGAATTGCACGTTCGACGCCCAGCCCCGGCCGTTGAGCTCCTTCTTGTAGCCGTCCTTGAGCGAGTCGAAGTCGGCGCCCTTGGAGAAGTCGACCTGCACGGCGCCCGTGCCGTCGTCGAGGCTGGCCACCGCGCCGCCCGACACCGTCGACAAGGTGTCGCTGCCCTTCACCGTCTTGGTGCCGTCCTGGGTGGTCTCGACCTTCTCCCACAGCCGCTCCACCTTCACCTCGTAGTAGAGGCACGGCGTCTTGGTGCAGGGCGACAGGCACGCCTCCGCGGGCGGGACGACCTTGCCCTCGGTGGAGATGGCCCCCTTCGGATCTGACGTCGTCGGGTCCTTCGCCAGCGCCCCGGTGCCCTTGAAGGGCGCGGCCAGGATGCGCTGCCCCTTCAGGTGATTCATCAGCCCGAAAATCAACACCCCCACTCCGACGAGCAGCAGCAGCACACCCATGACGGTTTCCCCTCTGGACCGCGAGTAGACAGCTGCCCGGTTTGACCCGGCGCGGCATCTTCGCGTGAAGAAAAGGGTGCCCGGCGCGGCGGACGTGCGTCAGTGGGACCCGGCGTACGTCGGCTCGATCTTCAAGACCTCCTGCTTCAAGGCCTCGTCGTCCTTCACCGAAGCGTCGAGCACCCGGTACTCCACCCGGAACTTCCTCGCCGACGGCGCCTGGGCGGCGTCGAGCGCCTTCTGCTGCTCGGCCCTGCGCTTCTCGAGCTCCTTCACCGTCTGCTGGAGCTGCGCCTTGGCGCTGGCGTCCTTGGCCTGGGCGAGGCGGTCCTTCAGCGTCTTGAGCTGCGAGTCGAGGAACTGCACGGCCTGCCCGTCGCGGGTGACGGCGTCGAGATCCGCCCACGGCCCCGGCCCGCCCACGTCGAGCGAGAGCTTGCCGAGCTGCTGGCCCTTCTGGCCCGCGGCGACCAGCACCGCTCCGCCCTCCACCTTCTGCGGCGGAGGGATGCCGCGCGGCTCGCCGGCGTCGATGACGAAGTCGAGCTTCGCCTTCGCCTCGACCGCCAGCCCCGAGCTCACCAGGTAGCTCGCGGTGCTCAAGAGCACCGTCAGGTCATGCGGCGGGAGCTTGCCCAGCTCGGCCAGGAGCGCCTCCTTCGCCGGCCGGGTGCGCGCGCCGTCCTTGAAGAGCCGCTCGCCGGTGAGCCCCACGAACGCCACCTTCAAGCCGCCCACCGAGAGCACCGTCGAGCCGGGGAAGGCCTGGGTGCCGTCCTTCTTCTCCAGGTTGCAGGAGAGCACCGAGACGCCAGCGCGCTTCGCCTGCCCCGAGAGGAAGTCGACCCCCAGCTCGAGATCGGCGGGCCCCGCCGCCATGAGCTTGGTGCCCAGCCCCCCGAAGGTCCGCACGATGAAGGCCGCCCGCTCGCGGGTCGGCGCGTCGTCCGTCGCGCCCGGCCGCGTGAGGGCGTTCCCCGCCTCCACCAGCAGCGTGTCCGCGCCCGAGAGCTCCTTCAGCACCGTCTTTCGCCTGGCCAGACCGCCAGTGGGGTTCATCCTTCAACCACAGGGGGCGACTTCGCCCCCGTCGTCTCCCGCGAAGAGGATGGTGGCGTGCTTGGGAGCGGCGAAGGCCGAGGACGCGGCCAACAGCGTCGCCAGGAGCACGCGCTTCACTTCTTGTCCCCCTTCTTCGAGGGCTTCTTCTCCAGCTCCGACAGGCGCTGCTTCACCGCCTTGGCCGGCTCGCTCTTGGGGAACTGCCGGGAGAGCTCCTCGAGGGCCAGCTTCGCCTCGGCGATCATCTTGAGCTCCTTGAAGCAGTCGGCGCTGCGCAGGTAGGCCTCGGGGGTGGACTTCGACTTCGGGAAGTCCTGAATCACCTTGCCGTACTCGTAGAGGGCCTCGCGGCACTTGCCGTCGGTGAACCAGGTCTCGCCCAGCCCGTGGTGCGCCTCGCCGGCGAGCTCGTCCTTCGGCCACTTCTTCAAGAACTCGGTGTAGAGCTTTCGCGCACCTTCGTGATCGCCGCCCTTCGCCTTGTCCTCGGCGAGCTGGAGGAAGTCCTTGGGCACGTCGGGCTTCTTCAGCTCCTCCTTCTTCGGCTCCGGGGGCGGCGGCGGCGGGGCGTTGGCGATCGCCTTCTGCGCGTCGGAGACCTCCTTGAGCTTCCCTTCCAGCTCGGTCACCTTGTACTGGAAGCCCTCCACCTGGCCCTTGAGCGCGGCGACGTCCTGGATCGCGCCGTCGACCTTCACGCCGATGTTGGCGCCGGTGGTGCGCGAGGCCTTGTCGAGCTGATCGAGCGCCTCCTGCAGGCGGGCGGTGGTCTTCACCAGCTTCTCGCGGGTGTCGGCGAGCTCGGCCTTGAGGCGCTGGTTGTCGTCGGCGAGCACGTCGAGACGCCCCTCCAGCGCGCGGCCACGATCGGCCGGAAAGAAGCAGGCAGGCACCACGGCGGCGAGGGCGAGAGCGGCGAGACGGCGCTTCATGAGGGCCGGCACTCTACACCGCTCCACCGGCGAGCCCAGAGACCATCTGGAGGCCACCGGCGCGAGGCGAGGCGTTCCCCTCAATCGAAGGTGGCCAGGTCGCGCTCGGCGGGCGGAGACGGAGGCACCGGCGCCGCCGTCGTCTCCGGCGCGAGCAACCACGCCGCCACCGCGCCGGTGAGGAGCACGCCCGCGGCGGCGAAGCCCAGGTTCGCGCCCATGGCCAGCCCCTTGGCCACGGTGCGATCTCTCGAGGCGTCGGGCGAGGCCGGGTCGACGGCGGCGGCGCGCGAGTGGCCCAAGACCAGGAGGCCGACTCCGGCGCCGGCGGCGACCACTGCGCTCACGCCCAGGCCGATGGCGGCCGGCTTCCCCGACACGGGCACGGGCGGCGCCACCACTACGCCCGGCGCGGGCACCAGCGTCGGGCCCGTGGCGGCGAGGGGGCGATCGCCCGGCGGCGCCGCGTCGGGCACCTGGAGCGGCTCCGGCGGGAGCTCCACCACCTTCACCGGCTCCAGCGGCTTGAGCTGCGAGAGCATCTTCTTCGCCAGCTCGCCCAGCTCGGCGTCGGAGGGGGCCTTCGGCAGGGTGGCGGTGACGGTGGCGAGCACCCCGCCCTCGGCCACCTCCAGCACCCGGCCGTCGACGGCGAGGCTGGTGCCGACGGCGACGAGCTGCAGCGCCACCAGGTACTGCACGCCCGCGGCCTTGCCGATGCCCACCGCGCACGAGGTGTTGCCGCCGCAGCTGACGGGATCCTTCGCCTGCGCCGCCTTGGCGCGATCGAGGAAGCGCTCCGCGTCGAGCAAGAGGCCCAGGCGCTCGGCCTTCTGCGCCAGAAGGGCGCTGCCCAGACGATCCGCGAGCTCGATGGCGCGCGCCGCGTCGAGGCCCACCCGCCGGGTCACCGCCACCGCCGAGGTCGGCGTGGCCGAGGACAACGCCAGGAGGAGTGCGGGGGTGAGCAGCATGCGCGGCCCGCGAGCCTAGCAAGCCGGATCGGCGTTCGGCACCCTTCGAAGCGTGACCCTGCTCACGGCTCCTTGCCGTCGAGCGCGTTGAGCACGAAGTCGTCGATGCCCTTGCGCACCGACGCCCGGTCGGCGCCGGCGGCCTTGTTCTGCTGCTCGATGGCCTGGAGCATCTGATCGAACAGGCGCACGTCGTCGTCGGGCTTCGCCTTGCGCGCCGCGCCCCAGGCCCGCTTCACCCTGGCGAGGCGGCCGGCGAGGTTCTCCCTGGGAGGCGTGGCAGGTTTTACCGCCGCCACCGGCGTCGCCGTCTTCGTCGGCTCTGGCACCGGTGCGGGCTTGGGTGGCTCCGGCGCCGCCACGGCCTTGGGCGCCTCGGGCGCGGGCTCAGCCTTGGGGAGCGCAGGCGTCGGCTCGGGCTTCGGCGGCTCGGGGGGCGGCACGTGCTCGGGCAAGGCCTCCAGCTTCTTCACCGGCGGCGTCACGGTCAGGCCCTCGTCCGTCGGCCCAGGCCCGGAGCGCGGCGAACCGAAGACCAGCCACAGCCCGCCGAGCGCCGCCAGCGCCACGATCCCCACCAGGCCGAAGATCAGGCCCGTCCGCGACGAGCGCACCTGGAGCAAGGCCTCGGCGGACGCTTCGGCGGGCGCGGCCAGCGCGCCGGCCCGCGCCGCCTCGGCCGCGGCCTTGCGGCTCGGGATGACGGAGGTCTCCTGCGCGGCGCGGCCGGGCGAGCCGGCCCTCGGCGCCACGGGCTTGGGCCCAAGGGCGCCAGGCGACGCCGCCGGCGCGGGCAACCGCTCGGGCTTGGAGCTCGCCCCCAGGACGACCGGCGCCAGCACCGGCGAGCTCAGGTTCTCCCGAGCCTTCACGATCGGCAGCTCGAGCCTGGTGCCTTCGAGCTTGAGCGCCTTGCGCATGCGCTTGACCTCGTCGCGCACCGCCTCGGCGCTGGCCGGCCGCGCCGACGGCTCCTTGGCCATCAGCCGCTGCACCAGCGCGTCCAACATCGGCGGCACGTCGGGCCTGAGCGGCGACACCCTCGGCACCGGGTGCGTCAGGTGCATGGAGATGACTTCCCACGGCGACTCGGCGGCGTAGGGCGCCGTGGCGGTCAACAGCTCGTAGGCGATGACGCCGAAGGCGTAGAGATCGGTGCGGGGGCTCACCGGCTCGCCGCGGGCCTGCTCGGGGGCCATGAACTCTGGCGTGCCGAGGATGCGGGCGACGTTGGTCTGCGCCGTCTGGCCGCGCGGCACCGCCGCCTGCTTGGCCAGGCCGAAGTCGAGCAGCTTGATGAAGGTGGCGCCGTCCGGCTGCTTCACCACGTAGATGTTGGTGGGCTTGAGGTCGCGGTGAATGACGCCCGCGGCGTGCGCGGCGGCCAGCGGCGAGAGGATCTCCTCGAGCAGCACCAGCACCTCGCCCAGCGGCAGCTCCTTGTCGGGGCGGATGCGGTCGGCGAGCGGCTCGCCGTTCAGGTACTCCATCACGAAGTACTGGCGCCCGTCGGGGAGCGAGCCGAAGCCGAAGATGTCGATGATGCCGCGGTGGCCGATGGCGATGGCCGTCTTGGCCTCGGAGAGCAGCCGCGCCGCCTCCTCGGGGTTGGCCGCCACCTCCTTGCGGAGGCACTTGATGGCCACCCGCTTGCCGAGGATGGGGTGCACGGCCTCGTACACCATGCCCATGCCACCCTCGCCGAGCGCGCCCCGAATGACGTACTCGCCGACGGTGACGCCGATCAGCGAGTCACCGGCCTGGCCGAACTTCGCGCCGGGGGTGGTGTCGAGGGGGATTCCCTCCACCCCCGTCGGCCGGCGGCCCACCCCGTCACTCGGCGGCGCGGGGGGCGCTTGGCGCAGCGGAATGCCGAAGGGGTTGCCACCGCCCTGGCCGTCCTCCGCGCCCTCCGCCACCACCGTCGGCTCGGAGGGCGAGGGCGGCGCGACGTTGGCGTTGTCCGCGGTGGGCATCGGCGCCACGTTGGTGCGCTCCGCCTGATGGGCGGGTGTCTGTTCGGTGGCGGGCGCGTAGGCCGCCGCGGCGCCGGTGGCGACGCGCGCCAGGTCCTTGTTGGTGGACTGGTTCGCCGCGGGCGCCGCCTCGACCCTCGCCCGCTGCGAGGAGGCCCTCGCCACGGCCTTGCCCTTCGGCGCCGGGCCCATCGGGCGCACCACGGTCGGATCCAGCTCTTGCGTGGTGGTACCGTCGTTGGGACAGGTGTCCACGGCCTCGCTGAACTCTTCAGCGCAAAGCGGACAGACGCGGACGCTCACTGCTGTCGTGTCTAGCAGTCCACGGCGCTCGGGCCCAGCCTTCTCCACCCGCCACCGATCTCTTCGGACGGGGCCCTTGACTTGACGCGATCTACGAACGTCGGCGGCGCAAGAGGCTCGCCACCGCGACGAGGCCGAACAGCTCGAGCGGCCCGCCGCCGGTGCAGCCGCAGCCCTTGGGCGCGGTGTCGCCGAGCTTGTTCTTCACCAGCACGTCGACCAGCGCCGGCGCGCCCTCGTGGCTCGGGTCGGACACCACGAGCTGCAACGTGACGTGCGCGTCCTCGTTCACGATCGGCGCGGTGAACGACAGGGTGTCGGTGGTTTCGTCGGCGACGATGGCGCCGGGGCCGTCGAGCTGCGTCCACCGGTAGGTGAGCGGGTCGCCGTCGGGGTCCGTGCCGGTCCCGGAGATGGTGATGGTGTCGCCCTCCCCCACCTCGACCGTGCCGGGCGCGGAGGCCACCGGCGCCTTGTTCGCGCTCTGCACCGTGACCCGCGCCTGCGCCGGCCCGACGTCGTGGAGGCCGTCGGAGGCCATCAGCTCGAAGACGAGCTGGGTGTCGGCCTTGACGCTCGGGGCGGTGAAGGTGTCGAGGTTCGGCCCGCCGAGGGTGACGGCCGGACCGCTGCGCTGCGTCCACGCCAGGGTGACCGGGTCGCCGTCGGCGTCGCTGGCCGAGCCCACCAGCGTCACGGTGGCGCCCTCGAAGACGGTCTGATCGGGCCCCACGGTGATGACCGGCGCCCGGTTGGTGCCGCAGGCGTTGGGGTCGGCCACCACGAGCGGGAACGGCGAGTTGGTGATGCCGGCGAAGCCGATGTCGTCGACCTCGTAGCCGCGCAGGCCCACCGCGTCGTCGGTGCCGATGCGGAAGCGCAGGCGCACCGTCTGGCCGGCGTAGCGGCGGCCGAGGGTCACGGTGGTGGGCACGAAGGCCGGGTAGCCGGCGCTCTTGCCCACGAAGGCGCCGTGGCCCCCGAGCGGGTTCGAGCCCTGGCCGTCGAGGACCCCGCCGTAGCCGGGCTTGGCCGAGGCGCCCACGTCGGTCCAGGTGGCGCCCGAGTCGCTGGACACCTCGATGACCGCGCCGTCGTAGTTGCCCTTGGAGTCGGTCTCGAAGTCGTAGCGGTGCTTGAAGGTGACGATGAGGTCCTGATTGGCCGCGACCTTCAGGTCGGGCGACGAGAGCCACAGGTCGGAGGGGTACGGCACGTCGGGGCCGAACCACCAGTGCGAAGTGGCGGTGTCGGTGTACACGCGGAAGTCGACCGGCGCGCCCAGGGTCGCGTCGTGGGCGCTCGTCCACAACGAGGCCGGCGCCTCGACGTCGTCGGTCGCCGTCACCGCCGGAGTGAGGTCGTAGTTGACGCGGAAGGCGCCCTGCCCCGACACGTTGCCGCCGAGCAGGCCCGTGCCGCTCATCACCGCGCCGAAGGTCGCGCCCTGCGCGCCGCGAATGCCCTCGGCCTTCACGTGGAAGTCGAGCTTGGCCGTCTGGAACGGGGTCAGGGTCGGCACCGCCGCCGTGGAGCCCGACGGGAAGAGGATGCCCTGGGTCAGCGTGGAGACGTCGACCTGAGCCCCAAAGAGCGCGCCGATGCCGATGTTCTTCACCGTCACCGAGAGCAGGCCCTCCTCGTCGTTGTCGAGCTGCCCGTCGTGGTCGCAGGACGTCACCGAGTCGTTCAGGGTGATGCTCACCACCTGGCCCGCGCTGCCGACGTCGAAGCTCTCGGTGACCGGGCTGTTGTTCCCGGAGTCGCGGGCCGGGCTCTTGGCGCCCATGCCCATGCCGCGCCTGGCGAACGCCCGCCAGAAGAGCTCGTAGTCGGCGAGATCGGTCGCGGCGGCCGTCGCCAAGAGCGCGTCGCGCGCCTCGGTGAAGGTGGGCGTCAGCGGCGTCGCCTTGTAGGAAGCGACCAGGTACTTGAGCATGCGGTCCTGCGCCTGGGCGAAGGTGTAGCGGGGGTCGCGCAACAGCGACGCGTAGCACTCCCACAACATGGTGGCCCACACCTCGCCGGTGTTGTGCGACTCCGAGTTGGAGTTGCCCGACAGGCCCCACGCGGTCGGCACGCCGGAGGGCAAGGGCGTCCCGTCGGCGACGTGGCGGAAGGTGAGCCCGTCCTTGGTCAGGTCGGTGGAGTACGGCACGCGGCGAATGCCGAAGTACCACCCCTTGGGCTCGGCGCCGGCGGTGGTGTAGCCCGCCAGGCCGTAGGTGCCGGAGTAGTCGACGTTGGTGGGCACCAGCGCGTCCTCGGCCTTCACCACCATCAGCATGGAGTGGAAGTCGGCCCAGCCCTCGCCCATGCCGGCGTTCATGTTGGAGGCGAGGCCGTTGCCGTCGCCGATGAGGCGGTTCGAGATGTAGTGGCCCCACTCGTGCGCGACGATGGAGTTGTCGAGCGCGCCGTCGCGGTCGACGATCAACGGCTTGGACAGGGTCATGGTCACCGGGCCCGCGGCGATGGCGGTCTTGAGCGCGGAGCCGTCGGCCTTGGTGATGGACAGCGTGGGGATGGTGGAGGCGCCGGTGCCCGACATGCCCTGCGGGTAGCTGGCCGCCGTGTTGTCGGCGATGAGCACGCCCACCGCGCCGGCGGCCTCGGCGTTCTGCGCCTTCAGAATGAAGGTGCAGGTGCCGCGATCGACGAGCGCGATCTTCCCGGTCAGGTTGGTGGTGATGGTGGTGCAGCCGTCGCCGGCGGGCGCGGTGCCGTCGTCGACGGTGACCACCTGCGCGGTGACGGCGTAGCTCTGCGCGCCGAAGTCGGCCATGGCCACGGAGAAGGTCTTCTGGGCCGGCGCGTCCTCGGTGACGGTGGGGTCGGCCCAGCCGTCGAAGAGGTACATCTGCATGCGCGGGCTGGCCCCGTCGGAGGGCGTCGACATGTTGGCGTTGTTGCGGCCCGAGTAGTCCTGCGCCTCGGCGTTGATCGCGTCGCCGTCCTTGCCGGGGCGGCCGAGGTTGCTCGCCTGCGCGTTGCCTGCCGCCTCGTCGAAGCCGCGGTCGTAGTACCAGTCGTGGAAGAAGTTCACGTTGTAGAAGAGCTGGGTGATGGCGGCCTTGCGCTGGACGTCGCTGGCCACCGGCTGCTGGTTGACGTCGAAGGTGCGATCGAAGGTGCCCGGCGCGGTGACTTCCGCGTTGAGGTCGCCGACGGAGAAGCCGTTGGGCTTCACCAGGTCGGCGTAGGCGCGCACGTTGTTGCCCTGCGTGGTGGTCGACTGGGGCGCCAGCCACGGATCGTTGGTGGAGATGGGGCCGTGCTCCAGCGTGAGCAGGGTGGAGGGGACGTAGGCCGGAGCCCAGGTGCTCGGCGTGGCGGTGGGGTGCGGCGTGCTGTTGTTGCCTCCCGGGCTGTCGAGCGGGATGTGCTCGGGCGTGGCGTCGGCCCACACCCGGTAGGCGTAGGCGTCGGCCGCGGTCAGATCCTTGCGCGACAGGAGCGCGCCGTCGTTCGCCGAGACCACGTAGCTGAAGTACTGGGCGTCGGTGCCCACGGAGAGCTCCACCTCGACGTAGAAGGCGGGGATCATTCCGGAAGGCGTCGCGTAATAAAGCGCGCGGGTGCGCAGCGGCGTCGGCTCCTCGCCGAGGCGGAAGTACCGATCGCCGTGGCGCAGGCCCATGGGCAGCAGCGGCGTCGACGGCGGCGCGCCGGTCAGGTCGGCGACGGCGGCGCCCGCGGCCGTCTCCGGGGCGAGGCGGAACTCGCCCAGCACCTTGCGCTCGGGGGCCAGGTAGCCCGCGATGGCCACCAGCTCGAGCTCGCCGCTGAGCACCACCTTCACCTCGTCGCGGAAGACCGAGAGGCCCTTCACCTTCTGGCCGAAGGAGACCACCACCGCGCTGCCGTCGCGCAAGTCGTGAACGCCTCGCAGCGTGGCGTCGGCCCACACCCGCGCGTCGCCCCGGTAGAGCTCGGCGTGCTCCGCCAGCGCCCGCCGCGCGGCCTGCTCGGGGGTCAGCCCCATGGCGCGCAGCGAGCGTGTCGTTGCCTTCTGGGCGGCCCAGAGGAAGGTGGGCACCCCGTAGCGCTCCTCGGTGCCGGTGATGGTGGCGCGCTCGAGCGCAGCTCGGGCGACCGGCGAGAGGTCCTTCGCGGAAACGAGCGGCTGGCGAGCGGCGCTCTTCAGGAACGCGTCGAGAAGCGGCTTCTTCGGGGGCCTGGCCTCGTCACGCCGCGCGCCGAACGCCACTGCCGACACCACCACAAGCCCGAGCGCCAGAATCCGCCGCATGCGTTCTCCAGATCGCCCCCTCGATGCCGCGGAGCGAAGCCGCGCCTTCCTACAACCATCGTGCCGAGTGGTTCAAGGTAAGCCCCTCGTCGTTTCAAGAGGTTCCGAGAAGGCGTGAGCCGTTTTCCGCGCGGGCGAAAAGTGGCAGCGAGGCAGGCCTGTCTGGGTCCCTCAGCGCCTCGGCGGCCGGGCGTCGAGCCGCTCCAGCGCCATGCGGCAGGCCGCGGCCAGCCGCTCGTCGTTCAGGAAGAAGGGCGTGGAGAGGTGGCTCTTCGCGTCGAGCGACGCGAGGGCGCGGCGGAACTCGTCCTGGGCGGCGGCGCGCTGGCCGTGCTGCTCCAGGTGCAGCCCGAGGACGTAGCGGGCCGCCGCGAGCCCCGGCGCCAGGTAGAGCGCCTGCCTCAGCATCGACTCGGTCTCCGCCGGCGTGCGGTGGGTGTGGGCCCACTCCAAGACGTGCTCGAAGATCTCCTTCCCTTCGGCCTCCGGCGGCAGCGTGGGCGCGCCGGGACGCGCCGAGGGCCGGGGCGGTGGGACGGTCGCGCTCCCCACGTCGATCGCAAGCGACCCGGGGGGCGGGCGAAGGTCGAAGGGCGCCGGCCTCGGCTCCGGCACGGAGGGGCGCAACGCCCACGTGGACTCGACCGCCGGCGCCGCCCGGCGGGGAGACTGGACGGGCAACGGCAGCGGCCCCGTGCTCGGCAGCGCCCGCCGACCGGGCTCGGGGTGCGCGGAAGGCGGCGGCAGCCACGAGGGCCCCGTGGGGCGCGGCACCGGCGCCGGGCGCCGGGCGCCCCGAGGCCGATGGTAGATGAACACCTCGCCGATGCGCTTGGGCAGGAGGTCGTCGCGCGGGTCGAGGATCGGCTCCGCCGCCGCCAGCACCAACACGCCGTCCTCGCCGAGCCGCTCGGCCAGGTTCCTCAGCACGAATTCGATGGCCGAAGGCGAGAGGTAGATGAGCACGTTGCGGCAGACGATCAGATCGAAGGTGCTCCCTCCCGAGGGCAGCGGGTACGGCGCGTCGGTGAGGTTGTGCCGCTGGAAGAGAGCCTTCGCCGAAAGGCTCGGCGCGAGACGGACGCCCTCCTTCTCGGCGAGGAAGTAGCGCCGCCGCACCTGCTCCGGCAGGCGCTTGGCCGAGCTCGAGGTGAAGGCCAGGCGCCGGGCCCGCTCCAGCGCCGAGGCCGACAGGTCCGTCCCCAGCACGCGGCTGTTCGGGTGCGCGCCGACCTCCGCGAGCAACACCAACAGCGTCGCCACCTCTTCACCGGTCGAGCAGCCCGCGCTCCACAAGGACAGCGGCCGGCCGGTCTGCGCCAGCGGCTTGAGCACGTGCTCGGTCAAGGCGTCGAGCTGCACGTCGTCGCGGAACAGCTCGGTGGTGTGCACCGCCGTGGCCGCGACCAGCTCGTCGAGCTCACCCTGCCCTTCCTTCGTCGACAGGTGCGCCGTCCAGTCGTGGAGCTCGCGGCCCGCCCTCCGCTTGCGCGCCAGGGCGACCACCCGCTCTTTCTGCTGGCGGGACAGCACCGCCCCGCTGCGCGCCGCCACGAGCTCGACGATCGGCACGAGCTCGGGCGCTTCCTTGTTCACGGCTGCTTCGGAACCTCTTGGCCCCTCACCAGCTTGGTCAGTGCCTGGGCCATCTCCTCGCCGTGCACGACGTGGTCGACCACGCCCTTGGCGACCGCCGCGCCCGGCATGCCCCACACCACGCTCGACTCCTGGCTCTGCGCCACGGTGCGCCCGCCCGCGGTTCGAATCGCCGCCAGCCCGTCGACGCCGTCGGTGCCCATGCCGGTCAACAGCACCCCCACCGCCCGGCGCCCGTAGGCCTTGGCCATCGACTCCAACATGATGGTGGCCGAGGGCAGGTGCCCTTCCTTCGCCGGCGCGTCGGAGAGGGTCACCCGGCCGCGCTGCACCACCAGGTGGGCCTGCGGCGGCGCGAGCAGCACCGTGCCCGGAGCCAGCACGTCGCCGTCCTTCGCCACGCGCACCTGCAGCTTCGAGCTCGCCGCGAGCCAGCTCCCCAGCGGGTCGGAGAAGGCCGCGTTGATGTGCTGCACCACCACCACCGGCACCGGGAAGTCGGCGGGCAACTCGGAGAGCAGCTTGTGCACCACCTGCGGGCCACCGGTGGAGCTGCCGATGCCGATGACGCCGAAGGGGCTGGAGAGCGGGGCGATGGGCTCGGGCAAGGGCGTCGCCCCCGAGGCGTAGACGGGGAAGGCGCCGGTGGTCGCCTTCTTCGCGGCCTTCAGGTGCCGAATCACCTTCACCGTCGAGAGCAGCTTCACCTCGCGGGCCAGGTTCCACGCCTCCGGCCCCGCGTCCAGGGGCGGCTTCACCTGCAGGGCCAGGGCTCCCACCGACAGCGCCCGGTGCGTCAGGGCCGGAGCCTGGTTTCGCGGGTCGGCGGTGAGCACCAGAATGGGCACCGGCGTCGAGCCCATGATCTGCTCGGTGGCCCCCAGGCCGTCGAGCACCGGCATGTCGACGTCCATGGTCACCACGTCGGGCTTCAGCTCGCGCACGCGCTGAATCGCCTGCTGCCCGTTCTCCGCGATGCCGATGATCTCGATGGCCGGATCGGCCGTGAGCGCGTCGGAGATCAGCTGCCGACACAAGGGAGAATCGTCGACCACCAAGACTGCGACCTTCCGGCTCACGTCCACCCCATCGTCACGGGTTCATCCCAGCAACCGCGTCAGCACATCGGCCAGATCCTTGCGGACCAGATCGCCCTTCGCCACGTACCCGTCGGCGCCCGCTTCCATACCTCGGCGCCGGTCGGCATCGGAACCACGCGTGGTCACGATCACCACCGGGAGCGACCGTAGCGTAGGATGCGCCTTGACGCGACGGGTCAGCTCCAACCCGTCGACCCGGGGCATCTCCAGGTCGGTCACCACGCAGTCCACCGGCTCGGTCTGCAGGCGCTCCAGCGCCTCCGCGCCGTCCGCCGCCTGAATGATGAAGTAGCCGGCCGACTCGAGCAGCGAGACGAGCAGCTCGCGGGTGAGCGGCGAGTCGTCGACCACCATCAGGCGCTTCTTGCGCTCGCTCGAGCGGCCGAGCATCGCGTCCAGGCGCCGCTCGCGGCCCTGCACCGCGCCCACCAGGTGCGCCGCGGAGAGCACCAGCGCCAGGGCGCCGTCGGCCATCTGCGTCGCGCCCGACAGGTGCGGCAGCGAGGAGAGGATCATGCGCACCGGCAAGATGGCCTGCACCCGCTCCTCCAGCACCCGATCGACCAGCACCGCCGCCGTCTGCCCGCGGCCGTGGAGCACCAGCGCCAGCTCTCCCTCCTTGGGCGGCGTCTCCGGCCCGAGCCCGAGCAGCGGCGCCAGGCGGCCCAGCGGCAGCACCTCGTCGCCGAGCGCCACCGCGGGCTTCCCCGCCACCTCGCGAATGGCCTCGGCCTCGAGGTGCACTGCCCGCGCGACGCCCGAGGCCGGCAAGCACACCCGCTCGTCGGCCACCTGCACGAAGAGCACCGGCGCCAGCGCCAGCGAGATGGGCACCCTCAGGCGGAAGGCGGAGCCGCCCCCGAGCCGGGTGTCGATGGTCACCTCGCCGCCCACGCCGAGCAGCTTGGAGCGCACCACGTCGAGCCCCACCCCGCGCCCCGACACGTCGCTCACCGCGTCCTTGGAGGTGAAGCCGGGGAGGAAGACGAGATCGAGCGCCGCCTGGTCCGACAGGCCGTCGACGGTGGCCTGATCGACGAGCCCCTTCTTCACCGCCACCGCCTTGAGCTGGGCCGCGTCCATGCCCTGCCCGTCGTCCTCCACGCTGAGCACCAGGCGATCGCCCTCGCGCTGGGCCCTCAAGACCAGCCGGCCCTTGGGCGCCTTCTTCTTCGCCGCCCGCTCGTCGGGGGCCTCGAGGCCGTGATCGATGGCGTTTCGCACCAGGTGCAGGAGCGGGTCCGACAGCACCTCGAGCACCGAGCGGTCCACCTGCTCGTTCTCGCCCTGAATGGTGAGCTCGACGTCCTTGCCCAGATCCTTCGACAGCTCCCGCACCATGCGCGGGTACGACTCGAAGAGCACCGACAGGGGCACCATGCGCAGGTTCTGGACCTCGCCCTGCAGCACCTGCAGATCCTTCGAGTCCTCGCCGTCGAGCACCGAGTTGAGGCGGGTGAGCTCGCTCGCCTGCTCCTTGGCGCGGTTGAGCCGCGCCGCCAGCTCCGCCGCCTGGGGCCCCAGATCCTCGGCGAGGCGGTGGAGCTGGCGCAGCTCCCAGGCGAGGTGCGCGCGGGCCTGGGCCGAGGCCACCCGCCGGCTGGTGCGGTGCCCCAGGCCCGCCACCGTCGAGGTGAGCACCTCGAGGCTCTTGTGGGTGATGCGAATGGAGCCGTCGACGCGCGGCGCCTTGTCCGCGGGCTTCGCCACCTCGGCGCCCGGAGCCGACGCGCGCGCGCCCGGCAGCGAGGGCTTGGGCGCCGAGGTCGGCCCCGAGGGCGACGCGGACGGCGCGAGCCCGGGGGCCGACGCGGCGGCGGAAGCGGGGCCCTTCCCCTCCCGGGCGATGCGCTCGGCCTCGGCCTGCGTGCACTGCACGAGCCAGGCGGTCAGCTTCTGCGGGTCGGGCTTCTCGCCGCCCGTGGCGCCGGCGAGCAGCGACACCGCGTCGCCCGACGCGAGCAAGGCGTCCACCGAGCCGGCCTGGAGCGCGAACTCCAGCGGCTCCACCGTGCGCACCAGCTCCTCCATCTGGTGCACCAGGGCGTTCACCTCGGCGAAGCCCATCATGCGCGCCTCGCCCTTGAGACCGTGCAGCTCGCGCAGGGTCTCCCGGCCCGACTCCATCGAGGGCCCGGCCTCCAGCACCATCAGCGCCCGGCTCACTTTGCCCAGGCGCTCGGTCACCAGCTCGCGGAACTGGGCGAGCAGCTTCTCGCGGCTGGTGCTCATGCGCCGAACCTGAAGCGGCCGACGGCCGCCGAGAGCTCCTTCGACAGGGCCTGCAGCCGCTCGCTCGCGGCGGTCAGGCCGCGAATGGTGTTCAGCTCCTCCTGGGTGACGCCCAGGATGTCGCTCATGGCCTCGGCGAGCTGATCGGTGCCGGTCTGCTGCTGCTGGGTGGCGAGGGTGATGGTGCGCACCGCCGCCGAGGTCTCGTCGGTGAGCTGGGTGACGCCGTCGAGCGACCGGGTCACGTCGCCGGCCAGGGCGAGGCCCCGCTCGGCGAAGCTGGTGCCCCGCGAGGTGGCGTGCTGGGTGCTGCGGGTGGCCTCGCGCACCTCGCCGATCAGCTCCTCGATCTCGCGGGTCGACTCGAGCACGTTCTCGGCGAGGTTCCGCATCTCCTGCGCCACCAGGATGAAGCCCCGGCCCACGTCGCCGGCGCGCGTGCCCTCCAGATCGGCGGAGAGCGCCAACAGGCCCGTGCGATCGGCCACCCCGTTGATGAACTCCACCACCTGGCCGACCTGCTGCACCCGCTGCCCGAGCAGCTCCACCGCGCCGGCGATGGAGGCGTTGTCCTGCTTCATGCGCTCCACCGCCACCGAGAGCGCGTCGGCCATGGCCCGCGCCGAGTCGGCGGCCTCCAGCGTCTGCCGGCTGACGTCGAGCACCGTGGCGGCGTTGGCGGCGATCTGCCGGGCGCTGCGGGCCAGCTCCTCGGTGGTGGCCGAGGTCTCATTGAGCGCCGAGGCCTGAACGGTGCCGCCGGCGGCGTAGCGCCCGGTCGAGCCGTCGAGGGCCTGGGACAGCGCGCCGATCTCGTTCTCCGCGTGGCGGAGCTGGGAGGCCGCGTCGAAGAGCCGCTCGTGCAGCCGGGCGAAGACGCGCGTCACCAGCCACCCTTCGCCGTCGGCGGCGATCAGCGCGGGCCTGGGCAGCTCGCCCTGCGCGATGCGCCGCGCGGTGTCGGCCATGCGCAAGAGCGGCCGGCCGATGACGCGCCCGCCGAAGTAGGCCGCCGCCACCGCGAGAATCGCCGACAGCACCCCGAGCCAGAGAAGCCGCCACACCAGCGCCTCGTCGTACGCCGCGAAGAGCGCCGCGCGCTCGTCGACCCGCGCCGTGGCGAGCGACTCCAACAGCCGCGTCTCGAGCGAGCGCCCCGCGTCGGCGAAGAGCACCACCGGCAGCCCCACCGTCACCAGGGTCAGCGTCGCCAGCCGCGACCGCGCGGTGAAGGTGGGCGCGCCCAGGGCGAGGAGCGCCTCGGACAGCGGCAGGCCCTCCGCCAGCTTCTCGCTCGCGTCGAGCGCCCGGTCGGCCACCAGCACGCCCACCAGCATCGCGGACATGGCGCCGAAGATGGCGCCCATGGCCAGCTCGCGCACCGCGACCTCCCTCGAGGTGTGCAGGAAGACGAGCGAGCCGATGGCGAGCAGCACCACCGCCAGCAGCCAGGTGGCGATGGAGAGCAGCGCGAACCGCGTCGGGAAGCGCCTCAGCTCGCTGATGGCGGGCCTGAGGTTCTCCGGGCTCGGCACCGCCTTCCCGCTGGCGAGCGCGCGCAACGAAGGCAGCCACCGCAAGCCCACCTGCTCGGACCCGAAGACCAGCGGCGCGGCGATGAAGACGATCAGGAGCAGGAACACCGCCGTCGAGTGCTCGGGCAGGCGCAGGGTCAGGGACGAGTACACGGCCGCGAGCGCCACCACCAACGAGCTCACCACCGTCGACGGCAGGAGCAGCCAGCGCGGGCGCCCGGGGAGCCAGCTCTCCAGCGTCATGAGCCACCCCGCAGGCGCGCGGTCGCGCCGTCGAGCGCCTTGCTGAGCGCCTCGAGCTGCTGGTTGGTGGTGCCGATCTGCCCCGACGCCTCGACGCCGCTCTTGGTCGAGGTGAGGATGCCGCTCATCGCCTGCACCAGCTGATCGGTGCCCGACTGCTGCTGGAGGGTCGCCATGTTCACGCTCTGCATGGCGTCGCTGGTCTGCTGCGAGAAAGTGACGATGCGCTCCAGCGCCTCGGAGGCCGACTGCGCCAGGTTGGCGCCCAGATCCGACGCCTTGACGCCGGCCTCGGTGGCCATCACCGCGGCGTTGGTCGCGTCGCGGATGTCGTTGAGCAGCCGGCCGATCTCCCGGGTGGACTCCATCACGCTCTCCGACAGGCGCCGCATCTCCGCCGCCACCAGGGAGAAGCCGCGCCCCACCTCGCCCGCCTTGTTGCCCTCCAGCTCGGCGTTGAGCGCCAGCAACTCCGAGCGATCGTTGATGCCGTCGATGAAGCCGACGATGCGCGAGACCTGCTGCACCCGCTTGTTGAGCCGCACCACCGCGTCGGCGATGGCCTGGTGCCCCTCGCGCACGTGCCTCATCGACACCGCGAAGGCCGAGGCGGCGCCCTTGCCGGAGGTGGCCGACTCCAGGGCGCGCCGGGCCAGGTCGGCGACCCGCGAGGCGTTGGTGGCGATCTGCCGGGCGCTGCGGGCCAGCTCCTCGGTGGTGGCGGTGGTCTCGGCCAGGGCCGCGCTCTGCTGGGCGGCGCCCTTCTCCTGCTTCGACACGCCGTGGGCCAGGTCCTGCGTGGCGGCGCCGATGCCGTGGGAAGCGCCCGCCACCCGCTCCGCCACCTCGGTGAGGCTCTTCTCCAGCGTGGCGAGGGCCAGCGCGGCGTTGAAGGTCTCGTGCTCGGCGGCCACGATGTCCTTGGCGTCGGGCGCGCCCGCGGCCACCCGCTCAGTGTGCCGAGCCAGGGCGCTCAAGGGGACGCCGATGGCGTCGCCGGCCAGCCAGGACGCGCCCAGCACCATGACCAGCACCAGGCCGCCGAGCAGCACCACCGGCAACAGCGACGACGCCCCGCTCGCGTTCGCCAGAACCTCGGCGGCGCCCTTCTCGCCGGCGGCGGCCAGGGCCCGCGAGAGCTCCCGCGACCGGGCCAGCGAGAGGTCGACCACCAGGACGAAGGGCGCGAGCACCGCCACGCCGGCGAAGAAGCCGAGCCGGCGGCCCAGCTCCAGCCGGGGCGGCTGGCCCTCGAGCAACCGCGACGGCTCCAGGCCCAGCTTCAAGAGCCGGTCGAGCACCACCCGGCCCCGCGGCAGCATCAAGAGGTTCGCCAAGACCGCGCTCACCGGGGCCACGGTGACGGCGATCAGGCCCATGCGCAGCGCGGTGGTGGAGTCGACCCGCGTCCACTGCTGCCAGATGAGCGACGACAGCGCCGCGCCGCCGGAGAAGAAGAACAGGGTCGCCGAGAACGACACGTCGGGCGCGGCAAGCACCGCCCGGGCGGCCTCGTCGAGGTGCCGCGGGCTCGGCGGCAACAGGCCCTCGGCCAGCCTCGACAAGGGCCGCAGGCGATCCTGCGCCACCGCCAGGCCGATGAGCAGCAAGCTCCCGCTGACCGCCGTCGCCACCGCGGTCAGGCGAAAGGCCTGAGTCGCGCTCATGGAGAGCGTCACGAGCGCGTACGTGGCCGACACGGCCACTCCGGCCACCACCGCGGGGACGGTGGGCGCGAGGAGCCAGCGGCTGTTGCCCAGGAGCGACTCGATCGGCTTCATCGCGCCTCCGAGAGGTAGCGGAACAGGCCGGGCACGCTGACCAGGGGCCACAGCTCGCCCTGCGCGAGCACGAAGCCCTCGAGCCCCGCGCCGGGGCCGCAGAGCTCGGGGGTGGCGTACACCGGGCACGGCTGGGTGAAGATGTCGAGGCGATCGACGGCCACCGCGGCGTCGCCCAGCAACAGGCCCCGGGAGAGTGCGGGCCGGGCCTCGGTCGCCTCGAAGGCCCGGCCGGCCCACGGGGCCTCGGCGCCCACGTCGGCGATGCTGCCCACGCCGTTGGCGTGCACCGCGAAGCGGTGGGGGCCCACCCAGCACAAGACGAGGCCTTCGAGCGTTCTCTGCATGGGTCCGTCCCGCTACGCGGCCTTCGAGAGCAGCTCGAAGAGCGCGTCGACGTCGATGACCACGACCTCGCCGGAGTCGGTGCGCGCCGGGCCGCGCAGGCAGGCCTGAATGCCGGAGTCGCCGAGCCGCTGCAGCGCCGAGGGCACGAAGACCACGCCCAGCACCCGCGTCGAGGTGAGCGCCACCGCGCCTCTGGGGTGCCGCACCAGCACCGCGCGCTTGAAGCTCTCAGGCGCCTCGTGACCGATGAGCCGCGCCAGATCGACCACCGGGATCACCTCGCCGCGGTGGGCGAACACGCCGACCAGGTGGGCGGGTCCGCCCGGCACGCGCGTCAGCTGCGGCAGGTTGACGACCTCGGCGGCCGTCTCCGAGGGCAGGCCGTAGTGGCTCGCCCCGCAGGAGAACACCAGATGTCCACGAACCTCCCCACTCATTCACCGAGGTTCTAGCGCGGAACGGCGGTCAAACGTGCAGGAATTGCGTGGGGTTTCGCGACGGAAACGCGGGGAGTAGTTTGCGACCCCATGTGGTCCTCGTTCGCCGAGCTGCGGGCGCACTCCGGCTTCACCGAAGATGACGAGGCGCGGCTGCGCGCGCTGGGGCCGAGGCTCGCCCACGTCAGCACGACGATGCCGGCGGCCTTCATCAAGAGCGCCACGCAGATCCCCGCGCTGAAGAAGATCCTCGAGGGCTCGGCCTGCGACGTCGGCGCGCTGGAGAAGAACCTCACCCGGTGGCTCGAGCAGTTCCTGACCGCGCCCCGCGACCACGCCTACCTCGAGGCCCGCTCGCACGTGGGGCACACCCACGCCCGGGTGGGGCTGCCGCAGCAGTACATGGTCTCGGCGCTGACCGAGATGCGCGAGGCCCTCCTCGACGCGCTGGAGGAGCTGCCCGACCTCTCGCCCCCGGAGCGCCGCGCGGCGCGCAACGCCGTCATGCGCGGCATCGACGTCGACCTGGCGCTGATCCTCGACTCCTTCCGCTCCGATCTGTTGTCGCAGGTCGCGCGCTCGGAGCGGCTCGCCACCTACGGCCACCTCGTCGGCAGCATCGCCCACGAGCTCCGCAACCCTTTGGCGGTGATGGAGACCTCCCTGTTCCTGATGCGTCAGGCGAGCGGCGCCGAGAAGAAGTCGTTCGACAAGTACCTGGACCGCATCGAGCGTCAGGTGCGCGTCTCGTCGGACATCATCAAGCGCATGCTGGAGCTGGTGAACGGCCGCGCCCCGGAGCGCCGGTCGGTGGACGTGAACGAGCTGGTGCGCGAGGTGGTGAGCGATCTGCCGCCTCCGATGGACGAGGCCCTCGAGGTGCGCACCGCCGACACGCCCAGCGTGGTGCAGGCCGATCCGGTGCAGCTGCGCGAAGTGGTGGTGAACCTGTTGACCAATGCCTACGAGGCCGCCGGCAAGGGCGGCATGGTGCGGCTGTCGGTGGTGGTGGACGACCGCGGCTCGGCGCTGGTCATCGAGGACTCCGGGCCGGGCATCGCCCGCGAGGTGCAGCCCCGCCTGTTCGAGCCTCTGGTGACGACCAAGACGGGCGGCACGGGCCTGGGCCTCGCGTTAGTCAAACGGGTCGTGGAGCTGCACGGAGGCGCCATCGCGGTGGACAAGGGCGAGCTCGGCGGCGCGCGCTTCACGGTGCTGTTCGGAGCGCGGTCGTGAACGCCCACATCCTCATCGTCGAGGACAACGCCGACTACGTCGACGATCTGAAGGACATCGTCGAGAAGCTCGGGCACGTGGTGCGGGTCGCCAGGACGCTCAAGGAGGCCGCGGAGGCGGCGCGCGGCTGGGTGCAGGTGGCGCTCATCGACGTGAAGCTTCCCGACGGCGACGGCGTCGAGCTCGCCGAGCGGCTCAAGGAGGAGAACCCCGACTGCGAGGCGGTGCTCCTCACCGGCCACGCCTCGGTGGAGTCGGCGGCCAAGGCGGTGCGGGCCGACGTCTGGGCCTACCTGGTGAAGCCGGTGGCGGCGCTGGAGCTGCTCTCCACGCTGGAGAAGGCGGTGCGCCAGGTGCAGGCCCACGAGGAGCGGCGCGAGGCGGTGCGCCGGGCCCAGATGGCGGAGCGGCTGGCGGCGGTCGGCCGCCTCACCGCCGGCCTCTCGCACGAGATCCGCAACCCCCTCAACGCGGCCTCCTTGCAGCTGTCGGTGCTCGAGCGGCGCCTGAAGAAGCTGCCGACGGAGACGCGCGAGCCGCTGATGGGCCCCTTGGCCCTGGTGGGCGACGAGATCCACCGGCTCGAGCGCATCCTCCACGACTTCTTGCACTTCGCCCGGCCGACGCCGTCGGCGCCCAAGCCGATGGAGCTGGTGAGCCTGCTCCAGAGCGTGACCACCCTGCTCGCCCAGCAGGCGGAGACCAAGAAGGCCAAGCTGCGGCTGGCCGGAGAGCCGGCGGCGCGCGTGCTCGGCGACACCGATCAGCTCCGGCAGGTGTTCCTGAACCTCACCCTGAACGCGCTGGAGGCGGTGAACGAGAGCGGCACGGTGGAGCTGGCGGTGGAGCGCCTCTCCCGCCGCGGGAACGTGGTGGCGGTGCACGTCGACGACGACGGCCGGGGCATCGCCGACAGCGCCCGCGAGCGGCTCTTCGAGCCCTTCTTCACCACCAAGGCCACCGGCTCGGGGCTGGGCCTGTCGTTGTGCGAGGCCATCGTCTCGCAGCACGGCGGCCTGATCGTGGTGGGCAGGAGCCCGCTCGGCGGCGCGCGCTTCACCGTGGAGCTGACCGCGGCCGGGCCGAGCTGACGGGTCACGCCTCGGTGTCGGCGACCGTCCGCTCGAGTCCCGCCAGATCGGCCCAGCTCGAGAACCGGTGAACGGGATCGCAGATCGTCGAAAACGACTCCGTCTCGGCGGAGCCGACGAGGATTCCGTGGCAGCGCGCGCCCCGCTCGCGTTGAGCCGCCCGGAGCTCGGCCCGCGCCGCCGCGGGGACGTCGAACTCACCGTCACTGACGACGACGACGTCGCAACGCGACCAAGCCTCGGTCCGGAGGTGGCGCGCCGCCTCGTTCAGCGGCGCGGCCAGGTCCGTTCCGCCCGAAAACGAAAGTGACAGGAACTCCAGCAAGCGAGGAATGCCCCGCTCGTCGAGCGACAGCTGGTGCTCGCTTACCTGCCCGGGACCGCTGAACGCGAACAACAGACACGCCCGGCCTTCGCGGTGCGCGGTGCGGCAGGCCTCCAGGGCGATGGCCTTGGCGACGTTCTCCGCCAGACCCTGCATCGAGCCCGAGGTGTCGATGCACAGGATGATCGGGCCGCGCTCACGCCTCGCCGCGGGCCTCATGGCTGGCGCCTGCCCGACCGACTCGGTCACCACGCGCTCGGAGGCCGTGCCTTCGACCCGGTAGGTGAGCAGGGCTCGCTCGGCGCGCTTCGCGTGCCACAGTCGCCGCAACGACGGCCGCCGGAGGAGCGCCGCCTCGGCCGGAAGCATCCGCGTGAGCGCATCGGACCGCTCGACGCCGCGGGCTTCGTGCGGAGCGAAGGGCGTGCGCACCTCGAGGAGCTCCTCCCCGACGCGCGTGACGGGCTCGAAGACCTTCTCGAGCGCCGACTCGTCGAGCCCGTCGGCGCCCTGCATGCGCCCCAAGGTGTTGACGAGCTCGCGGAGCGCCGGCACGTCCCGAAGCAGCTTGGCGAGCCGCGCGGCCTGAAGCCACCCGACGGAGCGAAGGATGCCTCGAGCGAAATCGCGGCCCACGCCGACCAGCTGACCCAGCTCTCCGAAGACCTCCTCGAGCTCGGACCAGACCCGCAGCTGTTCTTCCCAGCGCTTTCGGAGTGCGTCGGCGACGAACTGGGAGGCGTACGCCTCGGTCGCGCGCACGGCGGTCGCGATCGTCTCGCCGTCTCCCGGCTCGAAGGCGGCCGGCGCGCCTCCCTCGTCGGCCCCGAGCACCGGTGCCATGGCATCGCGCGCGATGCGGTTGATGACGCCCTTTGCACGGACGCGCCTGGCCGAGGTCCGCCGGCGCTCCTCCCGAGCCAGCGCCTCGGCGAGCGCGCTGACGGCCTCGATGCGCCGCAACTCGAGCGCGCTCCGCACCTCGACGAGTTGGGCGAGCAGTGCGTCGGTGACCTCCGGGTTCGATCGGCAGAAGCGCGCGATGCCGAGGCTCGCGAGCTCGCCGAGCAGGAGCCGGCGAATCGGCTCCGCGGGCCAGTCGACCTCCGCGACGCCGGGAAGCCGTCCCTCGAGCAGCGCGCGCCGCCAGGCCAGGAGCCCGGCCACGCGGTGCTCGAGCGTCCCCTCGGTCCCCAAGACCGCCGCGTCGTGGAGCGCGTCAGGCAGCTCCCCCAAAAACTCGTAGGCCTTGGCGAAGTTCGACGGGTCGAAGAGGGGCGAGGAGTGCGCCATCGGAGCTCACTCCGGGTCGACGGCCTGCGCCGAGACTTCGACCTTCGGAAGAGCGGCGAAGCCGTCCTCGATCGCCCTCCACCGGACGAGGAGCTCTTTGGAGCTTCGCAGGGCCTCCTCGAGGCGCGGCCGGGCGACCGCGCTGAAGCCCGGACTGATCCACAGGTGACCGTCGATCTCCTGAGCCAGCGACTCGAGGCGGCCGCTCAGTCCGTTGACGTGGGCCCCGAGGGCGCCCCGAAGCTTCCGTACCTCCACCAACCGGCGCTCGATCGACTCGGGCTCGTAGTGCTTCTTCTGGATCTTCTTGACGGGAGTGGCCTCGACGAGGACGTGGTTCTTCGGATCTCCGCAGAACGCCGCGACGTCGAGAGCCAAGATGCTGTTGCCGCTCGCCTTCTCGAGCTGGCTCCGGGTGACCTCGTCTCCGAGCGGCCTGTAGCCGTGCCTGTCGACGTACCGGTAGAGGGCGTCGCCGTTCGAGCTCCGCTTCGGGATCTGCTGGTCGTCCGCGCTGTTCGTGAGTCGTCCGTCGATTTCGTAGACCTGGTGGCCTTGGGAATCCTTGACCAACTCCTCCGCCGCGGCGTCGTGCTTGAGCTTGGCCTCGAAGGTCTCGGTCAGCTTCAGGAAGCGCGCCGGGTCGGTCGCCTGCGATGCCCCCGCGCGCTCGTCGTACCAGCGCTGAATCACCTCGCGTTCCTCGGGCTTGTTCCAGGTGCAGTGCTGCAGCACCCAGCAGTCCCAGAGCGACACTTCGTCGCGGCCGTTGGTGAAGGCCGAGGTCTTCAGGAGCCCGACGATCTTCCTCCAGCGTCGATCGGACACGGCGATCTTCTGCTCGTAGAGAAAGCGCCGGAGCTCCGCGAGCATCTTCGCGATCTCGCCTCCGAGCTTCACCCGCGCGGCGCCCTCGCGCACGACGCGGAGGTCCTCGAGTGACAGCCGCACCGAATCGTCGGGAGGAGGAGCCTTGGGCTCGAGGTGGAGCAAGCGGTCGAACGAGCTCTCGCTCACCGGCCCGACGAAGCAGCGGAGCAGAAAGCGATCGTAGAGCGCCTCCATGCCTTCCTCCTGCGCGAGCTCGTTGCTGGCGGCGACGACGGTGACGAGCGGCGCGTCCTCGCGCTCCGTCCCGTTGTCGAACTGCCGCTCGTTCAAGAGCGTGAGCAGCGCATTCAAGATTGCGCTGTTCGCCTTGAAGATCTCGTCGAGGAACGCGACGGACGCCCGCGGCAAATACCCTGCGGTCTGCCGGTGATAGCGATCGTCGTCGAGGGCCTTGATGGAGAGCGGACCGAACAACTCCTCCGGCACGGTGAAGCGCGTCAGCAGTCGCTCGAAGTACGTCGCGCCGCGAAACGCATCGCGAAGGCGGCGGGCGACCTCGCTCTTCGCAGTCCCGGGCGGGCCGAGGAAGAGAACGTGCTCTCCGGCCAGCGCCGCAAGCAGCGCCAAGCGCACCGGCGTGTCGCGCTCGACGAGACCGGAGAGGAGCGATTCACGAAGCGCGAACAGGCGCTCCTTGAGAGACAGGTACCTCACCGACTGCACCGGCGCGGAAGTCATCGAATTCCCTCGTATTCGCACGACTTGAAGTGGGGTCGTGCCCCAATGTTGCGCACTCGTCGACGTCTCGGCCACCACCCGATGCTGCAACTCTGCCACCTGACGAAATTCGCGCGGAACGATTGCGATCACGACGCGGATCGACCGCGGATTCCGATATGAACGGAACACCCCCGCGCCGCGGGCGATCGCCCCGGCACACCATTCCTCGTGGAGGTCTCCTCATGCGCCGCATCGCGTCTTCCGTCCTCGTCCTCTCGTCCCTCGCCCTCGCCCAGACCGTGAACGTCGGGCCCGGCGGCGCCGTGCAGATCACCGACGCCAACGGCAAGAAGGTGAAGGTCGGCGCCGGCGCGGTGGACGTGAAGTCCAGCAGCGGCGCGGTCAGCGTGAAGCCGGGCGGCGCCGTCGACGCGCAGGGCCAGCACGGCGCGGTCAGCGTGAAGCCGGGCGGCGCCGTCGACGCGCAGGGCCAGCACGGCACGGTCAGCGTGAAGCCGGGCGGCGCCGTCGACGCGCAGGGCCAGCACGGCGCGGT
>JBBIOE010000075.1:0-30989 GCA_037443525.1 Archangiaceae bacterium | reverse complement strand
CGGTGGTCGGCACCCTTCGACTTCGCTCAGGGTGAACGGTGGTGCTCCCTTGCGCTTCACCCCGCGTACGCCGGCACCAGCTCGGCCCGCACCGTGGGAGCGAGGCCGTCGAGCATCCGCCGCACCTCCTCGGTCGTGAGCGTCGACACCACCGGGAGGAAGATGAGCGAGCGGAACATCCACTCCGCGTTGGTGGGGCGCACCTCGGGGCGGCCGGCCGGCGCGGGGATGGCGTGGATGCTGCTCGTGCAGGTCGAGGCGTCGAAGCCCAGCGCGCGCAGGGCCCGCACCGTCTCCTTCGGGTCCGGCACGTTCACCGGGCAGAGCCAGTGCGTGCGCTCCATCGCCCGGCGCCCCGGGAGGAAGACGCCCTTGGGCAGCGCCTCCCGCACCGCCTCACCAGCGGCGGCGCGGCGCGAGACGGTGCGCGGGTCGAACCACTTCAGCCGGTGCTCGAGCAGCGCGAGCATCGGGCCCGGCGCGCGGCGGCGAACGCGCTCCGCCAGCGCCCGACCCTTGATGGCCTCGGCGTCGGGGCCGCTCACCTCGGGCAGCGGGAAGCCCTTCACCGCCGGGCCCACCACGTCGTCGAGCTCCGTGCCCGAGAGGCGGCAGGCCTGCGCCAGGAGCTCGTAGGCCAAAGGCTCCGTCGCCGCCGCCAGCGCCGAGAGCTTCATCACCTTCTGGAGGAACTCGCCCACCGGCATCACCGGCCACTCGGCCTCGCGGGCCCGCATGCGCTCGCGCAGCGCGTAGTCCTTCACCCGGAAGAGCGCCCCGCCCAGCGCCGTCATCGTCTTGATGCTCCCGAAGCTGAACATCGACACGTCGGCGTCGGGGTGGCCGGTCTCCTCGGGCGAGCGGAAGGCCTGCGCGCAGTCCTCCACCAAGAGCAGGTCGCGGCTCCGCGCGAAGGCGACGAAGGGCGCGAGGTCCACGCGGCCGCCGAACAGGTGCGCCACCACCAGCACCCGGCTCTTCGAGGTGCAGGCCTTGGCGAGATCGTCGAGGCGGGGCGCCATCGTCTCCAGGTCCAAGTCCACCGGCACCGGCACCAGGCCGTGGTGCCGCACCAGCCGCGGCATGTCGGGGATGGTGACCGCGCTCATCAGCACCTCGCTCCCCTCGGGCAGCGCGAGCTCGCTCAACAGGCAGTCGAAGCCCGAGCGCACCGAGAGGCAGGCGAGGGCGTCTCCCCCGTTCCAGCGCTGCTCCAGGCTTCGCGCGGCGGCGGTGGTGCTCGAGGGGAAGGCGCAGGCCCTCAGGGCGAAGGCGAGGTCGGCGGCGGAGATGTCCAGCTTCATGCGCGGGTGCATTCGTTCCTCCCAAAGGGTCGTTCGACGGGGAGGAGCCAGAGCACGCGCCGCGCCAGCTCAAAGCGCGATTCCCTGGGCGGCCGTTGCGCGAGGAGTTGCGCAACCGAAAGGGGACGGAGCGGGGCCCTGCGCGATGCGCTCTGGGGCCTACGACTCGAAGACGTGCACGTCGCCGCCGAGCGGCCGCACCGGCACGCTGCCCCGGAAGCCGCGCCGCCTCAGCTCTCGCGCCAGGAACTGCATGTAGAAGCCGTGGGTGACGACCAGCACCGGCTGCGACGGATCGCCTCCGAGGACGAGCTCCAGCGCCGCGTTCACCCGAGAGAGCGTCTGGCTGCGCGTCTCTTCCTGCGTGCGCTGATCGATCCACCAGCCCACGCGGCTCGCGGCGTGCCAGAGGTAGAGCGGCAGCCACGCGCGCTTCGGCAGGGCGCGGGAGAACGGCACCTCGCGCAAGAGCGGCGTCTCCTCGATGGCGCCCGAGTAGAGCCAGCCGGCGGTGAAGCGCGCGCGGGGCAGGTTGCTCGAGAGGCAGCGCCGCCACTCCGGGCCGGCCTTGGCCACGGGCCTCGGGTTGGCCTGGGCCTCGTCGTACCAGCGGCACCAGGCCTCGAAAGCATGCCCGTCCACCATCGAGTGGAGCGTGTGGGGAATCGGGAAGTGGCGCACCAGGCCCAGCCGCATCGAGGTCTCCGAGAGCCGCGACTGTCGCCGCCCCGCGCGTGCTCGGCAAGCGGAGGATGAGGCGGGCTCACTCCGCTCGGAGAGTTGGCCGAAACGCGGAGCCTGCCACCGTTCAGTCCGCGCGACGCCGAGGCGTCGACTCCGCTCGGGCTGAGCGGTGACGGGTCGAGATGTCAGAGCTCAGCCTGAACGGCGGTGAGTCGGAGCGTTCCGAGGGAGCGCGGCCCTCACCCGCCGTGCGCGAGCGCGAGCAGGGCCGTCGCGGTGGTGTGCGCGTGCAGGGACTCGGGCGCGCCGCGCTCGGCGAAGCGGCCGTCGGCCTGCTGCACCGCTCTGAGCGCCGCCAGCGCGCGGCGGGGCACCGGGCGTCCTCCCGCCTGCAGGCAGAAGAGCACCTCGCCGAGCACGTCCCACTTCTCGTGCGCCACGCACGGCGAGACCACCGCCTCGAGCTCGTCGAGCACCGGCGCCAGCGCCCGCCGCCGCACCGCGCGAGCGAGGTACTCGGTCTCGAGCAGCACCACGTGCGTCAGGTGGTAGGCGTGCGTCTCCAGGTCTTCGCGAAACGGGAACGCCGTCCCCAGCTCGACGGTGCACGCGACGCCCGTGCGCTGGGCAAGCCCTGCGAACAGCCAGGCGGGGAGCCGCAGGCCCGTCTCCTCCAGCGCGCGCACGTGGTGGGTGACGGCCTGGGCGTCGAGCCTCGGCCCCGGCCGCCCGTGCACCGCCAACAGGTACGCGGCGTCGAGGCGCGCCATCACCTCGTCAGGCTCCAGCGAAGGCGCGAGCGCGACCGGCGCCTGGGCCAGGTCGTCGAGGGCGGCGCTGAGGGCGGGGCGCAGCCCCTCGGCGCGGAAGAAGCGCGGCGCGTGGTGCTTGAGCATGTGCAGGGTGAGGGCACGGTTGGCGCGATCGGGCCAGCGCGGCGAGTCCATCAGGCGCAGGGCGGCCTCCAGCGCGCGAGAGGCGGCCCTGCGGGGTGCGCGTGCCTGGCGGCGTGAAGGCATGGCCGGACGATAGACGGCCTCGGCCGAGTTCGAACTGTTCCAATGGGGGGCTGCGGCGACGCGCCACTCCACGCGACGAACCGGGGCCGGAACCCGCTCCGGGGCGCTGGTGTGACGATTCGTCACGGCGCCGCGGCGCGCGACTGACACGCCGTCGCTCCTCGGGCGCTCGACTGGCGCGGCTCCCCGGGGAGCGTGCGTGGCACGCCGCCTGCTCCCGCGCTCCGGCACACCCGCCGCCCCGGAGAGTCCTCATGCTCGCACCGCTCGTCGCCGCGCTGTTGACCGCCACGCCCCTCGAGGTCGCGCAGCCGGCGGACGCTCCGAGCGACGCATCGTGGGTGGTGCAGCTGCGCATGGGCACGCCGTCGCTCTTCGTGTCGGTGATGTCCGGCGCCAGCCTCGGCGGCCTGGGCGTGGCGGCGCTGGGGCCGAGCACCGGGCTCTTCGTCGAGCGAGCGCTCGCCGAGCACTGGACCGTCGAGCTGGGCCTGGGCGGGAGCGCGTCGCGGCAGCTCGACACCTCGGGCTTCGAGGCGGCGAGCCTCACGGTCGACCTCTCGGTGCGCTGGTACCCAGGCCGCCGGCTCGACGGGCTCTGGGTCGGCGCCGGGCTCCCCACCTCGGTCTCGCGGCTGTCGTCCCTCGTCTCCGTGGGCAGCGCGTGGGAGCGCACGCAGGCGACCAACGTCTCCTTCGGGCTCGACGCGGCGGTGGGGTGGGCCTTCCGGTGGTCGAACCGCTTCTTCGCCACGTTGGCCATCGGGCCGGCGCTGACGTGGAGCTCCGGCGCCGCCTCGACCGCCGGTCAGGCGTCGTCGTTCAGCTCGGGCCAGGTGTCCCTGGCGGGACGGAGCTACCTCGGCGTCGGCGTCGCGCTGTAGGGCCGGAAGCGGCCTCAGAATGCGTAGCCGAGGTACATGTTCACGGTGGGCATGGGCGTGAACCCCCACGTCCCGAACGGGAACCCGCCCGACACCAGGATGGAGCCGACGTCGAACCCGAACGTGCCCCCGAGCACCTCACGCCATTCGAGGCCCGCCGCCACGGCGACGATGTGGACCGTGGAGAACACCCCGCCGAGGCCGTAGCCCAGCCGAACCGTCGGCGTGACGCTCGAGGTCCTCGCGAAGGGCCGCCACCTCAGATCCACGCCCAGCGCGAGGAGCGCGATCCGCGGCTCCAAGGCGAGCTCCGGCGACAACGAGAAGCTCGCCCGAACGCCCACGAACCCACTGTCGAGGAAGCCGAGCGCCCCCGCCACCATCGTGGGCCGTTCGACGAAGCCGCTCCGCTCCGGTCGAGCCGCGGGCGGCCCTGACGCGTCGGCCGAGGTTGCGGTCGGAGTTTCGATGGGCCTCGCCGCTGGAGCGGCGGCCCCGGGTGCGGACTCCTCGGCCCGTGCTCCCGGCGGTCCCAGGACGAGACCGACGGCGGCGGCGACGACGGTGAATCGAACAATCGTCGAAGGGTGCTTCGCCATGGCGCGGTCGGCCGGTGCACGGGGCGTGCGCGATGGAAACCCGCGGCGGGAGCGGAGAGGCCGGTGTCGGTTGCGCAGGAACCTGCGCAGTGGGAGGCGCGTGCGAATGCGGGCTCGAATGCGGCGGCCTTTCGCATCGGCAGCCGCATACCGCGTAGTTTCGACACGTCATGTCGAATATACGCGGTAAGCTCGCTCCATGAAGGTGACTCCGAGAACGAGCCTTGGGCGAGAGGTGGCAGCCCTCCTCGCGCGACACCCTGTCGTGGGTCTGCTGGGTGCCCGCCAGGTCGGAAAGACGACCCTCGCCCGGGAGCTGGTGCGAAAGGCGAAGGGGGGCGCCGTGCTCTTCGACCTCGAAGACCCGGAGCAGGTCGCGCGCCTCGCAGAGCCGATGGCGGAGTTGCGCCGCCACGAAGGTCTCGTCGTGCTCGACGAAGTCCAGCGCAGGCCCGACCTCTTCCCCGTGTTGCGGGTGCTCGCGGACGAGCGGCCGCTTCGCCGGCGCTTCCTCGTGTTGGGGAGCGCCACGCCTGCGCTGCTCCGGCAGGGCGCCGAGACCCTCGCCGGCCGAGTGGTATTCGTCGAGGTTCCTCCCTTCCGGATGCACGAGCTCCCCGCGAAGCGCTGGTCGTCCCTCTGGCTTCGGGGCGGCTTCCCGCGTTCGCTGCTCGCCCGGAGCGAAGGCGCGAGCGTCGAATGGCGCCGGGCGTTCCGTCAGACGTTCCTGGAGCGAGACCTCCCCGCGCTCGAGCTGCCCGGGACTCCCGCCGCCGCCACGCTCGGCCGCTACTGGGCGATGCTCGCGCACGTCCACGGGGAGGTGCTGAACTGGTCGGAGCTGGGCCGCTCGATGGGGGTGTCCGACGCCACGGCGCGGCGGTACGCCGACCTGCTCGAAGCCACCATGATGGTGCGACAGCTCAAGCCGTGGCACGAGAATCTCGGGAAGCGGCAGGTAAAGAGCCCGAAGCTCTACTTCCGCGACTCGGGGCTGTTGCACTCGCTGCTCGGCATCGAGACGCAGGACGAGCTCGAGCACCACCCTCGGGTCGGCGCGTCATGGGAAGGCTTCTTGCTCGAGCAGACCGTCGCGGCGTCCCAGGCACATGCCGAAGAGACGTACTTCTGGCGTACCGAGCACGGCGCCGAGCTCGACCTCCTGCTCGTGCGCGGGCGCCGTCGCGTGGGCTTCGAGTTCAAGCGCTCCAGCGCCCCCTCTCTCACTCCTTCGATGCGAAGCGCGCTCTCCGACCTCAAGCTCGAGGAGCTCCTCGTCGTCCATGCCGGTGAGCACGCGTTCTCGCTGGGGGAGCGCGTTCGCGCCGTCCCCTGGCGCCGGCTCGTCCAGGCGACGCGAGCGCTCACGTGGCGGTAGGTCGGGCCTAACTCAGAATCGCGTATTCTCGACTCGGTGTGTCGGGAATACGCGGTGACGCCATGGCGGGTGGGGCCGCTCAGGCGGCGAAGTCGCGTCAGGCGCCTGTTCGGCTCGCCACGGCAGCACGAATCCGCCGCGAGCACCCAGGCAACATGTCGGAGGAGGTCTTCAACGCGAGCGACGAGCGCGTTCGCCATTTCACGGAGTCGTCTCGTCAGAAGGGCGGTCGGGAGAGCGAAGTGCCGCGCTCGCGGCCCGTGTCTCGATCCACCGCCGCACTTCCTCGCGCTCCACGTGCACCAAGAGCGCCACCACGTCGCCGGTCTTCGACTCGCCCACCGCCCGCTCCAGCGCGTCCACCTCCGACGCGGCCTGGGCGATGGCCGACGCCTCGAGCCCCAACGCCACGAACGCCCTCTGGAACAGCGCCGGCACCACGCCCGGCGCCCGGCCCCGCAGGTAGTGCTCCAGCTCACGCACGTAGATGCGCCCGGCGCCCGCCTCGTGGACGCACCTCGCGATGGCCTCGATCTCCGCGTCGGTGCGATCGCCCGCGCAGCCGGTGATGACGGTCAACCGCGCCGAGGGCGCTCGCTTGAGCGCGCGCGCCACGCTCAAGGCCGACGCGACGCCGTCGGGGTTGTGCGCGAAGTCGATGAACACCGTCACCCCGCCGAGCTCGCGCGTCTCGCCGCGACCCGGGTTGTCGACGAAGCCCGTGAGCGCGCGCACGATGGCCGCCGTCTCCACGCCGAGGCCCCGGGCCATCGCCACCGCGCCGAGCGCGTTCTCCACGTTGTAGCGGGCCGCCCCGCCGAAGGTGATGGGCACCCGGGCGACCGGCAGGAGCTTCGACTCCACCCTTCCGTCGAGCTCGAGCAGCTCGCCCCCGCGCGCCACCACCGCCCGTCCTCCGCGCTCGAGGTGGGCCCGCACCGCGCCCGCCGCCGCCTCGTCGCGCTCCAGGTCGGCGAACACCGTCACCGCCGCGCCAAACCGGGGCGCCAGGGCCATCAGGCGCGGGTCGCGGGCGTTGAGCACCACCGTGCCTCCGGGACGCACCGCCTTCGCCACCACCGCCTTCACCTCGGCCATCGCGTCGAGATCGTCGATGCCGTAGGTGCCCAGGTGGTCGTCGCTGATGTTGGTGATCAGCGCCGCGTCGCAGGCCTCGGTCGCCAGGCCCCGCCGCAAGATGCCCCCTCGCGCCGTCTCCAGCACCGCCACCTCGACCTCCGCGTCGCGCAGCACCAGGCGGGCCGCGGCCGGCCCCGTCCAGTCCCCGTCCTTGAGCGTGCGCGTCCCGATGGAGATGCCGTCCGAGCAGCAGAACCCCGCCGCGCGCCCCGCCTCGGAGACCATGCGCGCCAACAGCCGCGTGGAGGTGGTCTTCCCGTTGGTGCCCGTCACCAGCGCGATCGGCACCGCGCCGAGGCGCTCCCACGCCACCGCGTCCGCCGCCGGCAGCTCGCGCAAGGGGAACGTCACCGAGCGCCGCCCGTGGCCGAGGCTCACCTCGGCGTCGTCCCAGAGGAACGGCACGCCCCGCCGGGCGGCCTCGGTGGCGAGCTCGCGCAGGCGCGGGCTCCGGTCCCTCGAGAGCATCGCCGCGAGCTCCGCGCGCTTCGGCTCGAGCGGCAGCGCCGGCCGGCCCGCCGACAGCTCCGCGGCGCTCAGGCCGGCCCACTCCGCGGCCTCGGCGCCGGCCATCAGCTCGTCGAGCGGCGCCTCGAAGGCGACGGCCACGAACCCTCGGCTCGCTCGCACCCGCGACGCCGTGACCGCCCCGAGGCCCAAGGCCCCGCGCAGGCGGTTCAGCTCGCCGAGCCAGGCCGCCACCGCGTCGCCGGCGCGCTCGTTCGGCTCGAGCACCAGCTCGGCGACGACGAGCGGCCCGCTCCCGAGCAGGTTGGGTCCGGTCAGTCTGCGCGCGTCTTCGAGGCGCATCGTCTCGCTCTCTCGTTCCCGTTCAGGCTGAGCGACGTCGAAGCCTGCCGACCACCGCGAACTGACTTCGGCACCCTTCGACTCCGCTCAATGGTGAACGGAGGTCAGTCGTCGTGCGGCCGGGCCAGCCGCACGCCGCGCTCGTCCTGAATCACCTCGGCCCCGGCGAGCAGCGCTTCCCCGGCCGCGTCGGCGACGCTCGGCGCCGCGACCGGCGGTCTCTTCGCCCCGCGAGCGTCGGCCGCGCCACCACCCGCGCCGTGCTCGGGCTTGAAGTAGATGATCTGCTTCCAGCTCCGCGAGATGACGTCGGCGAAGACGAGCACGAGGTCTCCGGGCCGGGCCATGCGCAGCCCCGCGTCGATGGCCGCCTGCTCGTCCGGAATCACCTGCATTCGGTCCGCCGGCACGCCCAGGGCCTTCAGCTCAGCCTCCATCAGCCGCGGCACGTCGTCGGGCCCACGGCCGCGCAGGTTGTCGTCCCGGCGCAGGATGAAGTGATCGAAGCCCGCGCAGGCGGCCCGCGCGATGTCGCGAATGTCCTCGTCGCGGCGATCTCCCGGAGCGGCGAGCACGCAGATCCGCCGCCCGGCGCACTCCAGGCGCTGGGCGAGCTCGGTCATCGCGCGCACCGCCGCCGGGTTGTGGCCGTAGTCGAACAGCACCTTGAACGGGTGCTTGTCGAAGACGTTGGTGCGCCCCGGCACCTGGAAGTAGGAGTTGTCGAAGGTCCTCAGGCCCTGGCGGATGTTCTCGACCTTCACGCCCATCGCGTAGGCCATCGTCGCGGCGAACATGGCGTTCTGCACGTTGTGCAGCGCCTTGCCCTCGATGGTCGCGGGGATGAGGTGCGTCCAGAGCAAGGGGACGTGCGCGCCCTTGTCGTAGAGCGTGATCATGTGGCCGTTGATGCCCTCCTCGAGCACCGCGGCCAGCCCGCCGGCGCGAATGTGCTGCCGCACCAGCTCCTGCTTGGGGTTCATCGTCACCCAGGCGATGCGCGCCGCCTTGGTGTGATCACCCATGCGCAGGCAGTGGAGATCGTCGGCGTTGAGCACCGCGCAGTCCCTCGCCACCTCGATGAGGATGCGCTTGAGCTCGGCGAGCTGCTCGAGCGTGTCGATGCCGCCCAGGCCGAGGTGATCGGAGGCGACGTTCAACACCGCGCCCACGTTGCAGCTCGGGTAGCCGAGCCCCGCGCGCAAGAGCCCGCCGCGCGCCGTCTCCAGCACCGCCAGGTCCACGCTCGGGTCGCGCAGCACCATCTGCGCCGACTGCGGCCCGGTCATGTCGCCGGCCACGGTGCGCTCGCCGTCGATGTACACGCCGTCGGTGGTGGTGAGGCCGACGGTGTGCCCGGCCATCTTCTGAATGTGCGCCAGCATGCGCGCGGTGGTCGTCTTGCCGTTGGTGCCGGTCAGCGCCGCGATGGGGATGCGCGAGGGCGAGCCCTTGGGGAAGAGCATGTCCATCACCGGGCCGGCCACGTCGCGCGGCTTGCCCTCGGTGGGCGCCACGTGCATGCGGAAGCCCGGCGCGGCGTTCAGCTCGCAGATGCCGCCGCCCACGTCGCGGTAGCTCTGGGAGACGTCGGGGCAGATGAAGTCCACGCCGCACACGTCGAGGCCGATGGCCTTGGCCGCCCGCACCGCCATGTCCCGGTTGTCGGGGTGCACCACGTCGGTCAGGTCGATGGCCGTGCCGCCGGTGGAGAGGTTGCCGGTGCCGCGCAGGTAGAGCACCTCGCCCCGGGGCAGCACCGTGTCACGGGTGACGCCCTTCTTGGCCATCATGGTCTCCGCCTGGGCGTCGAGCTCGAGGCGGGTGAGCACCTTCGCGTGGCCGATGCCGCGGCGCGGGTCGCTGTTCACCACGTCGATGAGCTGCGCGACGGTGCGCTCGCCGTCGCCCACCACGTGACCGGGCACGCGCTTGGCCACCGCGATGAGCTCGCCGCCGACGACCAGCATCCGGTGATCGAAGCCGGTGAGGAAGTTCTCCACCACCACGCTGCGGGAGTGCTCGCGGGCGCGCTCGAAGGCCTTCTTCACCTCGTCGGCGGTCTTCAGGTCGAGCGACACGCCGCGGCCGTGGTTGGCGTCGAGCGGCTTGACCACCACCGGGTAGCCCAGGCGCTCGGCGGCGGCGACGCAGCCGTCGGCCGAGCGGGCGAGGCGCTGGCGCGGCACCGGGAGCCCGAGGTCGCCCAGGATGCGGTTGGTCTCCTCCTTGTCGGAGGCGATCTCCACCGAGATGTGCCGGGTGTTCGACGTCACCGTGGCCTGAATGCGCTGCTGGTACTTGCCGTGGCCGAGCTGGATGAGGCTGTAGTCGTTGAGCCGCATCCAGGGGATGTCGCGAGCCTCCGCCGCGCGCACCAGCGACGCGGTGGACGGCCCGAGCTGGCGGCGCTGGGCGAAGTCGATGAGCTCCTCGACCTCTTTCTTGAAGTCGAAGGTGGCCGGCACCTCGGCGTCCTTGGGGCGCAGCTCCACCGGGAGCAGGTGGTGCAACAGCCGCAGCGCCAGCTCGCCCGCCGCCGTCCCGACGCGCTCTTCCTCGTACTCGTAGACGACGTGGTAGCGACCGCGCCGGCCCTCGGCGCGGGTCTTGCCGAAGACGACCTTGGCGCCGGTGAGCTGCTGCAGCTCGATGGCGACGTGCTCGAAGACGTGGCCGAGCCAGGTGCCTCCGTCCTCGGTGAGGCGGCGGATGAAGCCGCCCTCGGCGCCGTAGGAGCAGGTGTGCGCCTCGAGCGACGGCAGCGCGGCGAGCAGGGCGTCGTTGAAGCCGGGGATCTTGGCGCTCGGCCAGTCCTCGAGCTTGTCGAGATCGATGGTGACGCGCATCACGGGGAAGTGCGCGTAGAGGCTGGGGCCGCGGTAGACGCGGGTTTCGGTGACCTTCATGGTGTGGTCTTCTGGAAGCTAGCCCAACCTCGGGTCAGCCCACGTGTAGGGAATCAGGCGGTGGCTTTGCGGGTCTCGAGATCGAACGTGCCACCCTGCACCAGGATGTGGGTGCGCACGTTGATGAGCGAGACGGGCTTGCCCTCTTGCGTCTCGGCCAGGGAGGAGTGCTCGAGCTCGGACACGTCGACCAGGGTGAGGGCGCCCTTGCCCACCACCGTCAGCTTGGTCCCGTCGATGAAGGCGGCGGTGTCTTCGTCGAGGCCCAGGCCCACCGCGAAGGGGTTGTAGGCCAGGGCGGTGAGGAGGCGGCCCATGCGGTCGCGCTGGCGGAAGTGCTGGTCGATGATGAAGCGGTTGGTGAGCCCGAAGCCCGGAGACAGGGTCACCATGCCGACCTTGGGGGTGTTGCCCTCGGAGCCGTGGGCGATCATGTGCTCGCTCAAGATGGCGGCGCCGGCGCTGGTGCCTCCCACCGACACCCCGCGGGCGTTGGCGGCGCGAATGGCCTTGGCCATGGGCGTGCCGCCGAGGATGGTCGACAGCCGCAGCTGGTTGCCGCCGGTGACGAAGATGGCGTCGGCGCTGTCGATGTAGGCGAGCCACTCCTCCTTGCCGGCGTCGGCGCGGGCGAAGACCGGCACCGCGCGGGCCTCCTGGGCGCCGAGCTTCTTGAAGAGCTTCTCGTAGCGCTTGCCGGTGTCCTCGAGGCTCGAGGCGGTGGGGATGATCACCACCCGGGCCTTCTTGCCGCCGGAGACCTCGACGAACTTGCGGAGGATCTCCGCGTCACCTTCTTTGTCCTCGGCGCCTCCGATGGGGACGATGGCGCCGCGCTTCTTGTCGGGATGGACCTTGGCTGGACACATGATGTCGATGCTCTGAGAGGGCCTTAGGCGAACGTGCCCCGGACCTGGGCTTTCCCGTCTCGCACATGGAACCGCCCTCGCGCCATCACGGAGTGAAGGGCGAGCTTCGCGTCGAGGACGACCAGGTCGGCGTCGGCGCCGGGGGTGAGCCTGCCCTTTCTGGGGAGCCGCAGGAGGGAGGCGACGTTGGAGGTGAAGGCGGGCAGGGCGTCCTCGAGGGGGAGCTTTCGGGCGACGAGCTCGCGCAGGGTCTCGAGGAGGCTACTGGGGCGGCCGACGTCCATGGCGACGAGGCGGCCGTCGGGGCCGAAGGTGGGCAGGCAGCCGCCGCCGTCGGAGGAGCAGGTGAGGCGGTCTTTGGGGGCGCCGGAGGCGAGGAAGCGCGCGAGGGCCTCTTCGAAGAGCGCGGGCTGGCGGTTGACGTGGGTGGGGTGGAAGACGCGGGCGGGCAGCTCGGTCTCGTCGAGGGCTCGCTTGACGAGGGCGAGGCCGCGCTTGCCGTCGCCCAGGTGGAGGTGGAGGAGGCCGGCCTTGCCGCTCATCAGCCCCGAGACGTGGCAGTCGGAGGCGACGCGGAGGAGCTCGTCGAAGGTGGGCTGGGAGGAGCGGTGGTCGGAGAGGGCCAGCTCGCCCACGCCGATGATGGGGTCGACGAAGGTGACGTCGGAGCGGACCGAGCCGGTGAGGGTGACGAGGGGGAGCTGGTAGGAGCCGGTCCAGCAGAAGGCGGAGAGGCCCTCTTCGCGCAGGCCGAGGGTGGTGGCGACCAGGTCGGCCATCGAGCGGGTGGTGCCGTCGGTGCCGAGGAGGCCGACCGCGGTGGTGACGCCGGCGGAGGTGAGGGAGTGGAGGAGCAGGCGCGGGACGCGGGAGGCCGGGCCGGACTCGCCGCCGCCGCCGGTGAGGTGGAGGTGGCAGTCGATGAAGCCGGGGACGACGGTGGCGCCCTCGAGGTCGACGGTCTCGCAGGGGACGTCGGAGGGTGCGGAGAGCTTCGGGGCGATGGCGAGAAGCTCACCGCCGCCGATGAGGAGATCGCAGCGCCCTCGGGGGGAGGGATCGAAGAGCTCCGCGTCGCGGAGGAGGGTCAGGCCGGGCACTCGCGGGTGGATAGTCGAGGTTCGTCGCGAAAGCACTTACGGCCGACGACCCTGAGCTTGGGAAGCTGGACGGGGGTAACCGTCCGGCGAAGGGCGTCTGGCGGCCTGCGCGGCCCGGTGCTGAGGGCCCTGGTGCCCAGGCGAGCGGTCGAGGCCGCCTTCGAGCTGGTGAGCCGTCGTTCCAGGACCGGGAGGTGATTCGCCAGTTCGCCCGCGCGGCTCCGATGCTCTGGCTCAAGCTCCTCGATCACGTGATTCTGGGCGCGACCCGATGGAAGTGCCGCCACAAGCGAAGATCGGAACGACCCGCATGCAGCAAGGCCGAGCGACCTCCCATGCTCTGCGAGGGTCCTCGCTCCATTGGTGCGACCGCTGCCGCTCCCGACCGTGCGGTATGCTGGTCCGCACGACCGACGGCGCACGGGGGACTCAATGCAGACAACGAATCCGGCAGTTCGCTTCATGCGTGTCATCGGTGGCTTCATGGCGTTCTCCTTCCTGGCCGGCGCCACGGTCTCCGTGGTCAACGCGCTCCGGAAGCGGGACACGTGGACCGAGGAGAAGAGGGAGTTCCTTCGCAGGAGCTGCGTCCCACTGAACGCCGGCCCCGCATTCTGCGAGTGCCTCGAGCGCGGAGTGGTCGAGCACATGAAGCCGTCACGGTGGCTCGAAATCTCACTGGCGGCCGGGAAGGACCCGGGCACCGCGTCTCGATACGCGTCGGAGCTTGAGCCGATGTTTGCCCCGTGCCGCCCCCTCGCCGAGAAGCATTGACCCGCCTGCCCCTTGCAGGTGCCAGAGACCTCGTACCAGGCACGAAGGAGCCCAGGGTGAATCGATTCTCCCCGGTTTCCGCCGTTCGATGCCTTTGCACGAAACTAAAGGTGAACTTACGTTTCGTGCAATGCGCCCCAAACGGCCATCGCGTCCTGACTGGGACCGCCTGTACGAGACCGCTGCGTCTCAAGAGGGGCTCTTCTCGACCCGACAAGCCGCTGAGGCCGGCTACTCGCCGCAACTCCTGATCCACCACCTCCACGCTGGAAAGGCCGTCCGCGTCTCCCGGGGCATCTACCGCCTCGTGCACTTCCCGGCGGGTGAACACGAGGACCTCGTCGCTGCCTGGCTCTGGTCCGATCGGGTCGGAATCGTCTCCCACCACACCGCGCTCGCGCTGCACGGCCTCTCCGACGCCCTGCCGGCCCGCGTACACCTCACGCTCCCGGCCGCCTGGCGCCAGCGCCGCTTTCGCGTGCCTCCGAACGTCACGCTCCATTACTCGGACGTCCCTCCGGAGGACCGCGCCTGGTTCGGAGCGGTTCCGACCACCAGCGCTCGGCGAACGCTCAACGACTGTGCCAAGGAAGGCCTCGCGCCCGACCTCCTCCGGCAGGCCGCCCAACAAGCCCTCCGGCGAGGGCTCGTCAGGCGACGCGACCTCCGTGACGTCAAGGCCGCACTCGAACCCTACGGAGGTCTCGCCGAGTGAAGCCAAAGTCCTGCGCCTCACCGGAGGCCTTCAAGCAAGCCCTCGAACAGCGCCTCCGCGGGGCGTCGAAGAGCGGCGCAGGATTCGCGAGAAGGCGGCAGCTCCTGGTGTTCGACCGCTTCCTCGCGCGCGTGGACGCGATTCTCGGTGATGCCGCGACGCTCAAGGGTGGGCTCGTCCTCGAGCTGCGCCTCGAGCGGGCACGCACGACCAAGGACATCGATCTGCGCATGACCGGCTCGCCCCCTCAGGCGCTGGTACGGCTGCAGGAGGTGGGGCGCCGTGACCTCGGCGACTTCCTCACCTTCGAGGTCGTGCCCGACCGCGACCAGCCGAAGATCCAGAACGACGGCGTCCGCTACGAAGGCCATCGCTTTCGCGCGGAGTGCCGGCTCGCCGGCAGGCTCTACGGCCAACCGTTCGGAGTCGACGTCGCGTTCGGCGATCCCATGCTGGGCGACCCCGAGCGCGCCGTCGCCGACGATCTCCTCGGCTTCGCCGGCATCGCGCCGCCGAAGGTGTGGCTGTACCCCGTGGAGACCCACATCGCCGAGAAGCTGCATGCGTACACGCTTCCCAGGGCTCGACCGAACACGCGCGTCAAGGACCTCCCCGATCTCGCGCTGCTCGCGATGGCCAAGCCTCTTCGAGCGAAGCGACTCCGAGCCGCGCTCGACCAGACGTTCTCGTTCCGGAAGACGCACTCGCTGCCATCGCGAGTGTCCGAACCCATGGACGCCTGGGGCGCCCCCTACGCCGCGATCGCGAAGGAGGATGAGCTTCCCTGGCCCACGCTCGGCGGCGTCACCAAGGCGGTGCTGGCGTTTCTCGACCCGGTGCTCGCGGAAGGACCGGACGCCACGTGGAGCAGCGATTCTTGGCGGTGGACGCGGTGACTCGGCACGAGAGCCCGGCACTCCGATCGCGCCGCCTCACTTCACCGCGAACACCACGAAGTGCTGGTTCGGCAGGAACCCGTGCTCGGCCACCAGCGTGTACCCGGCCTCCGCGAGCTCGGCCTTCACCTGATCCGCCGGCACCTTGTGCTCGTCGGGAGGGCCCATGGGCTGGCCGCGGCGGAAGTCGATGATCGCCACCCGCCCACCGGGACGCAGGCTCTTCGCCACGCCGCGGAAGTAGGCCGGCCGGTCGCCGACGTGGTGGTAGGTGTCCACCAGGAGCACCAGGTCCACGGCCTCCGGCAGGTTGGGGCTGCTCGTCCCGCCGACGACGCCGGTCACGTTCCCCAGGCCCTCCTTCTGGGCGCGCTCCTCGAGGTACTTCACCATGCTGGCCTCCACGTCGACGCCGAACACCCTCCCCGAGGGCACCGCGCGCGCCAGCCGCACCGTGAAGTACCCCGTCGCCGCGCCCACGTCGGCCACCTTCGCGCCCGGCGGCAGCGCGAGCGCGCGGATCACCTCGTCCGGCTTCTGCCACGCGTCCCTCCCGGGATCGTCGAACCGCGCCGCCCACGCGGCCGGATCGTCGAAGCGGTGGTGCATCCCCTCTCCGTGGTGCATCGGCGACATGCCGTGCGTGCAGCCGGCGAGGACCAGCAGGAACGACGACCCGAGTGCGCGGAGGAAAGGCATGGCGCTGGCGCCTACCATCGCGCCGATACCTTCGTCACGAACGCGGGTGATCAGGTCTCGCGGGCCACGCAGCACGGTGCCCGTTCCCGCTGCAGGCGCTGACGTCCTGCCGCGGGTGACGCGCGCCGACTTCGCTCACCGCCCGTGCGTGATCGCCGCGGCCGGCAGCGGCACCATGCCCGTCCCCGTCCGCGCCGCGTTGTCCACCACCACCGTGTCCTCGCTGATGACCACCTCGGACCCCTTCGGCGCCGCGGCCACCGGCGCCGTCGCCAGCGTCGAGTCTCCCTGCACGTGCACGCCCACCTGGTTGTCGCTGATGCGCGACCCGTTCACCGACACCCCGTAGCTCTGCGCTGCCAGGCCCACCACCGCGCCGCGGAGCTCGACGTCGGACAGCCGCGCCGTGCCTCCGCTGAGCCCGACGAAGGCGTGACCGAAGCCCCCGTGCCCGTCGGGCTGCACGTCCACCACCGACACGCTCTTCGCCTCGAGCGCGCTGCCGGGATTCGCCACGAGCACCCCGAAGCTCGCGTTGGACACCACCGCGGCGTTGGTGAGCGACAGCACTCCGCCGTTGAGGACGCCGAGGCCGTGGTCGCCCTGGCTGGTCATCTGCGTCCCGCGCACCACCAGGTTCGTCACCGTCGCTGACGCCAGCACTCCGGCGTTGGTGCGGAAGTCGTTCATGAAGAACCCCACGTCGTGGTTCCCCACCAGCGCCGCGTCGGTCAGCACCAGGCTCGCGCCGTGGTTCACCGACACGCCCAGCCCCCACTGGCCGTCCCCCGAGGGCGCCGTGTCCCGCACCAGGAGCCGGCTGACCTCGCCGTGCGCCGGCGGACCCGTGGGCCCCGCGTTGCGCAAAAGCAGCCCCTCCGACGCGTTCGCCAGGAGCGCGACGTCGTTGGCCGTGAGGGTGGCGCCGAGCTCGACGTTGACTCCGCGCCCGAGGACTCCGGCGCCGCTCGGCCGCGTGCCCACCACCGCCAGCCGATCGACCCGCGCCGACGAGCCCGGGTCCTGCACGTCGAGGCCGTAGTAGCTGTTGGAGACGAGCGCGCAGCGGGTGAGCTCGGCCGTCCCTCCGCTGTACACGCCGACGCCGAGGCCGAAGTCGCCGTCGTGTCCAGGCCGGCCGTACTCGAAGGTGGAGTCGCGGGCGAAGAGCGACGCTCCGAGCTCGGCCACCGCTCCGGCGAGATCGTTCTCCGACACCGTGGCCGACTGCAGCGTCACCTTCGCGCCGCTCGTCACCGAGAGACCTCGCGCCGTCGGCGAGCCCAGGCTCACCGTGCCCGACAGCTCGGCGGAGGTGAGCTCGATGCTGGAGTCGCTCCCGTCGGCGCCGAGCGCGTTCTCGCGGGCCCGCGCCACCAGCACGCTCGTCCCGGTGATGCGCCCGCCCGCGGCGATGAGGCCCGGGCCCTGGTTGTCCATGGCGATGAACCGGGTGAGCGAGACCTGACTCCCCGGCGCGGCGGGCGCGCTGGCCACCAGCGCCGCGTCGGTGCCGTCGCGCACCACCACGTCCTCCAGCACCAGCTGGCCGCCCTCGTCGGCGTTGGCGCCGAAGCTCCCGCCGCCGCTCGGCTGCGTCCCCCGCACCACCACCCGCCGCGCGGTCAGCTCCGAGCCGGCCTGCCACGCGATGAGCCCGGACAGGCGCGGGCTCTCGATGACGACGTCCTCCAGCGTCAGCGTGCCTCCCGCCTGCACCCGGCCGCCCTGGAAGTGCCCGACGAGCGTGACGCCGCGCACGGTGACGCCCTTCACGCCCACGCTGTAGACGCCCGGCACGCCGAGCGCGCTCCCGTCGAGCTTCACCTGCTCGGGACACCGGCCCACCACCGTCACCGGCCGCTTCGGCCACGCGCCCTCGAGGTAGGTGCCTGCCTCCACGGCGACGACGGCTCCGGCCGGGGCCGCGGTGAGCGCCGCGCCGATGGTCTTGAAGTGCGTGGCGTCGGTGGTGGTGAAGCGGGCGTCGACGAAGAGCGTGGCGCCGGCGGGAGGAAACGCCGCGCCGCAGTCGCCGACGGGGACGCAGGCGCTCTGCCCGAACGACTCGCGGGTGGCGCCGGTGCAGGCCGCCGCGGGCACCACCGCCTCACAACCGCTGTGCGCCGGCTGGAGCGCGAAGCCCGCGGGACACTGCACGAACCCCAGCGGCTGGCACTCGCGCTGGCCGAGCAGCGGGTAGGTGCCATCGGCGCAGGGGCCGGCCGCGGCGAGCTCCCGGCAGATGCCGTCCGGTCCAGGCTCGAAGGAGCCGCTGCACTCCCGCCAGCCGGTGCGCCGGCAGCCTCCGTCGGCGAGCGCCGTGCCGTCGCAGCCGGCGTCGCTCGACGTCGTCGCAGGCCCAGGACACCCGAGCCACGAGCCGGCGAGAAGAACGAGGAGCACCCGGGCGCGAGGCATGGTCCCTTTCATAGCCGACCGGTGGAGCCTCCCGCGAGCCGGCCGGCGCTCTCCCCGGCGCCGGGTTGACGCGCCGCCGGCGTCGGTCCAGAAGGTTCCCATGCTTCGGCGTCACCTCGCGCTCGGCTCGGTCCTCGCGGGCTCAACCCCGTGCCACGCCGAGACGACCGACGCCCCACCGCCGGCCGTGCGCTCCTTCGCCGTCCGCGCTGGCTGGGCCTACGGCCTCGGCGGCGAGCTCGAGCTCCGCCCCGGTCACTGGGGCGCTGGCCTCAGCGGCGGCTACGTCCCGGGCCTCGGCTTCGGTGGCTACGCCGGCCTTCAATGGGGAGCGCAGCCGCTCGGCGCCTCGGGTCCCGTCGCCGAGCTGGGCCTCTTCCGCGGCCTGCACAGCCCGCTCCGCGTCGCCCCGGACGGCTTCGGCGCCTACCTGCTCGGCGGCTACGAGCTCGCCCCCACGGCCTCGACCTCGATCCGCTTCGTGCTCGGCGGTGGCCTGCCGTTCTCGACCCAACCGACTTTCCCCACGTTCGAGTTCCTGGCCAGGCTCACCGCGGGTCTCGCCTTCTGATTCCATTCCGCGGCTCTGGCCCGCCGCACATCACCCGCCGACGACCACCCCCAGCAGGCGGCCGACGAGCGCGGTGACGGCCATGGCGAAGCCGCCGCCGGCCACGGCCCGAGTGGCGGCGCGGAGCACCGGCGCCCCACCGAGGTGGCCGCCCAACCCACCCAAGAGCGCCAGGCTGAGCAGCGCCGTCCCCACGATGGCCGCGGTTCGCCAGGCGGCCGGCACCACCAGCTGCGCCGCGATCGGCAGCGTGGCGAGCGAGGCGAAGCTGGCCGCCGAGACCAGCGCCGCCTGGAGCGGGCGCGCCCGAGTGGCAGCTTGGATTCCGAGCTCATCGCGCAGGTGCGCGTCCAGCTCGCTCTTGGCCGTGAGCTGCTCGGCGACCTGGCGCGCGAGCTCCGCGTCCAGCCCGCGCCTCCGGTAGATCCCCGCGAGCTCGCGGAGCTCCCCCGCCGGGTCCGACGCCAGCTCTTGCTTCTCCCGGGCGATGTCCGCCCGTTCGGCGTCGCCCTGGGAGCTGACCGAGACGAACTCCCCGGCGGCCATCGACGCGGCGCCGGCCACCAGGCCCGCCACGCCGGCCACCAGGACGGCCAGCGGCGAGCTGGACGCCGCCGCCACCCCGAGCATCACGCTGGCCGTCGAGACGACGCCGTCGTCCGCGCCCATCACCGCGGCACGCAGCCACCCGCCGCGGCTGCTGCGATGCCGTTCGCCGTTCTGGTGGCGCGCTCGAGGCATGGGCTCTCCCTCGACAGCCGTCGCTGCTCCGAAACGTCTACGCGACTAGCCTGCCCGCGCAAGCCCAACCGCGCGGCGCCTCGCCCAGCTCGCTCCAAGCGCAGATCGTGCGGCGTCGGCCTCCCACTCGGCGCCTCGCTCTTCCGTCCGCGCCGCCTCCCTCCCGTGGGAGCCAGCGAAACCGGTTCTCCGTCCCGTCGTACAGGGCTCCATGAACACGCCGACCCTGGGCCCTGAAGTCCACGGGCGCCAGGCCGCGCTCGCCGTGGAGCTTTCGAGGCCCATGCGCCCGCGCGAGCGGCTCGAGATCTCCGATCTGATCGTCGACTACGACCCGCGCACGCTCGTGCGACGGCCGGTGCGGCAGGCCGAGGTGGTGCGGCGGCTCGAGGCGAGCGGCGACGCCTGGGGGGCGCGCTTCGTGGGGGCGCTGCCCGCGAAGGACGGCGTGCTCGACGAGGCCACCTGCGACGCCATCCTGGTGCGCGCGCACACCGAGCTGCAGCGCTTGAGCGAGGAGTTCCTGCAGGTCGATCGCATCCGCCGAATCCTCTCGCCGCTCCTGACGGCGCTGCGCAGCCGCCAAGTGCCGGGGCCCTATCGCATCGTCGACGTCGGCTGTGGGACTGGCTACCTCGTCCGCGCGCTCGCGGCCTTCGGTCGCCTGGGACGCGACGTGAAGCTCCTCGGCTGTGACATGAACGTGGCACTGGTTCGCCACGCGCGCGCGCTCGCCGACGAGGAGCACCTCGACTGCGAGCTCTTCGCCGCGAACGCCTTCACGCTCGCCGAGCCGGCGCACGTGTTCCTCTCCACCGGGGTCCTGCACCACGTTCGAGGCGACGAGCTCGCCCGGTTCTTCGAGGGCCAGCGCGCGGCTCAGGCCTTCATTCACTTCGACACCCAGCCGTCCTGGCTGTCGCCGATCGGCTCTTGGATCTTCCACCAGGCGCGCATGCGCGAGCCGCTGGTGCGCCACGACGGCGTCGTCTCGGCGGCGCGAACACACAGCCGGGCCACGCTCCTGCGCGCCGCGGCGTCGACGGGCTTCACCTGCCGGAGCTTCGATGGCGCGAGCTCGTGGTGGGAGGTGCTCGTGCGGCCCCTCCACGCGGTGATCGGCGTCCGCGCCGAGCTCTTCCCCACGTTCGAGGGCGCGCTGGGCCCGCTCGCCGCGCGCCTCGCGGAGCCCTCGTGACGCCCGCCGTCTTCGCCGCCGCGGCGCTGCTCGCGCTGATCGACGCCGGGTTCGCCGGCTTCCGCGACGCCGCGGGTCGGGACGGGCGCGTCTTCAAGGACGAGCTCTACCGAGCCGCCATTCGCCGGGGAGTGCGCGCCGGCGCCTTCGTCATGGCCCTGGCCTCGGCGTGGATGGCTTCGTGGGTGCTCGGAGCGGGGCTCCGCCTCGAGGCGCTCGCTGAGGCCTTCGCGCTCCCCGCCGCCATCGCCCTCGGCTACGCCGCGCTGATGCTGTCGGCCCTCGCCGCGTGGGCCCTCGGTGAGGCCGACGTCCGCTCGCTGGCCAGCCTCGCCGTGCTGGGGCCGTTCACGCTCGCGCGGCCCGCCGTCATCGTGCTCATGGCGGCCGCCGGCCTCGCTCGAGCCCCCGATCTCCGCACCGGCGTCGTGCTCGCCCTCCCGTGCCTGGTTCAGCTGGGCGTCGGGCCGTGGCTCGGTCGAAGGTGGAGCCGGCGAGGCTGACCGTCGCCCAGGTGAAGCCAACCGTTGACCGTCTGGAACGAATCAACTACGTGCGGACAGTTCCACTTACGCGAGGGGTAAAACGATGCGTTTCACGACTTGGTTCACGGTGTGTTTCACGGTGGCGTTCACGGCGTGCGGACCCGTTGCCTCCACGGGCACGGACGGCTCCACGGGCCTGCCGGCGGACACCGTCACGTCCGTCCAGGCGAACTCGAAGCCGACGGGGACCATTCAGGGCTACGTCACCGACGGGCTCGACGGCTCGAACATCGACGGCGCCACCGTCGCGCTCCTGTCCGATGGGCAGCCCAAGTCCGTGACCACGGCGGCCGGCGCCTACGTCTTCACCGCCATGCCCGCCGGCAGCTACCGCCTCACCTTCAGCAAGACGGGCTACGTCAAGCGCATCGCCACGGTCGTGATTCCGGCCTCGGCGGGCAACTTCCCGTCGTCGAACGTGGTGGTCGAGTACGACCAGAAGCTCGTCCCCGCGAACGCGACCATCGCCGGCACCGTGAAGACCTACGGCGGCACCCCCATCGTCGGCGCGCGCGTCTCGGCGGACCTGCGAAGCCTGGGCTTCGAGAGCATCGCCATCGCCGTCTCGGCCACCGACGGGACCTTCCAGCTCCACGACCTGCCCGGTGACTACGCCGGCCTGTCGATCACGGTCGTCGCCGGCCCGGTCGACAACAACGCCGACGGCAAGATGGACTTCGGCTCGGCGCGCGTCACCGTCACCACCTACCCCGGCATCACCTCCAACGTGAACCTGCGGCTCTCGCAGGCCTCCGGCCAGCTCATCGCGAACGGTGGCTTCGAGGGCTCGGCCGGCTGCTCGCTCGAAGGCTGGCGCTTCAACCCCTCCAGCGGCACCACCATGCCGACGACGGTGACCTCGCCGGTGACCGACGGGAGCTGCGCGGCCCGCCTCGGCGCTCCCAGCCCCGGGCTCACCTCGGCTCTCTCGGGCACGTCGTCGCTGTCCCAGGACGTGCAGATCCCCGCGGGCGTGACGCAGGTGACGTTCTCCGCCGCCTACTCGCCCGACACCAACTTCGCCACCGTCGGGCACGACCGGCAGTACTGCGAGCTGCGGTCGCTGGGCGGCTCGTCGCTCAAGACCCTGTTCGACACCATCACCAACAGCCAGACGTACACCTCGGCCACCGTGGACGCCGCCTCGCTCGCCGGCACCACCGTCACCGTGTTCTGCGCGGTGTACCTCGACGGCAGCCACTCCAGCGGCATGTACCTCGACGCCGTCTCGCTGATCGCGCAGTAACCGGCGCCTCACCGCGCCTCGAGGGAGGGCCTCGTTCAGGGGCCCTCCTCCTCCGGCACGGGTCAGAAGGCCGCCATGTCTCAGCTGCGTGCTCTCGGCCGTCTCACCGTCCGCGCCGCGCTCCTTTGCGCGCTGCTGTCGGGCGTGGCGTCGGGAGCATCGCGGGCGCCCGACACGGAGCTGAGCGCGTCCGCACCGACTTCCCAACGAGGCGCGGTGGGCTTCGGCCTGCGCCTCGAGGCCGGCGCCGGCCCGGTCGCCGCCGCCCGCGCGGACGCCATCACCCTCGGGCTGATGCAGCAGGTGCGACTCTCGAAGGACCTCGGCGGTCCGTTCTCGGGGTACGCGTCGTTTCGCCTCTGGCGGGGCTTCGATAGAAACCCGTTCAGCGCGGCGGAGGGCAGCCTCTCCCTGGGCGCTTCCGCTCGATGGCAGCCTTCGACGGCTGCGCTCTGGCTCGAGGCCGGCCTCGGCGCTCGCGGGGGCTTCCTTGGGCTCGCAGACGACCCCCAGAGCGGCCACGTGGTTCTCGCGCCCGAGCTCAGCCTCTCCGTCGAGCGGTGGTTCGGCTCCTGGTTCAGCGTGAGGCTCGCCCCGACGTGGTGCCCGGCGCTCTTCGCCGCGAAGCCCCATCATCGGGTCGACGTGGTGCTGCTGGTCGGCCTCGCGCTGTAACCGCCGCCCGCGACCACCTTCGGAACGTCTCGCAATCATCGGCGTCTTCTGGTTCCGTCGGCCCGATGCTGCGACGCGCGACGGTGGCCGACGTGAAGAGCGGGAGGGTGACTCGGAAGGACGGGCACCTGGTCGTGTCGATGCGGGTCTATCCGCGCTTCCTCGCGCGAGAGCTGATCTCGGAGTACATGGCGAGCCTCTCGCCGGCGGCCGACCTCTTCGCCGACTACCGCGAGCTGAAGAAGCAGTCTCGAGACCAGAACGCCTCGTTCGAGGGCGCCCAGTACCAGCGGCGCTTCGAGCTCGGCGAGGCCGCGTTGACGGAGCTCGCCCGGCTCGCCGAGCGGTCGCGGCACGAGGACGTCTTCCTCATCTGCCAGTGCGATCGCAGCGAGCTCTGCCACGTCGATCTGATGCTGCTCATCGCGGAGCACCGGTTCGGCGCGACCATCGGCGAGCTCGCCGACACCTACGACGAATTCAGGCAGCGGCTGGGCTGAGCCGGGCGGCCGCGGTCGCCTCAGCCCACCGCCGCCGCCAGCGCCTTCTGCACCAGCCAGGCCATCGCGCCCGCCGCGGGCAGCGTGAGCACCCAGGCGATGAGGATGTTGGTGGCCACGCCCCAGCGCACCGCCGACACCCGCTTCGAGGCGCCCACGCCCATGATGCAGGCGTTGATGCAGTGGGTGGTGGAGACGGGAATGCCCATCGAGCTCGCCGCGATGATGGTCAGCGCGCCGCTGGTCTCCGCCGCGAAGCCCTGCAGCGGCGTGATGCGGATGATCTTCGTGCCCATCGTCTTGATGATGCGCTTGCCGCCCGCGGCGGTGCCCACCGCGATGGCCCCCGCGCACACCGTCACCACCCACATCGGCACCTTGTCGCTCGCCGGCAGCACCCAGGCCGGCAGCCACGACGGCAGCGCCTGACCGGCCGCCACGAAGGACAACAGCGCCAGGGTGATGATGCCCATCGACTTCTGCGCGTCGTTCGAGCCGTGAGAGAAGGCCATCATGCAGGCCGAGAGCAGCTGCAGCTTGCGCGAGCCCTCCTGAACCACCCGCGGCCGCATCGCGCGCACCACCCAGGTCAGCCCCACCATCAGGAAGAAGGCCGCGATGAAGCCGATGGTCGGCGAGGCCATCAGCGGCACCAGCACCTTCTTCCACAGCGCCGCCCACTTGAAGGCGTCGAAGCCCGCCTGCGCCACCACCGCGCCCGCCAGACCTCCGATGAGCGCGTGCGAGCTCGAGCTGGGAATGCCCCACCACCAGGTGAGCAGGTTCCACACCGACGCGCCGATGAGCGCCGACAGCACCACCACCTGGGTGACGATGGCCGGGTCGGCGAAGCCGGTGGCGATGGTCTTGGCCACCGCCGTGCCCATCACCGCGCCGACGAAGTTGAGCACCGCCGCGATGAGCACCGCGGTGCGAATGGGCAACACCCCCGTGGAGACCACCGTGGCGATGGCGTTGGCCGCGTCGTGGAAGCCGTTGATGTAGTCGAACACCACCGCCATCACGACCACGGCGATGAGCAGGCTAACCATGCTTCACGGCCAGGTTGGAGAGGAGGTCGGCCACGTTGTCGCAGTGGTCGACCGCGTCCTCGAGGTCGTCGAGCGCCTCCTTCTGCTTCAGCAGCTCCCTCACGTCGATCTGCTGCGTGGAGAAGAGGCGCGAGATGTCGGCGCGGTAGATGGCGTCGGCGTTCTTCTCCAGCTGGCGAATGGTGCGGGCGTCCTCGATGAGCTTCTCGTACTCGTGCCCCCGCAGTCGCTTCACCGCGTCGCGCACCACGGCGGTGCACTGCACCAGCTGCTCCATCAACTTGGTCATCGCCTCGGTGGGCTTCTCGATGTGGTACAGGTCGAGCGCGCGCGCGGTGAGGTTCGTCAGGTCGACGATGTCGTCGAGCTCGCCGGTGAGCTTGTGCAGGTCTTCGCGGTCGATGGGGGTGACGAAGGTGCGCGCCAGCGCGTCCTCCATCTGGCGCACCACCACGTCGGCCTTGTGCTCGATGGTCTGCACCTGCGCGCGGGTCTCGGCCTGCGTCGCGATGCCGAACTTCGACAAGGCCTGCGCCGCCTCGTGGCCGAGCGCGCCCAGCTCTTCGAGCATGCCGTAGAAGGAGTCTTCCTTCGGGAGGAGAAACCGGACCAGGTCTTGAAGTGCCATGCGGCGCACCAAAGCCGATGTGGCGGACGGGGGCGTAACGCTTTCGTGACGTTTCTGTGACGGCGCCGAGACCCGGAAGTGCGCGGACTTCCTGGCCCGGCGGGCCCTCCGGGCCTCGACAGATCGCTTCGCGAGGTCGCGCGTTGAAGGCCACACACCCGTCGTCCCGTCGAGGAACCCCATGAAGCGCTTCACTCTGCTCGCCGCGTCCGTCGCGGCGCTGTTGGCCGTGCCCTGCCTCGCTGGAGAGACGAGCCCCGAGAACCCGAGGATTCAGATCGCCATCCTCCTCGACACCTCGAGCAGCATGGACGGTCTCATCAACCAGACCCGCGAGCAGCTCTGGAAGATCGTCAACACCTTCACCAACGCCCGCCGCGAGGGGAAGCGGCCCACGCTCGAGCTCGCGCTCTACGAGTACGGCAACGACTCGCTGGCGCAGAAGGAGAACTGGATTCGCCAGGTGGTGCCGCTCACCACCAACCTGGACCAGGTCTCCGAGGCCCTCTTCCACCTGCGCACCAATGGCGGCAGCGAGTTCTGCGGCGCGGTCATCGACAAGGCCACGAACGAGCTCGCCTGGAGCGATCGCAAGGGCGACCTGAAGCTCATCTACATCGCCGGCAACGAGCCCTTCACCCAGGGCCCCGTCGACTTCCACGGCGCGGTGAAGGCGGCCATCTCCAAGGGCGTGGTGGTGAACACCATCCACGCGGGCGACGAGCGCACCGGCGTCAGCGGGAGCTGGAAGGAGGCCGCGCTGCTCGCCGACGGCAACTACCTCTTCATCGATCAGAACCGCCAGGTGGCCCGCGTCGACGCGCCCCAGGACGCCCAGCTCGCCAAGCTCAACGCCGAGCTGAACAAGACCTACATCGGCTACGGGCCCCAGGGCGCCACCGCCGCCGCGCGCCAGGAGGCGCAGGACAAGAACGCGTTCGGCATGTCCTTGGGCTCGGGGGCCACCCGCGCCGCCGCCAAGGCCTCCGCCGCCTACGACAACGCCGACTGGGACCTCGTCGACGCGAAGAAGAAGGGCAAGCTCGAGGCCATCCCCGCGGCGGCGATGCCGGCCCCGATGCAGGCCATGAAGGCCGAGGAGCGGAAGGCCTTCGTGGAGCAGAAGGAGAAGGAGCGCGCGGAGATTCAGGCCAAGATCCAGGCGGTGTCGAAGGAGCGCGAGGCCTTCGTGGAGAAGGAGCTGGCGAAGAAGGCCAAGGACGGCACCAAGACCCTCGACGACGCCCTGCTCGAGTCGGCCAAGGCCCAGGGCGCGAAGGCGGCCTACTCGTTCTGAGGCTCCGTTCACCCTCAGCTCGTCACGCGCGGGGAGGTGCTCTGTCGAGGGCGCCTCCCCGCGGTGCGTTCGGGGGCGTCGCTCAGGCCCGCGAGGCGTAGAACGTCGTGCCGCAGTGGCTGCAGAACATCCGCGCCGGCCAACCGGGCGTGTGCTCCTTCACCGCCGTGCCCCGGGTGCACTTGGGGCAGTCGATGGAACCGCCGGCGATGAGCACCGTCGTCCGGTAGGCGACGAACGAGAGGATGGGCCCCAGCACCAAGAGGGCCAGGGTGCCGAGGAGGTGGACGATGGGGACGAAGGAGATGAACACCAGCGGCGCCAGACCCCAGAAGATGAGCAGGCGCTTGAGCGCGCGCGTCACCCGGTCGGCCTGGCTCAGCTCCACCAGCGACACCTCGGCCGAGGTGGGCGGCCGCTCGGAGTCCATGATCGCCAGCTTGACGGCGACGAGGTGCGGGGGCTCCGTCGCGCTCATGAAGCCTTGGGCTCCGAGGGGGGACGCTTCTTCTTCTCGTCCTCGCCCGGGGTCAGGCCGGGGATCTTCCGGTACAGCAGCCAGAGCACCAGGATCAGCGCCCCGACGAAGAGCATTCCGGCGACGTCGCGCGTGGCCATCGTGAAGTCTTGCGAGGAGTCGGCCGCCAACAGCAACGTCGCCATGGTGCTTCTCGTAACTCAGGCCTTCCTCGCGCGCAAAGGCGTCGCGGTTGCGCTTTGTCTGGCGGGGACGCGCGCGTTTCGCTTGGCTCACGGAATGCCTCTGAGCCTCACCCGGCATTTCTCCCGCTTCCGCGGCGCGGTGCCGAAGCGCCTGCACTTCGCCGCGCACAGCCACCACCCCTGGCCCGACGTCACCTTCGCCGCGCAAGGCCAGGCCTGGCTCGACGCCGCCCGCTGGCAGGACGAGAAGTGGGCCAAGGTCTTCGACACGCTGCTCCCCGAGGCGCAAGCCCACGTGGCGAAGGAGCTCTCCCTGCCCGAGCCGCGCTCGCTCGCCTTCGCGCCCAACACCCACGAGCTGGTGCAGCGGCTCTTCTCCTGCCTGGGGCCCAAGCCCCGCATCGTCACCACCGACGGCGAGTTCCACTCCCTCGCCCGGCAGCTCGCGCGGCTCGAGGAGGAAGGGCTCGCCCGCATCACCCGCGTGCCCACCGAGCCCTTCGACACCTTCCCCGAGCGCCTGGTGGAGACCGCCGCCCGCGCGCGGCCCGACCTCGTCGCCTTCTCGCACGTCTTCTTCGACTCGGGCTTCGTGGTGCCGCGGCTCGAGCGCGTGGTGGCTTCGCTGCCCGAGGAAGCGCTGGTGCTCGTCGACGGGTACCACGGCTTCTGCGCCGTGCCGACCGACCTCGCTCGCCTGGGGCGCCGCGCCTTCTACGTCGCCGGGGGCTACAAGTACGCCATGGCCGGAGAGGGCGCGTGCTTCCTCCACGTGCCGCCGGGCCTCGAGCTCCGCCCGCGCGACACCGGCTGGTTCGCGGCCTTCGGCGCGTTGGCCGAGCGGCGGCAGGGGCGCGTGCCCTACGCCCCCTTCGGCGGCGCCTTCCTGGGCGCGACCTTCGACGTCACGCCGCTCTATCGCCTGAACGCGGTGATGCGCTGGCGGAAGCGGGTACGGCTCACCGCCCTGCGCACCCGGGCGCACGCGCACGCGCTCCAGCGGCGCTTCGTCGCCGGGCTCTCGGCTCACGGCGTGCGCGTCGTGTCCGAGGACGAGCTCGTGGTGCCGCTCTCCAACCCGCAGCGCGGGCAGTTCCTCACCTTCCGCACCCCGCGGGCGCAGGCTCTGGCCGAGGCGCTCTCGAGGCGGCAGGTGCTGGTCGACGCGCGGGGCGATCGGCTGCGCTTCGGCTTCGGCGTGGCGCAGGACGAGGCCGACGTCGACGCGCTGCTCGGGCGGCTCGCATCGCTGCGCTGAGCCTCCCGTTCAGGCTGAGCTCGTCGATTCCTGCTGACGTGGCGTCCAACGAGTCACCGCGCGGAGGGTTCCCGGTGTTCGGCACCCTTCGACGTCGCTCAGGGTGAACGGTGGGTCGCGCACGCCTTGCGTCCCCAGCCGCGTACGCGCTCGCGCCCCGGGCCGCGCCACCGCCGGGTGCCATGACCCTTGGAGCGAGGCGCGCCATGTTCGACTCGGCCAGCGTCGTTCATCACCTCTCCGCCCAGCGCTACGAGCGCGAGGTGAGGACGCTGCGCACGAAGCTCCTCGAGGCCCAGTTCCGGCTCGCCGAAGACAAGCGGTTCCCGGTGCTGCTCTTGGTCTCGGGCGTGGAGGGCGGCGGCAAGCGCGAGACGGTGAACCTGCTCAACGAGTGGATGGACCCGCGCCGCATCCGGACGCACGCCTTCGAGGAGCCCACCCGCGAGGAGCGCAAGTACCCGCCGCTGTGGCGCCTCTGGCAGCGGCTCCCCCCCAAGGGCACCATCGGCATCTTCTTCGGCGGGCCCTACGTCGTCCCGGTGGTCCAGCGGGCGCGCCGGCTGATCTCCAAGGCCGCGCTGGAGGTGGAGATCGCGCGCATCCGGCGCTTCGAGCAACTTCTCACCGACGAGGGCACGCTGCTCCTCAAGTTCTGGTTCCACCTCAGCCAGAAGCAGCAGCGGGCGCGGCTGGAGGAGCTGGAGTCGAGCAAGAAGACCCGCTGGCGCGTGGGGCCGCACGAGTGGATGTACCTGGAGAGCTACGACCGCTACACCGGCACCGCCGAGCACGTCATCCGCGCGACCTCCACCGGCGACGCGCCGTGGGTCATCGTGCCGGGCGCCGACCCGCGCTACCGGGCCCTGGTGGCGGGGAAGACGCTGCTCGACTCGCTCGAGGAGCGGCTCTCGGAGAAGAGGCCGGCGCGCGCCCCCACCACCGCCGCGCCCCGGGCCGCGCGCATCGACGAGCTCGACGTGGTGCGCGCGCTCGACTTGAGCCAGTCGCTCTCGCGCGAGCAGTACGAGAAGGCGCTGGAGAAGTGGCAGGGGCGCCTGGCCATCGCGTCGCGGAACCCGCGGCTGAAGGACTTCGCGGTGGTGGCGGTCTTCGAGGGGCAGGACGCGGGAGGGAAGGGCGGCGCCATTCGCCGCATCACCCAGGCGCTCGACGCGCGCGCCTACGAGGGCGTCTCCATCGCCGCGCCCACCGAGGAGGAGCGCGCCCAGCCCTACCTGTGGCGCTTCTGGCGGAACCTCCCGAGCCGGGGGCGCTTCACGCTCTTCGATCGCTCCTGGTACGGCCGCGTGCTGGTCGAGCGCGTCGAGGGCCTGTGCACCGAGTTCGACTGGATGCGGGCCTACGGGGAGATCAACGACTTCGAGGCGCAGCTCATCGAGAACGGCACGGTGGTGGTGAAGTTCTGGCTCGCCATCTCCAAGGAGGAGCAGAACAAGCGCTTCCGGGCGCGCGAGGGCACGCCCTTCAAGAAGTGGAAGATCACCCCCGAGGACTACCGCAACCGGAAGAAGTGGGACGCCTACCAGCTCGCGGTGTCGGACATGATCGACGCCACCAGCACGGAAGTGGCCCCCTGGACCCTGGTGGAGGCCAACGACAAGCACTTCGCGCGCATCAAGGTGCTCAAGACCCTGGTGAAGGCGGTGGAGGCGCGGCTCGAGAAGGGGTGAGCGCTCGACGAGCGCCTCAGCTCGCCGCGCGGGCCCGCTCCACGAGGCGGGCGAAGGTGCGTACCTCGTCGGAAGACTCAGCCCGGGCGCCGGCGGCACGGAGGCGCTCCAGCGCCGCCGAGCTGAAACGCTCCGAGGTGGCCGCGTCTCCTCTCGAGGCCGCTTCGCGTGCGCGGGCCACGTCGCACAGGCCACGCTGCACCTCGAGCGCGGCGCGCCGCGACGGGTCGCCCACCGCATTCAAGCAGCGCTCGGCCTCGGCGAAGAGCCGCTCCGCGCGCTCCACCTGGCCGCGGGCCGCCTCCGCCGCGCCGAGCCGCCCCAGGCAGGTGCCCTCGTAGCGTCGCTCGCCGACCTCGCGCAGGCCCTCCAGCGCGCCCTCGTAGCGCCGGCACGCCTCGTCCAGCTTGCCCTGCTCGTGACACAACAGCCCCAGGTCCGCCGCCACGATGGCCTCGAGGCGGCGATCGCCCGCCTCCGACAAGAGCGCCGCCGCCCGCTCACAGCGCGCTTGCGCCGCGTCCAGCCGGCCCCGCTCGTGCTCGAGGAGCCCCAGGTTGCACTCCACCACGCCCTCGGCGCGCCGGTCTCCCAGCTCGCGCAGCTCGGCCAGCGCCCCCTCCAGCTCGGCCCGCGCCTCCTCGAGGTGCCCCTGCGCCCGGTGGAGATCGCCGAGGTTGGCGAGCGCGGTCGCGGCGGGGCGCCGGTCTGTCCGCGCGC
>JBBIOE010000074.1:0-31382 GCA_037443525.1 Archangiaceae bacterium | reverse complement strand
TCGCCGGCGCCGCGCGCCTCGGGCGACGAGGTGAGGGGCCCGGAGGAGCTCGGCGAGCGCCGAGCCCACGCCGACCGCTCCATTCGCGTCAACGTCGACACGCTCGACGCGCTGGGGCTTCTGGCCGGCGACCTGTTGGTGGAGAGCGCCCGCGCCGGCCTGCGCGGTGAGGAAGCCACCTCGCTCTTCGATCGCTTCGCCCGCGTGGGCGACATGCTGGTGCGCTCGCTGGAGAAGGCGGACCTGGCGGCCGACACCCGCGCCAAGCTGGTGACGCTGGAGAACGATCTCCACCTCTTGCGCGACGACGCCTTCCGCTTCGTGCGCCGCCACGCCGACGGGCTCAACACGCTGCACGGCGATCTCACCCAGCTCGCCGATCACGTGGCCGAAGCGCGCCTGGTGCCGCTGCAGACCATCTTCGACGCCTTCCCCCGGGCGGTGCGGGAGATCGCGAACAGCCAGGGCAAGCAGCTCGAGCTCACGGTGGAGAACTCCGGCGCGGGCGTCGATCGCTCCATGGTCGCGGACGTGCGCGACGCCTTGGTGCACCTCATCCGCAACGCGGTCGATCACGGCATCGAGTCGCCGGACACGCGCAGCATGATGGGCAAGCCGCACGTCGGGCACCTGTGGCTGCGGGCCCGGGCCGACGGCGACATGCTCCGGGTCGAGGTGGAGGACGACGGTCGAGGCATCGACCCCCAGCGGCTGCGCGAGGTGGCGGTGCGCAAGGGCGTGCTCACCGAGGCGCAGGCCGCGGCGCTCTCGGAGCGCGAGGCCATCGGGCTCATCTTCCGGTCCGGCTTCTCCACTCGCGAGCAGATCGACGAGCTGTCCGGCCGCGGCGTGGGCATGGACGTGGTGAAGAAGAAGGTCGAGGGGCTGGGCGGCTCGGTGGCCGTCACCAGCCGCATCGGCCGCGGCACCCACATCGCCCTGCGCCTGCCGCAGTCGCTGGCGTTGATGCGGGTGCTCCTGTTGCGCCTGGGCGACGACGTCTACGGGCTGCCGGCGGCCGACGTGGAGGCGGTGGCGCGCATCAACCCGCAAGATCGCCTGGAGATCATGGGCACCCTGGCGGTCATGCACCGCGACAAGCCCATCGCGCTGGCGGCCTTGGGGCCGATGCTGGGCCTCAACGGTGGCCCGCGCTTCGACAAGCCGCTGGCGGTGATCATTCGCCACGGGGAGGATCGCGCGGCGCTGGTGGTCGACGGGTTCGTCGGCGAGCGCGAGGTGGCGGTCAAGCCCATCGGCAGCGACTTCCTCAAGGGAGCGCCCTTCGTGGCCGGCAGCGCGGCGCTGGAGGACGGGCGCATCGCGGTGCTGTTGCAGGTGCCGGACGTGATGACCGAGGTGCGGCGCGTGGCGCGGCCGGTGTCCGAGCCGCCGAGCACCAAGCGCCTCAAGGTCCTGTTGGTCGACGACTCGCCCATCGCCCGGGCCACCGAGAGCGCCCTGGTGCGCGCGCTCGGGCACGAGGTCGACGAGGCGCAGGACGGCGAGGACGCGTGGGCGAAGATCGTCGCCGGCGGCACCTGGGACCTCATCCTCACCGACGTGCAGATGCCGAGGCTCGACGGCTTCTCGCTCGCCCGCCGCATCAAGCAGTCGGAGAGCTTCGGTCACCTGCCGGTGGTGATCCTGTCGTCGCTGGCCTCTCCCGAGGACAAGCGCCGTGGGCTCGACGCGGGCGCGGACGCCTACCTCATCAAGGGTGAGCTCGGTGTCGAGAGCCTCGCGCTCACCATCGATCGGCTGACCTGACGTGGAGCCCCTTCGCGTCCTGGTGATGGAGACCACCGGCGCGATCACCTCCCGGGTGACCGGGGGCCTGGGCCACGGCTTCGAGGTGCAGCTGCTCGGCCCCCGAGCGAAGCTGGCCGACGCCGTCCGCACGGCCTCGCCGGCGCTGGTGCTGATCGAGCTCACCGAGGTGACGACCGACCTGATCCGCGCGGTGGAGACCGTGATGGCCGACTGTCCGGCGCGGCTGGTCTTCCTCGCCGAGACGGCGGAGCTGGTGCACGCGGCGGACTCCCTGCGGCTGGTGGGCGCCCTCGACGCGCTGGTGCTCCCCAAGGCCGACGCCAGGGAGGCGCTGGACGCGCTCCGGCACACGCTGGTCGCCTCGGTGCGGGTGCCGGTCGTGCACCACGCCCGGGGGCGGCGGCGGAAGGCGGCCGCGAGGCCCGCGCCCGGTCGCTCCGCCGGGCCGGTGGTCGCCATCGCCTCGTCGCTGGGGGGGCCCAAGGCGCTGGAGACGCTGCTCCGGGCGATCCCCAAGGACTTCGCGGCGCCGGTGCTCATCTGCCAGCACATCACCCCTGGGTTCTCGGACGACCTGGCGCGGTGGCTCTCGGCGGAGACGGGCTTGTCGGTGCGCGAGGGCACCGACGGGCTTCCCCTGGTGAAGGGGCAGATCATCGTGGCCCCGGCGCACGTGCACATGCGCGTGACGGCCGGCGGCGTCCTTCGGCTCGACGACGAGGCGCCGGTGGGCGGCTTCCGGCCGTCGTGCGACGTGCTGCTGACCAGCGTGGCCCAGGCGGCAGGCGCCCGCGCGGTGGGGGTGATCCTCACCGGAATGGGGGCGGACGGCGCCAGGGGCCTCTTGGAGATTCGGCTGCGCGGGGGCCGCACCATCGCGCAGGACCAGCAGTCGTGCGTGGTCTTCGGCATGCCGAAGGAGGCCATCGCTTTGGGCGGGGCCGAGAAGGTGCTGCCCCTGGACGAGATCGCCGCGCAGCTGGTGAGGTGGGTGTCGTGAGCGAAGAGACGCTCAACATCGACCGCACCGCGCTGGATCAGCTGGCGGCCCTCTTGCTCCAGCGCGCGGGCCTCAAGATCACGCCCGACGGCTACCACGGCCTGAGGCTCGCGCTCTTGGCCCGCATGCCCGCGCTCGGGCTCTCCGACGCGCTCGACTACGTGCGGCGGCTCAAGCACCTCGCGGGCGATCACGAGCTGCGCGCGCTGCTGCCGCTGGTCACCGTCGGCAAGACGGAGTTCTTCCGCGACACGCGCCAGTTCCACGCCTTCCAGTCGGAAATCGTCCCCAAGGCGCTGGCTCAAGCGCGGCGCGAGAACCGGCCGCTGCGCATCTGGTCGGCGGGCTGCGCCACCGGTGAGGAGCCGTGGAGCCTGGCCATGGTGTGCACGGAGTGCGGCGCGCTGGAGACCGAGGTCGACCTGCGCGCCACCGACGTGAACCCGGTGGCGGTGGAGGCGGCGGCGAAGGGGCGCTACGCGGCGCGGCGGCTGGTCGGCGTCTCCGAGGAGCGGCTGGCCAAGTTCTTCGTGGAGAAGGAGGGCGACTTCCACATCGGCCCCCTGTTGCGCCCGTTCGTGAAGTTCGAGGGGCACAACCTCGCCGCGCCGGTGTGGCCGCAGGTGCAGGCGCAGTCGCTGGACGTCATCTTCTGCCGCAACGTCATCATCTACTTCGATCAGCCGACCATCGTCGGGGTGCTGGAGCGCTTCTGGGAGGCCCTGCGGCCGGGCGGCTGGCTCTTCCTCGGCTACTCCGAGAGCCTCTACAAGCTGCACACGCGGTTCTCGATGGTGGACGTGGCGGGCACCTTCCTCTACCGCCGCGCGCGACCCGACGAGCCGGTGCGGCCGCCGCCGTATCTGGGCGAGAGGCCGAGGCCGAGCGCGCCGAGCCCCGGGCGGTCGCCGTCGGGCTTCCTCTCGCCGATGCCCACGGGCTCGCCGAGCGTCTCCCCGTCGCCGTTCAAGCCCTCGGTGAGCGCGTCGAACCTGTCGGCGGTGGGCCCGATCGCGTCGTCCGCGTCGGGCCTCTCTCCGGCGCCGTCGTCGCCGTCAGGGACGAGGCCGCGCCCGGCGACGTCGGTGTCCTCGACGAACCTGCCGCCGCTGCCCTCGGCGCCCCGGCCGGGCGCGAGCGGAGCGAAGACGCCCATCGAGCGCCTGGACGAGGTGGTGCAGGCCATCGAGAAGGGCGACTTCCCCAAGGCCTTGCGGGTGGTGCACGCCCTGGTGACGGACGAGCCGTTGGACCTCGCGGCGCGGCTGACCCTGGGGAACGTGCACGCACTGATGGGCAACATCGACGAGGCGAAGGAGTGCTACGCGGCGGTGCTGGCGATGGAGCCGCTCTGCGTCGAGGCGCGGCTCTACCTGGCGATGGCGGCCCTTCAGGCGAGCCGCACCGACGAGGCGAAGACCGAGCTCACCCGGGCGCTGTTCCTCGAGCCGAACCTCGCCATCGGGCACTACCTCCTGGGCCAGGTGAATGAGCGGCGTGGAGACCCGGAGGGGGCGCGGCGGAGCTACCGGAACGCCATTGGCCTGAGGAAGGGGACGCCGCACGATCTCGTGGGGCACTTCCCCGACCTGCCCCGGTCCAACGAGGCGGTGGCGCAATCGGCGCAGTACCGACTGGCAGCCTTGTCGGAGCGCTGACGCCGGGTTATAGGGAGCCCCCCGCCAGTCCATTGGGGATGCACCCCGGTGCAAGGCGGCTCGAGGAACGATCGAAATGAAGCCCGACATTCACCCCGTGTATCCCCCTGCGAAGGTCGCCTGCGCCTGCGGCAACGTGATCGAGACCCGCTCCACGCGCGGCTCGTTCCACGTCGAAATCTGCTCGGCCTGCCACCCCTTCTTCACTGGCAAGTACAAGCTCGTCGACACCCAGGGTCGGGTCGATCGGTTCCGCAAGAAGTACACGAACGTCACCAAGACGGCCGGCAAGTAAGTCCGGCGCTGGTACGCGTTCCGCTCGCGGGATGCGGCTCCCACCGACTGCGGTTAGACCACCGACGGGCGGCCATCGTCGCCTGAACGGGTGAGGTTCGTGCAATGACGACGGCAGCGGCGGCGGGACCACGGCAGCCCTACATCGGCGGCCAGGCGGTCATCGAGGGCGTGATGATGCGCTCGCCGAAGAGCTTCGTCGTGGCGGTGCGCCGCCCGGACGGGAAGATCGCCATTCGCGAGCGGGCCTGGCAGGTGTTGTGGCCGTCGCTCAAGTTCCTCCGCTGGCCGGTGTTCCGCGGCGCGGTGGTCCTGGCGGAGTCGCTCCACAACGGGTTCTCGGCGCTGAGCTTCTCGGCCGAGCACGGGCTGCCGCCGGAGGAGCAGGGGAAGAAGAAGTCTGGCGCCAGCGCCACGACGTTGATGGCGTTCGTGATGGGGCTGTTGATGTCGGGGCCCGAGGTGCCGGCGAGCTCGGGTACGCCCGCGCCGCCTTCGAAGAAGGACGCCGGGGCCGACGCGATGCTCCTGATGGTCACCGGCGTGATGCTGGTGTTCTTCATCGGGCTGCCGCACGCGCTGACGTGGCTGTTGGGTCGCGCGGTCGGGCCGGGCTTCGACACGCAGGGCTTGTGGTTCCACGTGGTCGACGGCGCGATGCGGATCTTCGTGTTGGTGGCGTACCTGTTCGTGCTCTCGCGCACGAAGGACGCGCACCGCCTGTTCGAGTACCACGGGGCCGAGCACAAGGCGATCTGGACCTACGAGGGCTTCAAGCCGCTGACGGTGGCCGAGGCGAAGCCGTTCACCACGCTGCACCCGCGCTGCGGCACGAGCTTCCTGTTCATCGTGGTGGGCGTCGCGGTGATCCTGCACGTGGCGCTGTTGCCCCTCTTGCCCAGGCTGCACCCCAACGAGCTCGTGAACCAGCTGTTGATGGTGCTGATCAAGGTGCCGATGGCGTTCCCCATCGCGGGGCTCGCCTACGAGCTGCAGCGCTGGAGCGCGAAGGACAGCTGCCCGGCGTTCATCACCTGGCTCACCAAGCCGGGCATCTGGATGCAGAACATCACCACCCAGCCGCCGGCGGACGACCAGCTCGAGATCGCGCTGTTGTCGCTCGACCGCGCGCTCGCCCGGGAGGAGGGGAAGCCCAAGTCTCCCGAGGGCGTGGTGATCTACGAGAGCTTCGCGCGCGCGGCGGCTTAGGCCTCTTCTCCGACCAGCTCCGGCACTCGAGCGTCGCTCTCCCAGATGGCGTCGACGATCTCGAAGACCTGATCGGCGAGCGGGGTTCCGATCACCTGCTCGCGCGTCAGCGCCTGGCCGGCGACCTCGGCGGTGGCGAACGGGCGCTTGGTGGCGTCGATCACCATGAAGCCGCCGCCGCGCCGGAACACGAGCGAGACGGCCTGGCGGTCCTTCTCGGAGCCGCAGCCGCCCCAGGGCCCGACGATCACGTCGACGTTGGCGTCGTGCTCCGCGCGATCGACCGTCCAGTGCAGCACGTAGGCCGCCAGCGCGTTCTCTCCGGCGTACACGAAGCCCGTGGCGGAGCGCGACTCGTGGCCGCAGCAGTCACACTTCGCCGACTTCGCCTCTCCGGCTTCGACTCGGTACTCGGTCATAACGTCGGGCACCGCTCTCAGAGGTGCTTGAGCACCGTCTCCTCGAGCTTCGCCTTGCTGACGCCGCCGACGAGCTGGCCGACCACCTTGCCGCCCTTGAAGACCATGAAGTTGGGAACGGTGCGGACGCCGAAGTTCTGCGGCACCTGCTGGTTGTCCTCGATGTTCAGCTTCGCGACCTTGAGCTTGCCGGCGAACTTGGCGGCGAGGTCTTCCAGGGTGGGCTCCATGGCGATGCAGGGGGCGCACCAGGTCGCCCAGAAGTCGACCAGCACCGGCTGCTGCGAGTCGAGGACCTCGGTCTTGAAGTCCGCATCGGTCACGCTCTTGAGGTTGGCCATGGGAGGCAGAGTACGCACGTTTGGGCCCGGATGTTGAGGCCCTTCAGAACGTCGAGGCGACGGTGAGCGCGGCGCCGCCCGGCAGCGGCACCAGGCCGATCGTCGGACGCGGGCCGTTGGTGGTGAGCTTGCGCTCCTCGCGCCAGACGTTGAGCAGGTCGTCCTCCGGGGAGATCGCGGGCGCGGCCCACGGCCAGACCGGGAGCGTCGCCAGGCCGGTTGCGAGCAGGATGCCGCCCGCGATCTGGAACATCCCCGATTCGACACTCGGCATCAGGAACGCGAGGCCCAGGTAGGTCGCGCCGGCCGCCACGCTGACCAGTGAGCCCATCCACTGCACGGCGCGCATGCCCGCGAGGTTGCTCTGGGCGCGTCTCTCGATGAAGAGGTCGGCTCTCGCTACCGCGCCCTGCCAGTGCCCCTGGGCGACCGCCTCGTCGAACGCGAGCGCCTCGCTCTCCCACTCCGAGGGCCCGGTCGCGAGGAGGCCGGTGGTGATGAAGGCGAGGCCCATGGCGCCGAAGATCGCGGGCCCGGCCCAGTCGGCCGTGCCGTGGCTCTGCCACACCTGAGCGGCCCCGATGCCGGCACCCACCAGCCCGATGCCCCCGCTCAGCATCAGGATGGTCCGACCGGACCTCCGCGCGGCGCGGTCGCGACTCGCCGGCTGCGACAAGAGGATGTGCATGCGATCGAGATCGGTCTTGGAGAGCCCGATGTAGGCCGGTTCCTGCTCGCCGCCGGCGGTCGTTCGCGCCTTCCACTCGGCGAAGGCCGCCGGGCCGTAGGGGGTCTGGTAGAGCGCGGAGAGGGAGTCGGCCACGCCCCGCGGCACGGCGCCCTCCGCGCTCGACGCCAGGTCCGAGAGGGACGCGTGGGCCCCGCCCCGCAGCTCGAAGCGCCTCACCTCTCCGCCGGCGCCGGTGCGCTCGAGGCTCGCGGCGTCCTGGAGCGAGGGTGGGAGGCGCAGCCGCGTCCGCAGGCCCGCCTCGGCGTGCAGGTCGAACCAGCGCACGCCCTGGGCATCGCGCACGGTGAGCCGCAGGGGATCGGGGGCGTCCGCGTCGACGAGCGGCCCGGTGTGCGCGTCCAGGTCGACGAGCGCGCTCGAGTCGTCGCCGCGCGGCCCCCGGGCGAAGATCTGAGGCCGGAAGTTGGGGTTCGCCACCGAGCGGGTGGCGGTGTCGATGAAGGCGGCGATCTCCGCGTAGCTCACGCGACCGTCCCCGTCGGCGTCGGCGGCGCCGGTGAGCGCGGAGCGGACGGCGTGGCTGAAGATGCCCGATTGGAACTGCGACCACTCGTAGACCTCGGCCTCCGCGCTCGTGGAGACCAGAAGTCCCACGTTCGGGAGGCGCTCCGACAGGTGCAGCGCGGCGTCCTTCGGCGTCGCGAAGTGGCGACCGCCCGGCTTGCGCGGCGAGAGGACGAAGAAGGAGTTGCACGAGTCGAGGATGACGTGGACCTCGTCGGCCTCGAGGCGCTCGAGGGCGGTCTCCAGCGCGTCGCCGGAGAGCACGCCGTCCTCCAGCTCCAGGAAGCCGCGGCCCTGGTCGACGTCGCCGTGACCGGCGAACACGACGTAGGCCTGGGTGTGCTTCCCGCCGCCGCGAGCGGCCTTCGTCGCCCGGGCGAGCTCGGCCAGGGCCTCGTCCACGGCAGCTCGGGTCGGCGCGGAGGCGAGCGCGGCGGCCGCGGGGAACAGCCGGGCGGTGTCGGCGTCGGGGCGGGTGAGCAGCCGCACGTGATCGACGGGCATGAAGCCCTTGAAGACCTCGAAGTACTTCACCGCGTCGTCATCGGCGTACTGGAGCGAGCGGCGAGCCAGCACCGGGCTGACGTTGTTGCCGATCACCACCGCGAAGGACTCGGAGGGAGCCGGAGCGGCGGACACGCTCGCGGCGAGCAGCAGGGACAGGAGCACGGGGAGAGACCTTTCCTTCAGGGGAGGACGACAATGGGCTGGCGCCAGACGACGCAGCCGGGGAAGAGCGCTTCGGCATCGCCGCGGCGGGGCGGCGGCGCGGCCTCGACGACTCCGGTCGAGCGCGGCTCCGGGCAGATCACCGCGACGAGCTGGCCGCGGCCCGGCGCTGGAGACTCGGGGACGAACGACTCCTCGAAGAGCGCGACGCCCTCGGCTCTGGGCAGGCGCGAGGCGACCGGAGCCCCCTGGCGTGCCTCGGGCCAGGCCGGCGCCACCCAGTGCGCTTCACCGACTCCGTCGAGCAAGTAGGCCAGCACGAAGAGGTCGCGCGAGGTCTCCACGTTCCGGTACCAGACGGTGATCGCCGTCGAGCTCGAAAGCCCCGCGTCGGCTGCGACGGGGTGCGCGACGTCGCTGAGCACCCGGAGCTCGGCGTGCACCTTGGACGGCCAACCGGCCGAGCTGCCGCGAGGGGTGAAGGTGCCCGGGTCGGGGCGGAGTCCAACCCACGCGACCACGGCCAGCGCCATCGCCGCCGCGGCGATCGCGAGGCGTGGAACGAGGACGGGACGGGGTGGGTTCGCCGCGTCGAGGTGGGCCATGAGGCGTGCGACCCGAGCGGGATCGGGCTCGACCGCGGGCCGTGCCAGGGCGTCGAGCAGGGCGGCGGCCCGGGCCAGGCGGCGCGCGCAGGGCGGGCACCCGGTGGCGTGAGCGCGCAGGTGCTGGGCGCGACGCTCCTCGACGACGCCGTCGAGCAGGCGAGGCCACTCGGAGTGGGCTGGACAGGGCGTCATGGGGCGAAGTCCTCCGTGGATTCCCTCAAGAGCGCGAGGCCGCGAAACACCCGGGTCCTGGCGTTCACCTCGGTGCAGCCGACGGCCTCGCCGAGGGACTGGTAGTCGAGGCCTTGCTCGAAGCGCAGGAGCACGGCCTCGCGCAGGCGGGCCGGGAGCCGCGCGACGGCGCGGTGGAGCGCGGCCTGACGCTCGGCGTCGACCAGCGTCTCGAGTGGCGTGGCGGCAGGGACGCCGCGGCCGTCGAGGTCCCACTGCGTGGAGCGGTCGGTCAGGCGACGCCACCACCGCTGGTGGTTCCGGCAGCGATTGACGGCGAGGGTGTAGAGGTACGGCGCGAAGCGCTGCTCTTCGCGGTAGGCCTCCCGGCGCGTCCACAGGGTGAGGAAGACCTCTTGAGCCAGCTCCTCACCGCTGGCCCGGCTGCCGAGCATTCGCGCGCAGAAGCTGCTCACCCCGTGCAGGTGGCGCCCGGCCAGGGCCTCGAAGGCCCGGCGCTCGCCGGAGCGGACCAGGCGCATGAGGGCTTCGTCGGTCGGTCCCTGGGCGGGGGCGCCCGCGTCGCGGGCCACGCTCAGCCGGGGAGTTGGACCCAAGGGGGGCATCGAAGGGGAGAACACCGCCCGACGCGGGGCGTTGCAGAGGTTTCGGCGCCGCGGAGGTTGGCACGGCGAGCAGGGGCGACCGCCGAAAAATTGCGTCGGATCGATCGTCGCATACCGTCTCGATCAGCCCTGTAGCACTCGGGGTTCACCCTCACGGAGGACGGATGCCGCTCTCACCCACTCCCATCGCGCCGCTGCGCGCGACGGCCACGCTGTCGGATCACGTTCACGCGCGGACGAAGGAGTACGTGCTCTACCGGGGCGACTCGCTCGAGCTCCTCAAGTCCTTCGACGATCACACCTTCGACATGATCTTCGCGGACCCGCCGTACTTCCTCTCCAACGGCGGCTTCACCTGTCAGGGCGGCAAGCGGGTGGCGGTGAAGAAGGGCGAGTGGGACGTCTCCAAGGGCATCGAGGACGATCACGAGTTCACCTCGGCGTGGCTGGAGCAGTGCCAGCGGGTGCTCAAGCCCTCGGGGACGATCTGGGTCTCGGGCACTCAGCACGTGATCTTCAGCGTCGGCTTCGCGATGCAGCGGCTCGGCTACAAGCTGCTCAACACCGTCACCTGGTACAAGCCGAACGCGTCGCCGAACCTGTCGTGCCGGTACTTCACGCACTCCACCGAGATCCTGGTGTGGGCGAGCCCGGGCGCGAAGGGGAAGCTGCAGCACACCTTCAACTACGCCGCGATGAAGGCCGAGAACGGCAACAAGCAGATGCGCGACGTGTGGGCGCTGCCCAGGACCGGCGAGGAGGAGCTCTCCGACGACGGCCAGGGGCGCATCTGGTCGATGATCACCCCGCGCAAGGGCGAGAAGGCGCACGGGCGGCACCCGACGCAGAAGCCGATCGCGCTGCTCGAGCGCCTGGTCGACGCCTGCACCGACGAGGACGCGCTGGTGCTCGACCCGTTCTGCGGCAGCGGCACGACGGGCGTGGCCTCGGTGGCGAAGGGCCGCCGGTTCGTGGGCATCGATCTCGATCCCCAGTACCTGGAGCTGACGAAGAAGCGGCTCGACGAGCTGTAAGCTCGGAGCATGTCGGGGCACCAACGCCTCTGGTGGCTCGCGGGAGCCGTGATCGTCGCCCTGCTCATCGGCGTCGCGGCGCTCGCGCACATCGGGCTCGGCGTCCTCGGACCTCCCGAGGCGCGCACCGTGTGCCTCGAGAGGAAGAACGCGCTGGCCCTGGCGGCCGTCCGGAAGGCGGTCCCAATCGGGTCGAGCTCTGCGCGGGCGCGGGTGGCTCTCTCGGGTGCAGATGGGTTCGTCGACGTCGAGCTATGCGACCTGACGGGCGCGGACTCCGGCGGGGCGGCGACGGTCTGGTGCCCGGTCAACGCGCTCTGCGACCCGGGGCTGATTGGCGGGTCCATCGTCTTCGAGTTCGGGAGAAACGACGCCCTCGAGCGCATCAGGCTCGTGCCCCGTTGAGCTCGAGCTACTTCCCGTCGAGGCGGTCCGGCAGGTTCATCGCACAGTCGGGCTGCGTCGAGGTCGTCGCCAGCGCGTCGAGGAACGCCTGCTCGGTCTGGTACTCCGCGTTGGCGAAGACGAGCCGCCCGTCGTCGTACCGCACGCCGAGGTCGGCCCCACCGAGCCAGAAGTGCCCGTCGATGAACCGCAGGAACGACCACGTCGGGTACGCCGTCCCATCGGGACGGTTCAGGGCGAGGCCCCAGATGGAGCCATCGACGGGGTAGGGCGTGTAGACCGTGACGTCGCCCGTCGCGTCGCCGCGAAAGCGATCGCTCACCCGCATCGTCATCGGCGTGTGCCAGTACGGCGGCTCGTCCGGCCAGAGGGACACCTTCCGCTGGACCGGCTGGCCGACCGAGACGAGCTCCGATTTCACGACGTGATCGTTGATGCGCAGCTGAGCGCACTGGTTCTGTGGCCCGAACGACGTCCGCGGCCACGACGGCCCGCACGCGACACCAGCGACCAGGTACGGCACCAGCATCACCCAGGACCGCATGCGACCTCCCCCGAGCACTGCCGGCCCGACGTCTCAGGCCGGCTGCGCGGCCAGCTCCGGCTTGTTCGCCGACTCGACCTCCAGCGTCCGCCGCCGCACCAGCTCCACCAGGGTGCGCACGCCGAACCCGGTCGCGCCCTTGGCGTAGTAGCCGCGCTCCTTCGGGCTCTGCGAGGGGCCCGCGATGTCGATGTGCACCCAGGGCGTCTCGCCGACGAACTCCTTCAGGAAGATCGACGCGTTGATCGCGCCCGCCCAGCGCTCGCCGGAGTTCTTCATGTCCGCGATGTCGCTCTTGAGCGCGTCCTTCTGCAGGTCCGCGATGGGCAAGCGCCACATCTCCTCGCCGGCCTGCCGCGCCGAGACGAGCACGTTGCGCATCAGCGAGTCGTCGTCGCCGAACGCGCCGGCGATGTAGTTGCCGAGCGCGATCATGCAAGCGCCGGTCAGCGTCGCCAAGTCCACCATGAGCGCCGGCTTCTGCTCCGCCGCGAGGGTGAGCACGTCGCCGAGCACCAGCCGCCCCTCGGCGTCGGTGTTGGTGATCTCCACCGTCTTGCCGAGCCGCGACACCAGCACGTCGCCGAGGCGATACGCGTTGCCCGAGGGCATGTTCTCGCAGGCGCCCATGAAGGCGTGCACGGGGAAGGGCGGCTTCAGGTGGGCGACGACCTTCATCGCCCCGAGCACCGCCGCCGAGCCCGCCATGTCCGTCTTCATGTCCATCATCGAGTCCGACGGCTTCAGCGACAGGCCGCCGGAGTCGAAGGTGATGGCCTTGCCCACCAGGCAGATCGGCGCGCGCTTGGCGGCCGCCGCATCCTTCGGCACGTACGAGAGCTGAATCAGCTTCGGCTCCTCGACGCTGCCGCGGGCGACGCCCAGGAACATGCCCATCTTCAGGGACTCGATCTTCTTCCGATCGCCGATCTCGATGGAGAGGCCGGACTCCTTCGCCAGGCGCTTCGCCTCGTCGGCGAGGATGGTCGGGGTCATCGTGCCCGCGGGCTCGTTCACCAGGTCGCGCGCGAAGTTGGTCGCGTCCGCGACGCGCTGGCCGAGCTCGAGCACCGCGTCCCAGGCCTTGTCCTTCTTCTGGCCCTCGCCGAGCAGGAGGATCAGCTTCTCCACAGTCGCGCCGTTCTTGTCGTCCTTGTTCGTGGTGCGCCACTTCTCGTAGCGGTAGACGCCCAGGCCGACGCCCTCGACGATCGCGCGCAGCGTGCTCTCGGCGTCGCGCGCCGACGGCATCAGGATCGCCATCGACTTCGCCTTCACCCGCATCGCCGCCTTGGCCGCACGGCCGATGCCGAGGCGCAAGATCTCCGCGGTGAACTTCGCCCGCGAGCCGAGGCCCACCAGCACCACCCGCGCGGCGCCGACCTTGCCGTGGGTCTGCACCACGCACGTCTGATCGGCCTTGCCCTTGAACCCTTCCTGCGTGGCGAGCTTGAGGAGCTGTCCTTTCAGGGCCTTGTCGACCTTGGTCACGGCCTTGGGGCGCTGCTTGCCGTCCGAGAGCTCGGAGTCGAAGAGGGGGAGGACGAGCACGTCCGCGCGAGCACGTGGGGCTTCGCCGGATCCGATGGAGATGTTCATGGAAGACGGTACTCCTCGAATGAAAAAGTCGCGGAACTGTAGCGAAGCGCTGTCGAATGGCTACGGGAAAGGTAAGGTCTCCCCGGAGCCAAAAGCCCCATGCCTTCGCCGTTGATCGTCCTCACCGCCGTCGAGCGCCTCGCTGCGCACGTGAACGATCTGCCGCCGGAGTTCTCCCGCGCCCTGGGCGAGGACCTCGAGTACGCCCGCTTCGGCGCCGCGCTGCCCGAGCTGCCGTGCTTCGGCGGGTGGAAGTTGGGCCTGGGCGTCTGGTTCCAGGTGGGCGAGCCCGCGTACTTCGCGCGGCTCTTCCGCGACCGAGCGCCGGTGGCCTTCGGGCTCAAGGCCGCGGAGCTCGTCTCCAACGGGGCGCTGGTGGGCACCGAGGCGGGCCTGGCCTTCGTGGCGGGCTACTTCACCCAGCTCTCGGTGACGCGGGCGCTGGAGCCGGTGGCGCAGACGCTCCTCGCCACCCACAAGAAGCAGGGCGAGTCGGAGTGGGCCGCGCGCGACCGCATCGCGTGGACGCAAGCGCTCTTCCTGATGCAGGAGCTCCACGGGACGCCGCTGGTCGGCACGCCGGCGGTGCGCACCAAGCTGCAGATTCGCAAGGGCAGCGCCCTCAAGGGCATCAGCCGCGGGCTCTTCGAGCTGATGAGGGTAGCGTCGAACGAGGCCTTCGGCGACGCGCCGACCAAGACGCAGGTCGACCAGTGGATGAGGGGCTTGCACCTGTACGGCCTGGCGCTCGGGTCTCCGCTCGGGAAGCTGAAGACCTCGGTCAGCGGCGCGCTCGGCCACAAGGCTCTCTACCGGAGCCCAGGCGTCGACGCGTTCGCGGCGGTCGATCACGGCCTCGCCCGCGCGCGCGAGGCGCTGACCATGCTGGGCTCGATGGTGCGGCGAAACAGTTTCGGGGCGCGGGCGCGCTCCAAGTTCCTCGAGGTGTGCCCCGAGGGCTCGCCGGATCAGTTCCATCGCGCGACGGCGGCCTGACGCGCCCTGGGGCGACGTCGGCACTCTTCGACGAGCGCGAGGCCGGGCGCGACTTCAGGGCACCTCCTTAGCGAAACCCAGGGCCGACAGCTCCTCGTCGCTGGGCCAAGCGCGGAGGCGCGACCAGCCCATGATGGTGTCGGGGACCGGCTCGAGGCGCGCGGCGATCTTCGACCACGGCGCCACGGCGGCGCGCTGGCCATCCCTCTCGAACACCACGAAGTCAGCCGGAGGCAGCAGCTGGCGCGCGGAGGAGACGGTGACGAAGCTGTGCCGGGGTGGGGCGTCGGCCGTGTACCGCCGCTCGACGGCTTCGAGGTGCCGGGCCTCGAGCCACTCCGCCTCGCGCTCGAGCTCCTGATCTTCGACGGCTTCGACCTCGGCCTGGTAGCGCCCGGCGACGTCGGCAGGCGGCACCCACTCCTCGACGCCGCCGTCGCGCAGGACCCAGAGCCGCCCATCGAGGGTCTGCAGCGGCGAGCGCAAGGCGTCGTCGACGAAGAGCGTGCTGAAGGTGAGCGCCGACAGCGCCACCTCGGTGCCGCCGTCCTCCGCCACGTCGATGACCACGAGGCCATTGGCGTTGCCGAAGACGAGGTGCTCGACGCCGGGCCAGCGGGCGAGGTGTTCGGGAAAGGCGAGCACGCCGGTGTCATCGCCCGCGGGCACTGACGGCGGCTCCAACCCGAGGCGACGCTCTTCGGCGGTGCGCGCGAGCGCGAAGAGCTCGTCCTTCGGGACGCCCCAGTGGCGCCGATCGCGCTCCCGCGCATAGGCGCCCTCGGCGACGACGACCTCGAGGAGCTCTCCGCGGAGGGGGCGGCTGACGAGCGGCTCGTCCCCCTCGAGCTCCCGCTGGCCGAAGGCCGCGAACCGCCGCGTCACCACCGCGACGCCGAGCTTCTCGCGCGCCTCGGCCCAGGGGATGAGCGCGGGGGCTGGGAGCGGGGCGGGTGGGGCGGTCGCGTGCCGGAGGAGAAGGAAGGCGCCGGTGCCGAGGCAGGCGGTGATGCCCGCGGCCACGCCGGCAGCGACGACCAGGACGACCGTCGAGGTCTTCACGGCGATGGGCTGGCGCAAAGCGTGGAGGTCGGCACCCTTCGACTCCGCTCAGGCCGAACGGCGGGTCACTGAACGACGACGTCCTGCGTGAGATCCGTGGTCCCCGTCTGCACCGTCGCGTGGGGCGGCTGCGCGGGGAACGGGTTCACCAGCCACTGAATCGAGTCGGTGAGCGGCTGGGCGTTGGCGGCGTTGGTGAACACGCGCAGGGAGACGCTCGCGTTGCCGCGAATGGCCTGGCCGGCGTAGCTCGACTTCATGTCGCCGCCGGTGCCGTCGGGCGTGAACAAGAGCGGCATCATCACCGCCTGAATCCCGTCGAGGATGGAGAGGGACTTCGCCGCCATCACGCCGTAGGCGAGCGGCGGGCTGGGCAGGAGCGTCGACGTCGACTTCACCGTCACCCCGCCCACCAGCGTCACCGGGCCAAAGGCGAAGTTGGCCTCGGTCTCCTGGTTGGCCTTGATGGTCACCGGCCGCAAGGGGTTGGCGACGAAGTTCACCGCCAGCCCTCCCGCGCCGAAGCCCATCAACGACGGCACAGGCACGTACTGCCCCGGCTGCAGGTCGGTGATGACGTAGGGATAGGTGGTGTCGTTCTGGTTGGTGAGGATGCGGTAGCCGTTCTGGAGCTGCTGGAGGAGCTGCTGCGGGTCGAGCCCGCCCGCGCCGCCCGAGAGCGCCGACGGCGACAGCACCGAGACCTGCAGGTTCTGGAACTGAGGAGGCCGGGGGAGGGTGATGGTGCCCTTCAGCGTGCCCAGGCCGCTCGCCGAGGCGCCCAGGTAGATGCGCACGTCCTCCGCCGAGGCCTTGAAGGGGTCGGTGAGGTCGAGCGTGATGGTGGTGACGTCGGACTGGAAGTCGATGAAGGGAATGAAGTTGCCGTCGCCGTTCCGATCCGCGAGCGCCATCAGGCGGTAGGTGCCCGACTGCAGCTTGTCGTAGCTGAACGGCAGCTCCTTCGGGGTCAGCGGCTTGCCGAGCGAGTTCGCCTGGCCGTTCATGGCGAGGCCGATCTCGTAGGGCGCCGCGAAGCCGCCCACCACCACCACGCCGGAGATGGTGCCCACCGGGCCGCCGGCGCGAATCCAGTCGCCCTCGAAGAGGTCGCCGTCGCGGCCGCCCGACGAGGCGAACGCCTTCACCTTGGTGGTCTTGTCCAGGGTGAGCTGGAGCGGCGAGGGGCCGGTGATTCGGCCGGTGGAGCTGGTGCGGGGATCCTTCCCGTTGGTGCTCGCGTAGATGATCGCGTCGTCGCGATCGGACGTGAGCGTGACGGTGATCGTCCCGTTGAAGGGGCCGGGCGCGGGCGAGGCCTTGACGGCCGGCGGCGGCAGCGAGGCGTTCGGGATCGGGACCAGTGGCGCGGGCCCGCCGCAACCGACGAGGCCCACGGCAACGGCGAGGACGGCGGTGGCGAGTCTCATGGGGCGCGCATTTCGCCGCTCCCCTGACTCCAAAGTCAACGGGTGATGTCCGCGACGATGCGCTTGGCCGCCGGCGTCACCTGGTCGGCGACCGACTCCGGCACCTCGAAGACCGTCGCGCAGGTCTCGGCCAGCTTGTCCAGGTCGTCCACGTCGGCGAGCGGGCACTTGCGCATCGCGAACGAGAGGCGCACGTCCTGGGCCTTGGCGCTGCCGTCGCCGGAGTCGGGCATCATCGAGATCATGCAGCGCGAGAGGAAGACGCCCTCGCCGGTGTGCCACGCCTGCCACTTCGAGAAGATGAGCGCGCGGTCCTTGTCGACGAGCTTGGCGCCCCAGCAGTTGGCCTCCACGCTCTGCACGGCGCGATCGAAGGCGGTCTCGCCCTCCTTGGTGCGGAAGCGGAAGTCCTCCATCGCCCAGGTGCAGGCGGCGGCGAGGAGGCAAGCGAGCAGGGGCACGAGGCGTCTCACGGCGTCCTCCCTTCGAGGTCGTTGGTCACCAGCGGCGAGAAGAAGCAGTCCTTCTTCGTGTACTCGTCGACGGAGAAGGCGAAGCGGTAGCTGGCGGCCGCGCGCTGGTTGCAGTCGGTGCGCTCGCAGAAGCGGCAGGAGACGCCGGTGGGCACCGCGTCCTTCGCCACGTCGGTCGAGGGGAGCCCGTAGGCGAGGTGCTTCGCGTTCTCGGCGTGCGTGCCGAGCCCGATGGAGTACGCGGTGCCGCGATCGATGGAGCCCTCCACCGGCTGGAGCTGCACCTTGGCGAAGCAGAAGTACATCGTGCCGTCGGGCATCTTCGAGAACTGCCGGGTGAGCTGCGAGGGGTTCAAGAACGCGAGGTGCACCGCCCACTTGGCGCACGAGCCCTGCGCGGCGAACTTGAGGCGGGTGCCGGAGTAGCGCTTGGAGACGTTGCCCGCGACGTCGGTGCGGATGAAGTGGAAGGGCAGGCCTTTGCGCTTCGGGTCGCCCAGGTTGCACACGCGGTGGGCGACGGTCTCGTAGGTGACGTTGAAGATGCTGGAGAGCAGCTCGATGTCGTAGCGCGTGCGCTGCACCTCCTTGAAGAAGTCGCCGTAGGGCAGCATCAGGGCGCCGGCGAAATAGTTGGCCAGGTTCACCTTGATCAGCCGCGGCGTCTCGGCGTGGCGGGTGGGCGCGCCGATGATGCGCTCGATCAGCCGCGAGCGATCGAGCACCAGCAGGCCGATGGTGGCGCCGAGCTGGAACTTGAGCGGCTGCTCGGTGAGCGAGGGGGAGAGCACCAGGGTCTTCTTCGCCGCGTCGAAGCGCCGCACCACCGAGCTGCCGCGGGGCGCGTCCTCGAACTGCGTGGCGATGCCGAAGCGCTTCTCGAGCAGGGCGATGAGCTGGCTCGACTGCACCTGCCGCCCGAGCTGGAAGTCGGCGCGCAAGGCCTCGGCCTCGGTCTCCAGCTCAGGGAACCAGTTGTGGTGCGCTTGCAGGAAGTCGCTCACCTCGTCGTAGGGGCTGTAGTCGAAGCGGCCCTCGCTCTGGCTGCGCGCGCGCTCCTCGGTGGAGAGCTGCGCCATCACGTTCTCGAGCTGGGTGCGGGTGTTCTTGTAGAGGTTGAAGAGGGCCGCCACGGTGCCGGCGAGCTTGGGCTCCGAGGAGAGCGACTGCAGCGACTGGGGGTCGATGGAGAGCGTCTTGAGCAACGGCTCGTCGAGGAGCTGCGCGAGGCCCTGATCGACGCGGCCCTCGCCGAGCTCGGACATGAACTCCTCGGGGTCGACCTCGAAGAGCTTGAGCGCCTTCCACAGGAGCGGGAACGGGGTGACGCGTTTCCCCTTCTCGATCAGGTTCAGGTACGCGGCCGAGACGCCCAGCTCGCGCGCGGCGTCGGTCTGCTTGACGTTCTTGGCGAGGCGAAGGGTCCTGAGGCGGTGGCCGACGTTCGCGTTGAGAGTGGACTCGTTCATTGGGGGCGGGAGGGAGCATAGAGTGCGGCGCCATGCCTCGTCCCGTCCGCCGCTCCGAGCTCACCTGCCCAGGCCACTCGCTGTCGATGATGCAGAAGGCCGCGAAGAGCGACGCCGACGAGGTGATCTTCGATCTCGAGGACGCCTGCGCGGTGTCGCAGAAGGTGGCCGCGCGGGGCACGGTGATCGAGGCCCTGCGCACCGCGGAGTTCACGAGGGGCAAGGTGCGCGCCTACCGGGTCAACGGGGTGGACACGCCGTTCTGCTACCGCGACGTGATCGAGGTGCTGGAGGCGGCGGGGGCCAACGTCGACGCCGTGGTGGTGCCGAAGGTGCGTTCGGCCGACGAGGTGCGCTTCGTGGACCGGTTGATCACCCAGGTGGAGCAGGCGAAGGGCCTGCCTGTGGGCCGCATTCGGCTCGAGGTGCTGATCGAGACGGCGGCGGGGCTGCTCCACGCGGAGGAGATCGCCACCAGCTCGCCGCGCCTCGACTCGCTGATCTTCGGCGTGGCGGACTACGCGGGCGACACCGGGGCGCGCGGCTTCAAGGAGGAGCACGAGACCTTGTTCCTCTACCCCCGGGCGCACCTGCTCGCGGCGGCGCGCGCGGCCGGCCTCGACGCCATCGACAGCGTGACGGTGCAGTTCAAGGACCTGGGGCAGGTGGAGCGCGACGCCAGGGCCTCGGCGAAGCTCGGCTACGACGGGAAGTGGGCGATTCACCCCGCGCAGGTGGCGCCGATCAACGCGGCCTACTCGCCGACTCCCGAGGCGGTGGCGCGGGCGAAGAAGATCATCGCGGCGTACGAGAAGGCCGATCGCCACGAGGGGCTGGGCGCGATCGTGGTGGACGACGAGATGGTCGACGCGGCGACGCTCAAGGTGGAGGCGAAGGTTCTCTCCGTGGCGCGCCGCGCCGGGCTGTTGAGGGACGAGGAGCGCTGACGAGGTCCCCTTCACCTTCCGACTTCGGCGTGAGCGGCGCGTTCAGGCCGCCGACTCGGCCCGTGTCTCCTCCGGAAGCCACGTCGGCAGCACGACGATGCGCTTCGTCGAGAGGAGCACCATCGCGGTACCATCGCGTACCTGCGGAACGTCACGCTCCGGCCTCGGCCGGCGACGCCCGCCACGTTGGACTCCGCCAGCGGCTCCACGAGGAGCTCTCCCTTGTCGCAGCTCAGTCGCGCCGCCGCTCGCTCGCGGAGCTATTGCGATCGCGGTCATCCAGAGCGCTCTGTGTCGCATCGCATTCGAAAACGAGCGAGCGCGCTGCGGGGTACCCAAAGTAGGGGCGGCTCGACGGCGCGAATGGAGCTCAGCTTGTTGCAGTTGGAAAGAGACTGTGTCCCTCGCTCGTTGTCTTGCGCCCCGCGCCCATTGGCGTCAGCGTCCCGCCGCATGGGCATCTCAGGCATCGGCGGGCAGGCTCCGGTGGTCCCCTCGGTGTCGACCGGTACGACGCCGGCGGTGTCTGCCTCTCCCGCCCTGAGCCCCGTGCCGAGCCGCGCCGCCGCCGACGCGTTCAGCTCTGGCGCGCCGTCGACGCGACCCTCCGTCCAGCTCAACCCCGGTGCGCAGCCGACAGCCGCGGTGTGGGCCGGCGCGTTCGACCTCTCCACCGATCCCTTTGCACCGGAGGCGCCCGGGCCCCTCGGAACGCGAGAGGTCTACACGCCGGAGGGTGACGCGATGGTCGAGGCGCAAGTCTCGAGCGCCGTCGACGCGCAGCTCGGGGCTGCGGCGGCGAAGCTCGGCGTGCCCAGCGCGCGGGTCGCCGACGTGATGGGTCAGCAGGCCGGCACGACGGGCGCGGCGTGGCTCGCGGGAGTGCGAGCCGACGTGCGCCAGATGATCGATCTGCGCACCAACGATTTGGTCGCGCTGCTCACCGGACAAGGCGCAATCAACGGCGGTCCGGGCGTGCTCGACGGCGGACTCGACGTCACCGACGGTACGCTTCGGCAGTGCTTCGCGCGAATGGGAGGGCTCGTCCCCTCCATTGTGCTCGGAGACCGCCAGCACCCCGAGGCGACGCTCGAGTGCCTGCGCGCCTTCGCCCGGGCCGCGGAGCTCGGCGTCACGACCGCCGAGTGGAAGCCGGACTCGAGGGGGAGCTTCACGCTCAATGTCGTGCTTCCGGAGACAGCCGAGACGGCGCAGGTGCTCGGGCGGCTGGTGAGCGCCTACGGCATCGATCCGAGCCGGCTCCGGTTCAGCCCCGGCCTCGGGGAGACCACGAACCTGGCGACCCTGGTGACGCACCTGCGCGGCACGGTCGACCCCAAGTTTCAGCAGGCGGCGCGGAGCTGGCTCGAGAGCACCATCGCGCAGGGGCAGCGGCCCGACCTGCTGCCGCTGGCCGGCGCCGGCGTCGTGGGGGGCGAGCCGGTGCCTCCGTGGGTCGCGAGAGCGGGCACTGTGCAGGGTCCCGACGCGCGGGTCCGCGTGGCCACCGTGAGCGGGCAGCCCGTGTACCTCGTGGAAACGCCCGCCTGGGGCGAGGACGGTCGCTGGCGGACGTACGCCTCCGCGCGCTACGACCTGTACGACTCGGCCGGGCTCTCGCTCGGCAGCGCGACGCTCGACTACTCGGCGCAGCGGCTCGCCTGGGCGTCCTAGGTCGACGCCGGCGTTACCTCACGCCGAGCAGCTCGACCTCGAACACCAGCGTCGAGTCGGGCGGGATCACCGGCGGGAAGCCGCCCTTGCCGTAGCCCAGCTCGGGCGGAATCGTGAGCTTGCGCAGGCCGCCGATCTTCATGCCCGCGACGCCCTCGTCCCAGCCTTTGATCACCTGGCCCGCGCCGAGCTTGAACTCGAAGGGCGAGCCGCGGTCGCGCGAGGAGTCGAACTTCTTCCCGTTGGTCAGCGTGCCGACGTAGTGCACCGAGACCGTCTTGCCGGCCTTCGCCTCGGTGCCGGTTCCGACCTTCATGTCTTCCATAGAGAGAGGCATCGCGTTCTCCGGTGTGAGTGGGGCGCGGAAGGTAACTCGCCTCGTCGCGCGAAGGGTTGAGAAAAGCGGCGCTCGCGACGCGTATGAACGCGCCCGGGTGAAGGGGAGCAACCGCTCGCTCTACGCCGCGGCCGGCGTCTCGAGAATGCCCCGCGCGAGCAAGGTCAAGCCGCGCACGTCCTCGATGGCCTCGCCCAGGTACGGCGCGGCGATGGCGAAGGCCGACGACGGCACCTCCGAGGCGAGCTGGGCGAGGAGCTTCTGATCGCGCTCCGCCCGCTCGAGCTCCACGCGGGCGAGCGAGCGCAGCTTCTCGAGCCCCGAGCGCGCGGCCGGCAGATCGTCGGGCGTGAGCAGCTCGGGCGCGATGAAGCCGTCGGTGCGCACCCAGCTGCGGTTCAAGATGAAGCCCGCGAAGGGCAGGCCCATGGCCTTGATGCGATCGCGGAAGTAGCGCGCGTCGTCGAGGGCCGCTTGATCGGGGCTGGTCACCAGCAGAAACGCCGACTCGCCCGAGGTGAGCAGCTTCCGCACGCCCTCCGCGTGGGCGCGCATCGGCCCGAACATACCGCTGAAGGCGCCGAGGAAGTCTTGAATCTCGGTGAAGAATTCGCCGCCGAACACCTTGGTGAAGACCGAGGAGATGAGCTCGGTGGCCTTCTTGAACAGCCCGCCGCGGCTGGAGGGGAGGAAGAGGCCGAGGATGCGCTCGTCGAGGAAGCGCGCCAGCTTCCCCGGCGCCTCGAGGAAGTCGAGCGCGTTGCGCGCGGGCGGCGTGTCGAGCACCACCAGATCGTAGCGGCCGCTGGAGGACAGCTCGTAGAGCGCCTCGGCCGCGGTGTACTCCTGCATGCCCGCCACCAGCTCCGAGAGGTGGCGGAAGAGCCGCGACGCGATGATGCGATCGGCCTGCGCCGGGCTGGTCGCGAGCCGGTGCACCAGGCCGTGGAAGACGACGTCGGGGTTCAGCATCCACGCGTCGAGGGAGCCGGTGGTGACGCCGGCGTCGCGCAAGAGCGCCTCGGGGATGGGGGTCGGCTCCTTCATGTGCTCGCGAATGCCGAGCGCCTGGGCCAGCCGCCGCGCCGGGTCGATGGTGAGCACCAGCACCCGGCGTCCGTCGCGCGCCGCCGCCAGCGCCAGGGCGGCCGCCGTGGTGGTCTTCCCCACGCCGCCCGCTCCGCAGCAGACGACGACCTTCCTCGTGCGCACCAACCGTTGCAGCTCGGCCGACCCCATGAACGGCGAGACGATAGCGGGTCCGGTCGCGCGGTGCGACGAGGGCGGAGCCAACGGAAAAATCTACAAGAGCCCGATCAGGTTCTCCGCCGCCGCCTGCCCGGCGCCCGGCACCTCGGACAAGGGCACGAAGGCGCCGCGGGCCCGCTCCTCGAGCAGGCTCAGGGCCGCCGCGCCGCGCTCGATGCGCTTGAGCTCGCGGGCGCCGAACACGTTCCGCCCGTCGCTGGGCAGCATCGAGCGCACCGCCGAGTGCTCCTCATTGGAGAAGGGGTTCACCGGCACGCGGTTCACCACCACGCTGGTGACTGGGAAGCGGTGCCGCCCGAGCCCGGCCTTGAGCTCCAGCGCCTCGGTGACGGGCAGGGTCTCCGGTAGGGTGACGATCAGCGCGCCGGTGTGATCGGGGTCGGTGAGGAGGGCGAGGCCGTCTTTCGCGGCGCGGGCGATGGGGCCGCCGGGGATGACGCGGGCCAGGAACTCGGGGATCTGTGCGAGCGCCAGCGCGTGGCCCGTGGCCGGGGAGTCGATGATGCAGTGATCGTAGGCCGGCGCGCCCGACGGTTGCCGCCGCCGCACCAGATCGAGCATGCGGTACATCACGCCCATGTCGGAGAAGCCCGGCGCCGCCGCCAGGAACTTCTTCAGGCCCTGCGAGCGCATCGCCGCGTCCGCCAAGAGGCGAACCGGCAGAGAGTCCTGCAGGAAGCGCAGGTGCCCGACGGCCGGAGTGAGCAGGGTCACCCACACGTTCGACGTCACCGCGATGGGGTCCTCCGTCGGCCTCGGCCCGCCGAGCACCGCGCTGAGCTGCGAGGGCGTCTCGGCGAGCGGCACGATCTCCGCGCACAGGACCCGCTTGCCCTGGGCGCCGAGGCGCCGCGCCAGCGCCGCGGTGAGCGTGGTCTTCCCCACGCCACCCTTGCCGGTGACGATGATCACCCGCTTGAGGGGAAGCTCGGTGAGGCGCATCGCCTCACCTTCATGCCAGAACGGCACGGAAATAGGGGCGGGGTTCGGCACGCTCTGGCCGGCGCGAGCTGGTGGCCGTCGGGGCCTTCAGTCTGCGGACAGCGTTGCGCCGACCTTCTCGTTTGATCGCGCGAGTAGCCTTCGCAACGTTCGCTGAAGCCCGCGCGACCTGAAACCGAGCTGTCGCGCACGCTCGCCTTCCGCCGTCGCCCGCGCCGCATCGCCAACCATGGCGGCGGTGATCGCAAGGTTCACGTGAGGCATCGCGTAGCGGACGTCGAGCGCGGCGGCCTCATGCAGTCGCGCCTCGGCGTCGGCCACCCGAGACAGGTTCAGGAGCACGACGCCGATGTTGTTCAGCGTCAGCGCCTGCGCGTTCCGCGTGTACAGGCTGAAGTGGAAGGCGTTTCGCCAGATCGATCCTGGCCTTCGCAGAAGCGCGAGCTGCAGCTCGAACTCCCGCAGCGCGCGGTTCCACTCGCGACGACGAATCAAGAATCGCCCGACGAAGTGGTGCCGACCAATGAAGACCGCGACGAGCGCGAAGACCGCCAGGGCCAGGAGAACGAACGGGACCAGCGGGTGACCGGTTGCCCCGATCCCTGCGCAGAGCACGACCCCCACTGCGATGAGGGCGAGGTTCCGGTCGGGGCGCGTCATTCCGCAGTCATTCCGCAGGTCGATGTCTGCACCCGCGGTAGCAAACCACCACTGACAGCCGATTCAACCCGGACCTTTCCAGGCGAGGCGGCTCGCGCGCCCCCCGATGAATCAGTGACTCTTCGCGACGACGGTGGTGGTGGTTCGCGGCCGGGCCGCCACTCGGTTCGCGGGCTTGACCGCCGCGTCGTTGAAGTGGGAGACGGTTCGTCGGATGCGAACGAGGGAGCCGGGCGCGTCGGGCGTCGGGTAGGACATGGACCAGCCGGTCGGCACTTCGGGTGAGGTCCACAGGTACAGCTTGCGCGCGTCCAGAGGGGAGAGGTTGACGCACCCGTTGCTGCGCGGCTCGCCGAACCCGTCGTGCCAGTAGGCGGCGTGCAGGGCGAAGTCCTTGTGGAAGTACATCGTCCAGGGCACCGACGAGACCGAGTAGCGATGGTCGCCCGCGTTTCCTCGCATGTCGGCCTCGGAGAACTTGATCCAGATTCGGTAGGACCCCTCGGGCGTGGGATGGGCGGTCCCAGTCGAGACCAGGGTGGTGAACACGGGCCGCCGGCCCTCGTAGGCCACCAGCACCTGCTCCGTGAGATCGACGTCGACCCAGCGCTCGGCCGGCCCCACGCCGGGAGGAGGCTCCACCAGCCGGGCGACGTGCAGGTCGTCGAACGAAATCCAGGCGTCCTCGGCCACCCGCGCCCACAGGCCGTCCTCGGTCTGGCCCAGGATGGGAACGGCCGCGCGTGGCTCGAGCAAGCCGAGCAGCTCGCCGTCAGAAGGGTCGCTCCACACGGCGATCGCTCCTTGGGGAGACGAGCGAGACAGCCCCCACGCCAGCGGCAACAGCGGGGCTCCGGCGCTCTTCAACGCGATGCCCGAGAACGTCGAGGGCTCCTTGACGCGGACCTTCCTCGCGTCGAACAACTTCCCGAGCCGGGTCCTCAAGTAGGTGCGCCCGCGGACCTTCACCTCGTCGCGAAACTTGAGCAGCACCGAGAGTGAGCGGAACTGGCGGTGTCTGCCGGTCGGGACGCCGTAGATGCCGGGCAGAATGGCGCCGGGGTCCAGCCGTGGGAGCTCGACGGCCACTGGCGCCAGCCGCGACGGCTCGAGCACGCGTTCGCACACGAAGCCTCTCGGCTCGAGCTCGATCCACCGCTCGCACCCAGGTCCGGGCTCCGCCCCGCGCCACCTCACGCGCATGTCCTGGGCCAGCACGCCCAAGGGAGCCGAGCGCTCGCTCGGCAGGGATCGCACCGTCGTCGACTGCCGCACCCGCAGCGACGACACCCAAGCCTCGAACGCCGGTGGCGCGGCCTCTCCCACCACCTCTTTGGCGAGGGCCTCGGGCGGGGGCGACGGCGCGGCAGCCGCCAAAGCCGGGGCCTCCGTGGGCGCCGGGAGGCCACAGGCTGACAGCGGGAGGCACGCGAGGAGCAACAGCCGGCTCATGCCCCCAGGGTACGGAGCCAGCCCGGGCGCCCTCAACGCGCCAACGGGCGACCTTTCGGGCGACCTCCGCACTCGAACGGACATGTGTGCGCGTTCCGCTCGGCCGCGAATCACGGGGCTCGCCAAGGGCACGCCGGTGCCGGTACGTAGAGGCACCGTGAGGGCCGACGACAGGCGTGGGCTGTGGGTCTACTTCGGAGTGCTCGCCGCGGTGTGCGGCCCGTTCACCTGGGCGGCGCTGGCGCTCGGTGCGACCGCCAACCTCGCGGCGGCGGCGTACATGATCACGCCGGCGGTGGCGGCGACGATCGCTCGCGGCTTCTTCCACGGCGCTCGCTTCCGCGACGCCGCGCTTCGGCCTGGTCCGCTCGGTCTCTACGCGTGGGTGTGGCTGGCCGGGGTGGGGTTGGTGCTTGTGCAGTTCTGCGCGTTCCTCGCCTCGGGCGTGGTCTCGCTCGAGCTCACGGGCCAGGGGTTCCTCGAGCAGATCGACCGCGCGATGCCGGGAGGCAGCGCGAAGCTGCTGGAGCAGCTGCCTCAAGGGATGACGCTGCCCGGCATGCTTGCGCTGTACACGCTCGGCGGGCTGACGGTGTTCAACGTGCCCGGAGTCCTCCTGGGGTTCGGTGAGGAGTTCGGCTGGCGGGGGTACCTGTTCCCCGCGCTGTACCGGCTCGGCCCGCGGATCGCGTTCGTGGGGGGCGGCCTCATCTGGTACGCGTGGCACCTCCCGTTGGCCCTGCTGGGGCCTCGGCCCGAGGAGCTGCGGTGGCTGGTCGCGGTGCATGCCCTCGTCCTCGCCTGCGGCGCGGTGGCGACCTTCGTGCTCTTCGCGTGGCTCTTCGTGCGTGGCGGCAGCGTCTGGGTGCCGTCGTTCTTCCACGCCGTGATGAACAATGCCTCGCGGGCCCTCTCGTACTGGGTTCGCGTGGAGCACCAGTTGGCGGCCGACGCGGTGCTCACGCTCGTGATGGTCGCGGCCGTCGTGGTGCTGTGGCGCGGCGGGCGCTTCGCCGACTTCGACGCCTGGGCCACCCGGCAGCGCGGCGTCAGTTGATGCTCGGCGTCACGCACCGCGAGTTGAGGCACACCGCGCCGTTGGCCTTGTCGCAGCAGTCGTTCGCGGTGTCGCACTTCTCGAACTCCTGGGCGCAGCCGCCGTTGTTCGTCGAGGCGCAGACCTTGGTCGACTCGGTGGGCCCCCGGCAGTAGCCGCCGCAGCACTGATCGCCCGAGCCGCAGCCCTCGAGATCGGCCCGGCAGGGATCGAGCGACCAGTAGCCGCGCGAGTTGCCCGCCAGGAGCTCCTGCGCCGGGAGGTAGAACGCCGGGTGGCTGGGGTCGGTGCCGGGCGCGGCGTTCAGATCGATCGCCGCCACCCACAGCTTCTTGGGCGTCGGTTCCACGCTCAAGTCGTGGAAGCGCGGGTCGCTCCAGAACGGGTTGATGGTGGCGACGTTCCCGTACATGCGCCGGCTGGTGAAGATGACCCACGCGTAGCCGCCGGAGGGGATGGGGCTCACGGTGGGCTCGTAGTTGAGCGTCGCGTCGGCGTCGTGGCCGTTGGGGCCGGTGGGCACGATGCCCGCGCCGTTGAGCCTGGAGAGCGCGCGCGCCTGCTTCGTCGCGAGGTCCACCCACCACAGCTCGGCCCGCGTGCCCATGTCGGCGCACGGACCCGGGGTGTCACAGCTCGAGCGCGTCTCGCCGAAGCCGCGGCCGTTGCCCGAGAGCTCGAGCTCGAACACCACGCCCGCGCCGGTGGGCAGGAAGCTCGGGTAGAGGTCGGTCTGGCTCGAGGGCGGCGTGTGCAGCACGGTGAAGCCGCTGAACGTGCCGGGCAAGGCGAAGCGCATCATGGCCAGCGAGCGCCGATCGCCAGTGCCCGTCGCGCCCGCGCCGCCGTACCAGTTGAAGGCCAGCAGCGCGCCGTCGGCGGAGAAGGCCGGCGACCCGGCCTGCAGGCCCGAGGGAATGCCGGTGGTGGCGACCGGCACGCCGCTGGGCACCTGGTAGAGCGCGCTGGGCAGCGTGGAAGCGGCCACCAGCGGCGCGGCGTTGGAGAAGAGCAGGGTGCCGTTCGGCGACAGCCCGCCCCAGGCGAAGCGGCCGTCGCCCGGCGAGATCGAGGTCTCGGCGTTGCCGTTCTTGAGCGAGTAGGCGTCGGTGCCACCGTAGTTGTCGCCGCGCTGGGTGATGAGCGTCGAGCCGTCGGCCGAGACCACGTGGCAGACGCGGCAGTCCGAGGCGCCGCCGGTCTTCCCGGCCACGAGCACCGGGTCCGTCGACGCGCCGCGGATGGCGAGGGTCGCGCCGCCGAAGGGGCCACCGTTCGGCAGGGCGCCCGAGAAGTTGGCGGCGAGCTTCGAGCCGTAGGCGTTGTAGTAGACGACGCCCTTCAGAAAGCCGGGGGCGATCTTCCACGTCTGGGTGATGGGGCCGTAGGCGACGCCGCCGGACGCGAGCACCACCTTCACCTGCACCGACGAGCCCGCGCACGCGTCGCCCATCGCCTGCCAGGCCGCCTGCGGAATCGGGTGGTGCACGAAGGGCGTGGCGGTCTTGGCGAAGACGCCGTCCCACGAGAAGTTCGAGCACTGGAGGTGAATGCCCACCGATTCCCAGGCGTGCGCGCCGGGCGTCCACTGGAGCAGCGGCGCGAGGATGCCGCGCGGCCACACCGTTTGATCGTAGGGATAGAGGAGCGACAGGCTCGGGTCCGCGGTGGGGGTGGACTGGGTGAGCAGGTCGAGCACGGTGGTGCTGACGGGGCCTCCGGCGCCCTCGCCGCCCACGCCTCCGACGCCGCCCGCGCCGCCGACCGTGCCGCCGCTCGCGCCGTTCTGCACCAGGTGCAGGCGAACGGTGAGGGTGGTGGTGGCCGTGTCGCCGCTGGCCTGGGCGATGACGGTCGCCAGGCCTCCCGCGGTGCCGGAGGGCGTGAAGAGCCCCGTGGCGGAGAGGGTGCCGACGGTCGCGGGGGTCACGCTCCAGGCCGGCGAGACCGAGGCGCCGCGCTGGGTGGCGGTGAACTGCACGGTGGGCGGCGTGGTGCCGGTGGTGACGTCGATGACGGGATCGAGGGGGCTGATGGTGAGCACGCCGGAGCCGCCCCCGGTGCCTCCGCCCGTGCCGCTCCCGCCGTCGGTGCCGCCCGCGGTGCCTCCGTCGGGGAGCTTCCCGCCCACGTGGCTCACGCTGGAGCAGTCGCAGCCGGAGAGGGCGGTCAGCGCCAGGGAGACGACGGGAACGAGTCGGAAGCGCATGAGGAACACTGTACCGGGATGGTCGGCGCGCCTGGCCGTGCGGTTCACCGTTTCTCACCGGGCGAGACAGAGGTGCCACCTCGCGAGTCCACTCGCGCGGGCAAAGGGCCGTCGATACGAGGACTGGCGATGTGGGACACTGAGGGGACGATGCGCTTGGGGGCTCTGGACAGCCGCGTGGTGGCGCTGGCGCTCGTGGCCCTCCAGGGGTGTCGCTGCGCCACCTCGGTCACCGACGTGGGGCCCGCGGAGCTGGCCATCGCCCCGACCGCGCTCGACTTCGCCACGCTGTACGTCGGGCAGGAGTCCCGCCTGCGGATCGAGGTCGCCAACCAAGGCGGCGCGACGGCGTCGTTCGACGTGAGCAGCGCGCCTCCGTTCACCAGCGACGTGCAGCACCTCGAGCTTCCGCGCGGGGAGCGCGCGACCGTCACCGTCGCCTTCGCGCCGGGCGTCGCTGGACCGGTGAGCGGCGTCCTCCAGCTTGGAGCGGCGCACGTGGCGCTGGGCGGCGTGGCGCTCGCCGTTCCTGAGTGCGAGGCGCAGGCGATGTGCACCTCGGCGCACTTCGACGTCACGTCGGGGGCGTGCGTCGACGCGCCCGCTTCCGACGGCACGGCCTGCCAGACTCGGTGCGTGAGCGGAGCGTGCTCGGCGGGCACCTGCGTCGGCACGGCGAAGGGCTGCGACGACGGCGACGCCTGCACGATGGACGTGTGCAGCGAGGAGGTGGGCTGCGATCATCTGCCGCGCGACTGTCCTGCTCCGGCGGCCTCGACCTGTCGCGTGGCGACGTGCGATCGGGCCAGCGGCTGCGGCGAAGCGATTGCCCCTGACGGCACGGTGTGCGGCGTCGATGACTGCGCGGCCCTCACCGTGGACGTGTGCATCGCCGGCCAGTGCGTGACGCGGCCCAGGCCCGGCCCCGGCCGCTGCGCCAACCGCTGGGTGCCCAGCAACGTCACCGCCCGCCTGGGTCACGCGATGGTCTTCGACACCGCCAGCCAGACGGTGGTGCTCTTTGGCGGGTTGGGCGCCCGCGTTGGCGGCACGGTCGACGACACCTGGGAGTGGAACGGCGCCACCTGGACGCAGCGCTTCCCGGCGACCTCTGGGCCCCCCGTCGAGAACCATGCGATGGCCTACGACTCGTTCCGGCAGCGCGCGGTGCTGTATGGCGGCGCGATCACCATGGGCGCGGCCTCGGGCCTCAACGGCGGCCCCAACGGCACCTTCGAGTGGGACGGCCAGGCCTGGGTGGGCCGGGTGACGAGCGTGGCGCCGCCGGTGCTCACCGAAGGAGCGATGGCCTACGACACGTCGAGGCGGCGCTCCGTACTCTTCGGGGGTGCCACCTGGAGCGGGGCCACCGACCAGACCTGGGAGTGGGACGGGCAGGCGTGGGCGCAGGCCCCCGACGGAGGGACGCCGGGCCCGCGTCGCAGCCACGCGCTGGCCTACGATTCGGCGCGGCGGCGGGTGGTTCTCTTCGGTGGCACCAACGACGCGCGGGCGCTCCTCGGCGACACGTGGACGTGGGACGGACGGACATGGAGCCAGCTCGCGACGGCGCGCTCGCCACCGGCGCGCTTCGGCCACGCCATGGCCTTCGACGAGGGGCGCCAGCGGCTGGTGCTCTTCGGAGGCCAGACGCGCTCCGGCGCGCCGTCGGACGACACCTGGGAGTGGGACGGCCAGACGTGGACCGAGCAAAGGCCGGCCACAGCGCCCGGCCCACGGCTCAGGGCGGCCATGGCCTACGACTCCGCGCGCGGCGAGGTGGTGCTCTTCGGGGGCCTG
>JBBIOE010000073.1:0-31643 GCA_037443525.1 Archangiaceae bacterium | reverse complement strand
CCGGCCACGCACGCCGTCCAGAGAGTGCAGCTCGGCTGATTCGCGCTCGAGGTGAAGGTGCCGGCAGCGCACGCCGCGCAGCTCTGGTCCGTCGTCGTCGTTCCCGCGGTCGACACGAACTGCCCGGGGACGCACGTCGCCCACGGCGTGCAGCTCGCCTGGTTCGCGCTCGAGGTGAAGGTGCCGGAGGCGCAGGCCGTACAGCTCCAGTCGGCCGTCGTGCTTCCTGCCGCCGACTCGAACTGCCCGGCCACGCACGCCGTCCAGAGAGTGCAGCTCGGCTGATTCGCGCTCGAGGTGAAGGTACCGGCAGCGCAGGCCGCGCAGCTCTGGTCCGCCGTCGCGCTCCCTGCCGTCGAGACGTACTCACCCGCCACGCACGCCGTCTGGGGCACGCACGCCGTCGCCGGGTTCCCGTCGTGGTCCCAGGTGCCCGCCGCGCAGGCCACCGCGGGCGTCGTGTCGCCCGCGCAGTAGGTACCCGAGGCACAGGCGCTGCACGCCGGCGGCGTCGTGGCGGTCCCCGGCGTGGTCTGCGTCGTGCCCGCGGCGCACGTTCCCTGCGGTAGACAGCTCGCTTGGTTCGGACCCGAGGTGTAGGTGCCGGCGGCGCAGGGCGCGCAGCTCTGGTCGGCCGTCGCGGTCCCTGGCTCCGCGACGTACTGCCCGCTGGGGCACTCGGTCCACGGCGCGCACGCGGCTCGGCCGGACGCCGAGAACGTTCCAGCGGGGCAGGCAGCGCCACCCGTTTCGCGGCCACAGCCGGCGATCGCGATTGCCGCGGCCGCCAGGGCCACGAGGTCCCAGCGAGCCATTCGAGCTCGTGCCCGATGGGTCCGCGCCTCTTCACTGCGTGCTTCAGTCATCTCTGCGAACGACGACATCAGGACACCTCTTCCGGAGCGCTCGCTGCGGGTTGTTCGATGAACTTGCGTGGAGCTGAGGGGCGGCTCTTGCCTACCGGAGCGCGGCTTTTCCGTTGAGCTTCACCACGCGGAGCTGCGCCAGCTTGAAGCACCCCTTGTAGATGTTCTTGGCCTCGACGTCGGTCACCCCGAACGACGTGCCCGCGGAGTCGTCGTAGGTCACGAAGGTCTGCGACCAACTGGGGCTCCCGGTGGAGTCCGTGCCGAAGCCCGCGCCCGGACCCTTGATGCTCCCCACCTGGTACGACGCGAACACCCGCGCTCCGGACGCGGTGACGTACTGCTTCCCCTGCGAATCGACCACTTCGGCCAACCACAGCAGGTTGGAGATCGAGCCCGTGCCCTGCCAGGAGATGACCGCCTTTCGCGTGGGCTCCCCGAAGTAGGTGCCCATGTCGTAGCGAAGCGTCAGGGCGGTGACCTTCGTCGTGCTCTCGAAGACCGGCACATTCATCGCCGTCACGTCGGCGGCAGAGCCCAGCGTCGCCCCGGAGCACTTCACGACCGTCGAGATGGGCGTCGTCGCGGTGGTTGGGCTGACGGTGACCGGGGTGCCGACTTGCGTTCCGCCGGCTCCGCCGCTGCCGCCCCCGGTGCCGCCGCCACTCCCGCCTCCGGCTCCGGAGCCAGGCTCCGCACCACAGCCGACCAACAAGCTAACCGACATCAAGACTGCGAGCTTCGCTGCGCCGTGCATGCGTCTCTCTTTCAGGTGGTTGAAACCGGCTCCGGCTCCCGGGTGCCCGGTCCATCTTGACCAGGGAACGGCATCGAGCGGGCGGCGACCGAGGTTCGGTTCCGATGGATGGTTCTCAGCATGAACTCGCGCAGATACGAGAGCGGCGCGCCCTCGCGCGTCCCCTATTTGGGGTACGCCCCGCGCTCGTCAGGGCGCACGCCGCGCTGGCGGACGCGGCGATCGGCACCTGGTCCACCTCCATGGAGGCTTCGAGCCGAGCCCGCACGCTGCCCTTATCGTTTACAGTTCTTCGTCTCATGACCCTTCGGCTCGATCCCCACCGCCTCATCCACGTGCTTCTGGACGCCGTCGGCGACGACGCCGCGATGGGCCTCGCGCTCGGGGCGATCTCAGAGCCGCTCTCGTCGGTCGCGGTGCAGGCCTTCGTCGTCAGCAAGAAGACCGGGCTCGTCGTGAACAACAAACTCACGTTCGCGCGCGACGGCCAGTGGGAGGACTTCGACGGCTACGAGGAGCATTGGCGCGACGTCGACCCTCGATATCTGACGGCGATACGACGCCCGGGCCGCGCCTTCTCCGACGTGGAGGTCATCGAACCGGCCACCTTCGAGCGGTCAGCCCTGTACAACGAGAACCTCGCGCGCGGGAACGTTCGCTACACGCTCTTCGGGAGCTTCGACGTGAGCCCCGAGCTCGCGATGGCCGTCGCGTTCATGCGACCGCGGTCCAACGGCGCCTACCAGCAGGACGAGGTCGACTCCTTCACGAGGCTGGTGCCGACGCTCACGCGCGCGCTGCGCGTCCATGAGCTGGTGCGGGGCCTCGACGAGGAGCGGCGCGACCTGAGGGAGGCACTCGACACCGTCCCCACGGCCATCGCGGTGGTCGACGCGCGAGGCCGGGTTCGCTCGACCAACGCCGCCGCCTGCGCCTTGCTGGCACGCGGCGAGGGGCTGAAGACCGAGCGGGGCGTGCTGACGGCGTCGCACCCGGCCACCGCGAGGCACCTCGCGGCGAGCATCGCCGAGGCAGGCGCCCTCGCCCGCTCCTCGCTCGCACGTCCCGCTCCTTCCCAGAGCCCGGTCGTGAAGATCGAGCGCCCGGAAGGTCCGCCGCTGGAGGTCGTCCTCTTCCCGCTGCACGGGCAGTCGAGCCTCCGTCCCTCCGGACACGTGATGGCGGTCATCCACGACCCCGAGCTGAGCGTTTCGCTCGACGCGGAGCTGATCGCGCGCCTCTACGGCCTGACGGCCACGGAGGCGGAGGTCGCCGTCGCGCTGGCCGCGGGCCACTCGCTCAGCAACGTGGCCGCGGAGCGTGGCTGCTCCGAGCAGACCGTGCGCACTCACCTGAAGCGCATCTTCGCCAAGACCGGGCTCTCGCGGCAGTCGGACCTGGTCCGCGCGCTGCTCACAGGCGCGGCGATTCACGCGACGCGCTGAACGCCGCGGGGCGGGTGCGCGGGCGTGGGAGGCGACTCGAACCTCCCGGCGCGGCTCGGGCTCGACCTGGCGGCTTCGCTTCGCGGCCCCGCTGGCGCCCACCGACCTCTCTGGATTCGAGGGCTCTCTGTCCTAAGCTTCGGCTCGCGCCGTAGCCGTTCCCACTCTGGAAGGTCCCCATGCTCGCGCTCCGCCCCCGCCTGGCCGCCCTCGTGGTCCTCGGCGCCGTCACCAGCGCCCACGCGCAGTTCGAGAACCCGTGGAGCAACTCGTACGGCCACCACTTCAACAACCCGGGGAGCGCGTACCTGGACGCGATGTTCTGGAACCGCGTCAACCAGAACCTGATGCTCCGCTCGATGCTGGTGAGCAAGGGCGTGCCCAAGGAGAAGGTCCGCGCGATGACCGACCAGCAGGTGCTCGCCGCGCTGGGCGGAGCGAAGAAGGCCGCGGAGGCCGCGAAGCCGGCGCCGTCGGCGGTCCCCGCCTCGCGGTTCAAGCCCTCGGGCCAGCGGCTGTTCCTCAACGAGCTCGCGGCGGGGCTGTCGAAGGATCCGGCGCAGCAGAAGGCGCTGCGCACCGTCTTCGAGACCGGCATCAACGCCTACAACGCCGAGAACGCGAAGGAGGGGCTGGCGAACGACGTCGCCGGCGGCCTGACGTTTCTGCTCGGCGTGTCCCTCCTGGTGCTGCAGGACGGCGCGGCGCCCGACGACGACGGGCTCCTGGTGCTCGCCCGGCAGCTTCAGCAGGCCATGGACACGCCGGACCTGAAGAGAGCGTCGGACGCCGACAAGCAGAAGACCTTCGAGCTGTTGGTGGGCCTCGGCTCGTTCCTGTTCGCCACCTGGCAGCAGGCCGCGGAGGCGCACGACGACGCGGGGAAGGCAGCGGCGAAGACGCTCGCGGCCAGCTTCCTCAAGGAGTTCCTCAAGCTCGAGCCGTCGAAGGTGCACATCACCGCCACCGGGCTCACGGTCTCGAACTGACGGGGCGGGCTCTCGGGCACCTCGGCGCGCCGGTGGCGGCCGCGCTGGGCGCCATCTTCTCCGACGACACGCCGTACGCGACGAAGAGCGCGCGTAGCGTCGGCCTGGTCCCGGTTCCGGGCGGCGCGGTGCTCGCGCTCGGTGGGGCGTTCTGAGCTGAGGCCGGCGTGTCTCGGGCCGAGTGACCCGATTCGCTCCGACCCCCTCGAAGCCTCCGCTCACCCCGCGCTCGCGCGGTACTTCCTCTCCAGCGCGTGCCGGGCGTCGGCGTTCCTCGACCGCCGCTCCAGCAGCTCGCAGGCCTTGGCCTTGTGCCGGGCGCAGGCGGACTTGAGCTCCAGCCGCGTCGCCTTCCGGTAGTCGCGCTCGGCCTGGTCGAGCTTCAGTAGCTCCTCGTTGAGCCGTGCGAACTGCGGGTCCTCCTGCATGCGGCGGAACCCCGCCCGCGTCGCGGACGAGTTGCTGGGCGCGGAGAAGTCCAACAGCGCGTCGACGTCGGGCTGGTTGGGAGAGGCGGGCGCGGGTGCCGGGTGCTCGGCGTAGGGGTTCCCCTCGTCGGGGTCGACAGTGGCCACCGCGACCTTCGGCTCCACCGGCTTCGGGGCGGGCGCGACCGGCTCATGCGGGAAGAGGGAGGTCGACGCCGCCGCGGACCCGAACGCTGCCGTGCGCTGGCGGCTCGAGAACGCGCTCACGTTCGAGCCGTTGCCCTTGAGCGGGCGCAAGAAGGTGGAACAGCCCGACCCCAGCATCCCCACCGCCAAGAGAACCGCGATTCCGGTGTGCCTGTGCATGACGCCCGCCAGACCCCGGCCCCGGTCTTGAGGTGCAACGGAATTTCAGGCAATCAGGCCTGCTCCATGAGCCGCATCTACCGACAACTCCCCCCGAAGCACACCAAGGTCGGCCTCGCCTTCTCCGGAGGCCTCGACACCCGCGCCGCCGTGGCGTGGATGAGCCGCCAGGGCGTCGACGTCTACGCCTACACCGCCGACCTCGCGCAGCCCGACGAGAAGAACCCCAACGACATTCCGCCCATCGCCATGAAGCACGGCGCGGTGAAGGCGCGCATCCTCGACGTGCGCGAGTCGCTCGCCCGCGAGGGCCTCACCGCCATTCAGTGCGGCGCCTTCCACCTCTCCAGCGGCGGGAAGAAGTACTTCAACACCACGCCGCTCGGCCGCGCGGTGACCGCCACCTCCATCGTGCGCGCGATGCGCGAAGACGACGTGCACGTCTTCGGCGACGGCTCGACCCACAAGGGCAACGACATTCAGCGCTTCTACCGCTACGGCATCCTGGTCGACCCGGAGCTGCGCATCTACAAGCCCTGGCTCGACGCCAAGTTCGTCTCCGAGCTCGGCGGCCGCCTGGAGATGTCCAAGTTCCTCGAGGCCGTCGGCCTGCCGCACACCATGAGCGCGGAGAAGGCCTACTCCACCGACGCCAACATGCTGGGCGCCACCCACGAGGCGAAGGACCTGGAGCACCTCGACAAGTCGATGAAGGTGGTCAGCCCCATCATGGGCGTGGCCCACTGGAAGAGCGACGTGAAGGTCGACGCCGAGGAGGTGACCGTCACCTTCGAGCGCGGCGTGCCGATGACCCTCAACGGCAAGAGCTTCTCCACCTTGACCGCCCTGTTCCTCGAGGCCAACGCCATCGGCGGCCGCCACGGCTTGGGCATGTCGGATCAGGTCGAGAACCGCGTCATCGACGCCAAGAGCCGCGGCATCTACGAGGCCCCGGGCATGGCGCTGTTGCACCTGGCCTACGAGCGCATCCTCTCCACGGTGCACAACGAGAACACCACCGACCTGTACTTCTCGCTGGGCCGCAAGCTCGGCCGCTTCCTCTACGAGGGCCGCTGGTACGACCCCGAGGCGATGCTGCTCAAGGAGTCCCTGGTGCGCTGGGTCTCCACCGCCATCACCGGCGAGGTGAAGGTCGAGCTGCGCCGCGGCGACGACTACACCGTGATGTCCACCAAGGCCGAGCACGCGGCCTACGCCCCGGACAAGCTCTCGATGGAGAAGACCGAGAGCGCCTTCACCCCCGAGGACCGCATCGGCGCGCTCGAGCTGCAGAACTTGAACGTCTCCGACAACCGGGCGCTCTTGCTGCACTACGCGCACGTGCTCGGCCTGCCGCAGGGCAGCCAGGCGCAGCTCAAGGAGTTGGTCGGCGGGGAGTGAGCAGCACCCCCGTCTCGGGGTCAGTGGGCCGGTAGCTTTCGTTCGAACCAGGAGTCCGTCATGTCCGCTCGTCTCGCCGCGCCTCGGGCGCTGCTCCTCGCCGTGGTGGCCCTCGCCGCCGCGGGCTGCGACTGCAAGGGAGGCAACGGCTTCCACGCCTCGAACGGCGAGATCGGCGTGGTCTGGTACGACGCCGAGGGCAACCGCCTCGTCAACCGCGCCGCCACCTTCGACTTCGGCTACGCGCTGGTGGGCGACAAGAAGCCGATGACGATGTCGGTGCGCAACACCGGCGCCGGCTCGCTGACCCTCTCCAAGCTCGAGCTGACGAGCGGAGACCCGACGGTCTTCGCGCCCGGCGACGGAGACTTCGAGGTCGACTTCGCCCCGACCACCCTGGCGCCGTCGGAGCAGGCCGACTTCCCGATGTACTTCACCCCCCGGGGGCTGAAGGCCGCCTACGAGTCGAAGCTGCTCCTCACCGCGGAGAACGCGCGCATCGAGGACAGCACCGCCACCATCACCCTGAAGGGCAGCGGCGAGCGGGGCGCGTGCGACCTGCCGGCGGTGGTCGACTTCGGCAAGGTGCCGGTGGGCGAAGCCCTGCCCTACACCATCACCTTCAACAACCCGACCAACGTCGACGCCACGGGCTTCGTGGGGACGCCGACGGGCGCGGACGCGGCGAGCTTCGCGGTGGCGCCCACGGGCGACGTGCCGGTGGCCCACAAGACGTCGGTGGACGTGGTGGTCACCTTCAGCCCCACCGAGAAGCGCGCCTACACCGCCACGCTGCGGGTGCGCGGCGCCGGCGGCTGCTCCGACGTGGACGTGACCCTGAAGGGCGAGGGCAGCGACGGCGCGGTGCTCTCGTGGGCGCCCTCCTCTCTCGACTTCGGCTTCGTGAGCCCCGGCTTCGACGCGGTGAAGGACGTGCTCTTCACCAACACCACCAACGTCCCCATCGTGCTCACCGAGGTGACCTCGTCCTTGCCCACGGACTTCGAGCACCGGGTGCCGGCGGGGCAGGACGCGACCAGGCTCTCGGTCCCCGGGGGCGGCGTGCCGTTCCCGATGCACCTGGCCTGCTCTCCCGCGGGCATGGGCCCCCGCTCGGGCACCGTCACCTTCAAGACGCCGCTCAAGTCGGTTCCCCAGGGGACCATCGCGGTGAAGTGCGTCGGCGGCGGGCCGAAGATCAAGGTCTCGCCCCGCCCCACGCTGGCCTTCGGCCGCGTCGGCTACTTCCCCGGCAACACCACCTTCACCGTCACCCGCAAGGTGAACGTGCAGAACGTGGGCAGCCGCCCGCTCACGCCGGACCCCACCGCCAACCTCTTCCTCGGCCAGGTGGACAGCACCGGCACGCCGGGGAACCTGCCCCTGTTCGAGTTCGTCCCCACCAACTCGGCCACCGCGGCCGACGAGTTCACCTTCGCGCTCGCCTCGGCCTACGACCCGGCCAAGGGCCTGGAGCCGGTGGCGGGGAAGAACTTCGTCGACATCGGCGTGGTGCTGAAGCCCAAGTCGGTGGGCCTCAAGCAGGGTGAGCTGACCATCTACAGCAACGACTCCGGCGAGCCGTCGGTGAAGGTGACCATCACCGCCGACGTGCAGCAGCTGCCGCCCTGCAACTACAAGGTGTCGCCGGCGCAGGCGAACTTCGGCCTCGTCACCCCGCCCACCACCAAGGACCTGCCGGTCACCATCACCAACCTGGGCACCGCCGCCACCGACGTCTGCTACCTCTCGGGCATCGACCTCGCGCCGGGCAGCGCCACCGCCTACTCCATCGTCGGCGGGCCCATCGTGGACAAGGAGCTCCAGCCGCAGGAGTCGTGGCAGGTGGTGGTGCGCGTGGCGCCTCCGGGGCCGGTGCCCACCACGGTGCAGTCGCTCACCGGCGTGCTCACCTTCAACGCGAGCAGCCCCACCAACCCGCAGGCCTCGGTGCCGCTGACCACCGCGGTCGGCCCGGTCTGCCTCGCGGTGACGCCCGACCCGCTGGACTTCGGCACGGTGAAGCAGGGCTGCAGCTCGGCGGCGAAGACCTTCAACATCTACAACGTGTGCAGCCAGGCGGTGACGCTGACCGGCTTCGCGGTGCAGGCGCCCGGCGGCCAGCCGCCCGGCGGCCCCAACTGCCCGGGCACGTCTCCCTGCCCCGAGTTCTTCCTGGTGCAGACGCCGACGCTGCCCGCCACGGGCTTGCCGGTCTCCACCGGCGCCGCGCCCATCACCTTCCAGGCCAAGTACCACCCCATCGACCTGGGAGCGGATCAGGGCGCCATCGCCATCACCGCGCTGCAGGGCGGGCAGACCGTCACCTACCTCGTGGGCCTCTTGGGCGCGGGCGACACCTCGGGCATCCAGACGGACACCTTCGTGCAGTCGGCGAAGCCGCAGGCCGACATTCTCCTGGTGGTCGACGACTCGGGCTCGATGAACGACAAGCAGAACAACCTCGCCGCGAACTTCTCGTCCTTCATCCAGTACGCGGTGGCCGCCAACGTCGACTACCAGATTGGCGTGGTGACGACGTCGGTGGACGAGCGCACCTGCCCGCCGCCGCCGTTCACCAGCCTGCCCTGCGCCGACGTGAAGGGGGCGGGCATCATGAACCGCCTCGACGGCGGGGTGGGGCCCATCCTCACGCCGACGACGCCCAACACCGCCACGGCCTTCGCCCAGCTGGTGAAGGTGGGCATCGCCGGCAGCGGCAACGAGCAGGGGCTGGAGACGGCGGTGATGGCGCTGACCCCGCCGCGCATCGCCAACGACAACAACGGCTTCTTGCGCACCGACGCCAACCTGGCGGTGGTGGTCATCTCCGACGCGGGCGATCAGTCGCCGCAGCCCTTGAGCTACTACGAGAACCGGCTGCTCAACGTGAAGGGCTTCAACCGGAAGTCGATGTTCACCTTCAGCAACATCGGGCCCTACAACCGGCCGTTCGCGGGTCAGGCACCGGTGGCGCCCAACAACTGTTCCTACGACGAGTACAGCGAGTCGGCGCGGTACGAGACGTTGGTCGGGTCGACCGGAGGGGTGAAGGCGGAGATCTGCACCACCAGCTGGAACGCGACCTTGCAGAACCTGGGCAAGACGGCGTTCGGCTACCGCACCCAGTTCTACCTGAGCACCTCTCCGGACACCTCCGGCGGCAAGACCATCACCGTGAAGGTGAACGGCCAGCCGGTGGCCTCCGGCGCCACCACCTGGACCTTCGACACGGCGACGAACGCGGTCACCTTCGCGTCGGCCGCGGCACCCGGTCCGGGCCAGCCGGTCACCGTCACCTACACCACCGCCTGCTTCCCCTGAGTCAGCGGCCGGGCGCTCGAGCTCCTGGGCGAGGTCGGAGCGCCCACTCACCCACGGCCGTTCTCGCTTCGCGTCACCTCGACGGCGGGTCGAGGTAGGTGGCCAGCCGCGCCTCCCGCACCTCGGCCGGCTCGATGAACGTGCCCAGCGCCCGCACGTTGACGGCCCAGTGGTCGATGCGCTCGAGGTTGTGGCGCGGCGTCGAATACTCCAGCGCGCGGTTGCCGTCGGTCTGCAGGGGCAGACCTCGCGCGGCGGCGCGCTGGGCGAGGCGGGTGATGGCATCGTCGTCGAGCAGCACCCGGCGAGGCAGCTCCTCGAGCGACAGGCGGCCGCCCAGGACCTTCAGGTCGGGCTCGAGCTCGGGGCGCTGGAGGCGCGTCACGTCGGGGCTCAGCGGCCCGTGGCTCGCGATGATGATGCCCTGGTCACCGACCAGCCACAGGCTCACGTGGGGGAACACCGCGCGCACGGTGGAGAGGGCGATCTCCAGCTCGTCGATGGCGATGTGGTGGAGCTGGATCCACTGCTGCAAGACGCCGTCCTCGGCCAGGTGGCCAGCGACCTGCCGGTAGAACTCCTCGGTGTAGAGCGACGAAGCGCCGGCGAACCAGATGGAGGAGATCTCGATGCAGACCACGTCGTAGCGCTCGCGGCTGCGCAGGACGTGGTTGCGCCCATCCTCCACCGCCACGCGCACCACCGGGTCGCGCAGCACGTCGCGGTTCAAGCCCGAGAAGTGCGGCGCCGCGGCGATCATCCCCGGCGAGAGCTCGGCCACCTCGAGGCGCTCGAAGCCGCAGTCGCGCAGCGTGCGCAGGCCCTGGCCCGTGCCCAGGCCGATTTGAAGCGCCAGGCGTCGGGCCGAGGTGAGCAGGCAGGGCACCAGTGACAAGGCGACCTGCTCGGTCATCTCGCCCGTGTCGTTGCCCTGGAACTTGCCGTTGGTGAGCAGGGTGCGCTGGCCATCGAAGTCCACCACCGAGGTGACGCCGCCGGCCGGATCTTCGGTCCAGAACGTGACCTGCGCGCCTCGCATCGCCCACTCGTTCTCGAAGTAGACGTGCGCGCCGGCGGACAGCGCCAGGCGGCTCCACGCTGGCGCCCACAGCGCACCCGCCACCGCGACGCTGGCCGCGCCGGCCACCGCCACCCACCCGCGGCGGTCGAGCGAGAGCGCCCGCCCGAGCGCCACCGCGCCCAGGCTGAGCACCACCAACAGCCCGCGGTAGATGCCCTCGATGCCCAGCGCGCCGACGAGCGCGAAGCCGGTGAGCAACGAGCCCAGCACGCTGCCCACCGCGTTCGCCACCGCCAGCGCCGACACCATCGCGTCGGGCGCCGCCTGGCCGGGCAGGCGGATGACGGTCGGGTAGACGAGGCCGAGGAACGTCGACGGCAGCCCCACCAGCGCCACCAGGCACGCCCCGCGCGCCAGCTCGCCGCGCACGAAGCCGTCCGCCCAGTCGTGCCGGTGGATGAGGAAGATGGGCACGTCGGGCCAGAAGGGCATCACCACCGCCAGGCCCGCGCAGGCCACCACCAGCGTCACCGGCAACGCCTCGGCCGGCACGGTGTCGGAGCCCCGCCACGCCCGCGCGGCGAGCGCTCCCCCCAGCGCGAGGCCGATGAGCACGAAGGTGACGACGCTGGCGAACGTGTAGGCGCTCATGCCCACCGTCAGCCCGGCGAGGTGGAGCCACAGCACCTCGGCCGAGAAGACGACGAAGCCCGAGAGCGCCGAGGCGGCCAGCGCGGCCCGGTGCTCCCTGGCGCGCAGGGCCTGCACGATGGCCCCCGGGGCGAGGGGCGCCTCTTCGTGCCGCTCGCCGCGAAAGGCCGAGGCCACCACCGCGGCCACCAGCAGCTGCGCGGCGCCGGTGACGGCCAGGCCGCCGCGCAGGCCGAGCCAGGGGAAGAGCCCGTAGGCAGCGCCGAAGGAGCCCACCACCGCCCCGGCGACGTTGAGCGCGTAGAAGGCCGACGCGCCCGTGCGCGCCCGGTCTCGGGTGTGGCGCAGGTAGGCCACCACCCCTGGGAAGCTGGCGCCCATCGCGACGGTGGGCGGGGCGATCCACGCGAGCGCCACCAAGAGGCGCAAGGCGAAGACGGCGGCGCCGTGGTCTCCGCCCAGCGCGACCAGGTGGCCGCTCAGCTCCTGTACCGGCGAGAGGAACGCGGCGAGGAGCAGCCCCCACAGACCGGTGAAGGCCTCCACCGCGGCGTAGAGCACCGCGCCGTTCGGCACGCGGCGCCGCAGCCGCGGGTAGAGCAGCGCGCCGACGCACAGGCCGAGGAAGTAGACCGCCAGCACGATGGCCCCGGCCGGCGTCGACGCGCCCACCACGGTGGAGAGGAGCTTCTCGAAGACCTGCTCCACCACCAACCCCGAGGCCCCGGTGAGCACGAAGCCGAGGCCCAGGACGAAGTAACGCCAGCGCATCGCGCGATGCTAGCCCGGAGCCCGACTCAGCGCTCCAACGGCGGCTCGGCGCCGCTGCAGCTGGAAGGCGAGCGAGTGGCCATGAATCGAGCCATGACTGCCTCCGCTCGAGACGCGCGAAAGAGCGCTGCTGTTCCGCGCGGTGCATGCGTCGAGCCGGGGCTGAGCGCGCAACCCTCGCTGTTGGGCCAGGACCGGCGCGGAGGTCATCTGAAGGGCGGACCGGCGGAGGTCAGGGCTTCATCTGCTTGCAGGCCTCGATGGCCTCGGCACGGAGCGCCTCGCTCTTGAACACGCCGCCGCGGCAGTAGGCGGTGAGGTCGGCGCGGTAGAGCACGAAGGCCGGCTGTCCCTTGTCGTCCTTGTCTCCCATGTCCTTCTGCACGCCGGTGATGAGCCAGCCCGAGGGCAGCTTCTCCTTGGCGGTGACGCTGATGAAGAGCGAGCCCATGTCCTGGAAGTTCTGGTCGCTCTGGAGCTTCGCCGCGTACCCGTCGACGTCGGTGGGCCGATCGTCGGGGAAGGCGTCGACGTAGAAGCGGTTGGGCTCGTTGGTGCCGTCCTTGCCCGGCGTGTACTTTTCGTAGGTCCAGGTGCCGAGGGTCGGGTTGAGCTCGCCCTCCCAGCCCTTGGCCGCGGCGACCTTGAGGGTCTTCATGTCCACCTTCACTGGCGCGGCGGCGGGCGCCGGCGCGGCGACCGGTGCGGGCGCGGCGGCCGGGGCCTTGGCCGCCGGCTTGGCCTCGTCGCGGGTGCAGGCCGCCGAGAGGAGGGAGAGGCTGACGAGGGCGGCGAGGACTCTGGGCATGGGCGCTCCGGTTGGGGGTTGAGCGCTCGACCCTCGCCTCGCTCGGCGAGTGCAGAATTCCTTCTTGGGGCCCACGCGAACCCGCCGCGGGTCACGGCGCGACGCGGGCGTAGCGCGGCCGCGCGCCGAGGCTCGAGCTCACGCCACCGCACTGCTGGCGCGCCTTTGCGAGGTGCACCAGGTCCAGGCCGCCGCCGTCGGGCCGCCCCAGCGCCGACACGTCGACGCCCGGCACCCAGGAGGCGGTGCCGCCGTCGCAGCTCGGCGCCGGCGCCTTCTCGGCGAGCTGGACGTCGTCGCCCGACTCCACCCGCTTCACCAGCCACACCGCCGTCGCGGTGGTGCAGGCGTCGGTGCAGGAGGCGAGGCTCAGCGCGGGCGGGTCCGCGGGGTTGGTGAAGAGCACCGTCGCCTGCCCCGCCCCGTCGAGCACCAGGTCGAGGCCGGCCGCTCCTGCGTGCGCGGCGAGGCCCAGCGACTCGACGTTCCAGGCTGCCTGGGTGTCGCAGGCGGCGTCGCACCAGGCGAAGAGCGCGCGGTGGTCGGACGCGGCCACGTCGGCGCGGCCGGTGGCGCCCTGGTAGAAGAGCGCCCGCAGGCGCCCCTGCCCGTCGGCGCGGAGCACCTGGCGCCCCAGCGGCTTTCCCCAGAAGAGCGACGTCGTGGTCCAGGCCGCCGCCGAGGTCGCGCAAGCGGCGTCGCAGCTCAGAAGCTCCACCGTCGGGTCTCCACTCGAGGTCGCCGCGCCCGCGAAGACCCGCGGCTGGCCGCTCGCGGTGAGCACCAAGGTCGGCGCCTCGGCGAGGACTCCGGGCAGCGTGAGCCACGCCCAGCTCGCGGAGGCCGTGCAGTCGGCGTCGCAGGCGCCGAAGGTGAGGCCCGCCGCCGAGGAGAGCGCCACCCCAAGGTGCCCCTGCGCGTCGGCGGCCAGCGGCTCCGGCCCCACGGCGAGCGCGTCGAGGGAGGTGAGGGTGCGCACGTCGCCCGTCCGCCAGCTCGCCGAGGTCGTGCACGCCCCATCGCACTGCGCGGAGACGACCACCGCCTGCGAGGTCGCGCTGGCGCGGCGGAAGTAGAGCGCGCGAGCGCCGCCCGAGGGCAACAGCACGAGCCGCGCCTGGCCTCCCGCCGGGCCATGGTCGCCGAGGGTGACGAAGGTCCAGGAGGACGCTGTGTCGCAGGCGCCCGCGCACTGGCCGTAGCGCACCGGGAAGATGCCCGCCTCGTCGGCGGCCGTCGCGGAGTAGAGCGCGTGCAGGACGCCCTGCCCGTCTCGCGTCAGGCGGGGCTCGGCGGCGCCGGAGAGGGCCGAGACGGCGGAGTCGAGGAAGGCGCCGCTCGCCTGCGCCACGTGGCCGCCGTCGACGCCCGCATCGGGCTGCCCGGCGTCGGGGCCACTGCTTGCTCCGTTGTTGCACGCGGCGAGCGCCAGAAGCGCTCCCGCCACCACGAGTCGCTGCGTCATGCGAGCCTCCAGGAGGAGAGACTCTCGCACGGCGTCGGCTCGCGGTGGCGGGGAAGGGGGACCGGAGGTCGGCACCCTTCGACTCCGCTCAGGGTGAACGGGGAGGTGCGAAACCCGCCCCAACGAGACCGAGCCAGGAGCTCTCGCGCCGCGGTCGGCACCCTTCGACGGGCTCAGGGTGAACGGTGGTGTCTCGAGTCCGCTCCCGTGAGCGGGTCATCTCACAGGTGGAAGTCGGCCTTGCTCGGAGCGGCGGCGGGCGCGGTGTTGATGCTCGCCTCCTGCGCCGCCCACCCGTCCTTCTTCACGCGCACCTTGTACTTGCCGGCCTCGACGCTCTTGAAGCGGTAGTTGCCCTGCTCGGTGCTGCGCACCTGCTGCACCACCTTGCCCTCGCCGTCCACCAGCTCCACCAGCGTGTTGGCGCTGGTGCCCGCGCCGCCGGCGAGCGCGAGGTTGCCCTCCACCTCGGCGAACTTCTCCCGCTGCGCCTTCTCGGTGTCCTGGAAGAAGAGCGTCTGCTCCTTCTGCACCACCTGGCCCTTCTGGTCCTTCATCGTCACCTCGGCGAGGTAGCGGCCCTTGGGCTGCGCCTTGCCGTCCTGGCCCTTGCCGTCCCAGGTGAAGGCCATCGCGCCGGGCGCGCCCTTCTGGCTGGCGCCGAAGACCTTCTTGCCGCGCGCGTCCTTCTCGCCCACCTGGAAGACGTCGAGCTCCACGGTGCCGGCGGTCTCCGGCGAAGCGGCCAGGCTGCGCACCGTCACCTCGCTCACGTTCCGCGTCTCGTCGAAGCGCGCGCCCAGGTTCGTCAGGTACACGTTGCCGGCGTAGAGCTCGAAGCGGCGGCGGCTCTCCTGGCCACGGGCGTTGGTGGCCACCACGTCGAGCAGGTGCTTGCCCTCGGTGAGCCCCTTGGTGTCCCAGCTCTTGGTGAGCTTTGGCCCGCAGGCGCCGTCGAGGGGCTGGTCGTCGAGGAAGAGCGCGACCTTGCCCACGCCGCCGCCCTGGTTGTCGCGCGCCTCCACGTCGATGGTCATCGCCTCGGCCACGTGCTGGCCGTCGACCACGCCCTTCACCGCCACGCTCATCACGTCGACGGTGACGAGGCCGAGCACCGCCCACATGCCCTCGCCCTTCTCCGCGCCGTTCTGGCCGCTGTGCACGGTGCGCCAGGCGCCGTCCTTGTCCTGGTGCTCCACCAGCCAGCCCATGGCGCGGGCGATGGCCGGATCGGAGTCGGAGTAACCGGCGAGCTTGAGCGCGTACACCGTCTGCCCGGTGGCGAGCGCGTCACCCGCCGCGTCCAGGCCGAAGCTCCCGTCCTTGTGCTGGCGAGCGAGGAGCGACTTCTGCAGCCGCAGCGACGGCGCCTCGGTGGGGCCGACGCCCGCGGCCGAGAGCCCGAGCAGCGCGAAGTTCACGTCCTGCAGGTAGACGTCGGTCTTCTGGTCCCACTCCTTGGACTGCGTCGAGAGGAAGGCCTCGGCCTTGCGCATCGGCGGCAGCCACTTGTCGTCGGCGGTGCGCGCGAAGGCCTGCCGCCAGGTCTGCATCGCCTGGTAGGTGGTGTGCATCGTGCCGCCGGTGATGGGGCGCCGCGCGTCGTCGTCGGGCACCGAGCCGTTCTGCTGCTGCAGCGCGATGAGCTCGTTGGCGTAGCGGAGGAGCTGCGCGGTCTGCCTGGCGTCGACGTACTGGTCGTAGCGGGCCCAGGCCTGGCCCTGAAAGGCGACGCCGGTGACGTGGCCGCCCGCGGTGACGCCGAGCCTCAGCGCGTCCACCATTGGGTCCAGGTCCTTGGGGCCGACGTCGTACTGGTGGTGCTTGCCCACCGAGAGGCCCTCCATCGTCACCGCCTGCACGTGGCAGCCGAAGCAGCGGTGCTCGCCGGTCCACTTCTGCGAGGCCTTGGAGAGGTACTCGAGGCCCCGCTGCGCGGCCTGGCGCACGGCCTTGTCCTGCTTCACCGGCGCGGTGGTGGCGACGGAGGGACAGGAGAGGGCCTTGGGCGCGGCGGTGGTGGGGCTCGGGGGACTGGCGGGCGCTCCGGCGACGACGGGGAGCGCGGCGAGGCACGCGGCGAGAAGCGTTCGGCGAAGAGGCATGGGGGCTCCGGGTTGGGTGTGGGCGCTTCAACGGGCCGGGGCGGAGAAGGATCTCCGCGACGATTCGACCCGACGGTGGAACCGGGCCGCGGGCGTGGGCGTCCGACGCCTTTTCGTCGCGAGAAGCTGCGCCAATCGAGTGCCGGCGGGTTCTCCGACCACGCGCTGAAGATGGGTCACACTCGCGCGTCACATCGCACGAAGGGAGCGACACATGACTCGGATGATTCTGGTGGGAGCGTTGAGCTGCGCGGCGCTGTGGGGCTGCGCGACCTCGAGCAGCACGACGAAGACGGAGACGCCGCCGGCGGCGGAGGCGACCAAGCCGGAGGCCGCGCCCGCGAAGACCGAGGAGGCCAAGCCGGCGGAGAGCGCCCCAGTCGCGAAGCCCGCGGAGGCAGCGACGGCCACCACGACCGCCGCGCCGGAGAAGACGGAGCCGGCCAAGACCGAGCCCGCGAAGACGGAGCCTGCCAAGACGGAGCCGGCCAAGACCGAGCCTGCGAAGACGGAACCCGCCAAGACCACCGCCAAGACCGAGCCCGCGAAGACGGAACCGGCCAAGGGCGCCGCGAAGACCGAGCCCGCGAAGTCGGAGACCGCCAAGACGGAGCCGGCGAAGACCGAGCCTGCGAAGGCCGGCGGCAAGTACACGCTGGTCGCCATCGCCGCGCCCGAGGCCGCCACCGAGCGGACCTGGAAGAGCAAGTGCGGCTCCTGCCACGGCAAGGACGGCAAGGCGCAGACCGAGAAGGGCCGGAAGATGAAGATGGACGACTTCACCCAGGCGGCCTGGCAGACGAGGCACACCGACGCCGAGCTCCGGAACGCCATCGTGAAGGGCGTGAAGGAAGAGGAGGGCGGCGTGAAGAAGGAGATGGACGGCTACGGCGAGGACCTGAAGCCCGAGCAGATCGACGCGCTGCTCAAGTACGTCCGCTGGCTGGGCGCGCCGAAGTAGCCCTCCGCTCACAGGGTGAACGGTGGCGGTCCGGGAATCGGGGTAGCGATGCCGCGCGGGTGCCGCTACGAGCAGCGCGTGCACGTGCCCTTCACGATTCCCCCGCCGCCCGAGGTACCCGCGTCGCAGCACGGCGCGGGGCCGGTCGCGCTCCGCTTCGAGGACCTCGCGCAGGACGGCCGCCTCCACGTCACCGCGCTGGCCACGGGCCTCGCCTCCGCCGCCTGGAAGCCCATCTTCCAGGAGCCGTGGACCAAGCCGGCGATGGAGGCGGGCGTCATCCCCATCCTCACCCGCATCATCTTCGTCGGCACCCCCGGCCCCTTCGCGGTCGACGTCGACCACGACGCCGTGGCGCGCTGGTCGCTCGGCCACACCATCGACGCGAGCGGCGCGGTGGACCGGCTGATGCTCAACATGTGGGTCGAGGTCTTCGGCCCCATGGGCCTGACCTACGGTGGGCCGCCGGACGGCGCGGGACAGCGCACCCTCGCCGGCCGCATGTACGCCGAGCACGTCGTCACGAGGCTCTTCGCCGAGCCGCACGAGCGCAAGGTGACGCGCCTCGACCTGCCCGGCGTCGAGGGCGTGCCGCCGAGGCGCTTCGAGTGGACGCCGCCCGCCGCGCTGCTCGCGCTGCCCGAAGGCGCGCAAGCCCTCGACGCCGAGCTGGTGGTGGACCCGACGCCGCTGGTGCTCGGCCTCTCGCACACCGACGCCAACCAGCACGTGAACTCGCTCGTCTACCCGCAGCTCTTCGAGGAGGCGGCGCTGCGGCGCCTCTTCGCGCTCGGAAAGCCCACCGCGCTGCTCACTCGCCGCGCGGAGATGGCATTCCGCAAGCCGGCCTTCGCCGGAGAGGTGCTGCGGGTGGCGGTGCGCGCGTACCAGAAGGGTGAAGCCTTCGGCGCCGTGGGCGTGTTCTTCGACGAGGCGTCAGGGCCGGCGAAGCCGAGGGTGACCGTTGCCCTCGAGCTGGAGCCCTGAGACGCGAGATCTGCTCGGAGCCCGCGACTCAGGTCAGCGCTGCTTCGATTCTGTTGGTGAATGAGGGACGGCACGCGTCCCTTTTCTGCCACGCGAATTCAGACCCCGATGATTCCACCGGAGCGATTTCGCCAAACCGTGTGCTCTGGTTCGGCGTCGATCTGACCGTGCGATCCCCACGCTCACCACGACCCGCCGGGAAGATCGGTGAACCGCCTCGGCTCACGCAGGGTCCAGGACGGTGAGGGGGGCTGCCACGCCGTCGGATCTCCGGAAGGGAACGGGTCGCCAAGACGGACGACGATGTCGCCCTCCGCTTCCATGCAATGAAACGCCTCGTCGCGGAGCGTGCGTGCCTTCGCCGCTGCCGCTTCGAGCGCCTGCACGACCAAGAGCGCCTGCCCTCCGACGTGCGCAGGGAGGAAACTCCCGCACTGTGCACCGAGCGCCTCCGCCTGGCGGTGAAGTTGCGCCAGCCGCCTCGCCAACTCGGTCACACAGGTCACCTCCGTCGCCGACTTCGTGGCCTTCGGCTGCTCGAAGAGCGCTCTCATGGCGCTCTGTGCCGCGTGGATGGTGCGGAGCGCCTCGGCGCGCCGCGCCTCCTCAGAGACGCCAGCATCGGCCTGCGACGCGCCCGGGCTCGCGCCCGAGGACGCCGCAACGAGCACCACGAGGCCGACCATGGCCTCAAGTCCCCGGCGCTGCTTCTGGCGTTCACCCCGCGGAGCGTAGCGAGATTTCGAGCGGCCACGCGTCCGGGTCGGCCCGGACGATGACGTCGTACCCTTCGATCTCGAACTGCTGTGATCGAAGGATCAAGCGGCTGTCGAGCCACCTCGAGTCGCCACAGCGAACTTCGAAGCGCTCGAGAAGGCCTTCACGAATCGACATCTTCGCTTCGAAGGGTCCGTCAACTTCCATCCCGACGTCAGAACCCATTCCCACCGCGCAACTGCCTGCCAATGCAACACCGGACGCGAGCAACTCGACTTGGCTCGCGATGAACCCGTCGAACCACAGGTCGACGACACGGGTGGCGTTCACAGGCGCGAGGAGCGAACCCACGAGACCGTATTCGAGCTTCAAGCAGAGCTCGAACAGTGGGGTGCGCGGGGGGTGCGCGTACTCGTTGTCTCTCGTCTCGAGCACCTTGGCGACGGTCTCAGCCACGGCGCGTTCGTCCTCGGAGATCCGCCACGCGAGGAGCCCCGCGAACTTGCGGACGCGACGCACGACCGACGAGGTCAAGACGTAGAGCGGGCGCGGCCTTCGGGAGCGGAAATCCGAATCAACTTCGCGCACCTCGACGTCCATACCCGGATAGCGCCGTGCGATTTCGTCACGGACGAGCTCCACCTCGGCGTGCGTGAGTCCGTAGAGCCGATCACTTTCCCTGTCGTCGACCACGCTCACCCCCGCTCTTCAGCGCCGGTGACGAGCTTACCCCTCGAGCAGCGACTGCAGCTCCTGCCAGCGCCAGTACAGGTGCTCCACCGCCTTGGTGGCGGCGTGGAGCTCGTCGGAGAGCCGCGCGGCCTCGGTGGCGTTGCTGAACACCGCCGGGTCCTGCAGCTTCGCCTCCAGCTCGGCCTTCTTCTGCTCCGCCGCGCCGATGGCGGCCTCCATGCCGTCGAGCTCGCGCTGGTCTTTGTACGAGAGCCGCCCCGACTTCTTCGCGGGCGCCTCGGGGGCCGGCTTCGGCGCGGGCGGCGCCGCCGCGCTCACCGTGGCGGACTGCTTCTGCGGCGCGCTCGACTTCTTCCCACCGGAGAGCCGCCGGTAGAGGTCGTAGTTCCCCTCGTAGCGCACCACCTTGCCGTCGCCCTCGAACACCAAGAGCGCCGTCGCCACCTTGTCGAGGAAGTAGCGGTCGTGGGTGACCAGGAGCACCGCGCCGTCGAAGTCGAGCAGGAGCCGCTCCAGCACGTTGAGCGTCACCAGGTCCAGGTCGTTGGTGGGCTCGTCGAGCACCAGCACGTTGGCGCCCTCGAGGAAGAGCCGCGCCAGCAAGAGCCGGTTCCGCTCTCCGCCCGAGAGCGCCTTCACCTTCATCTTCTGCATCGGGATGGGGAAGAGCAGGTCGTCGAGGTAGTCGGCGAGGCGAATGCGCTTCTTGCCCAGCTGCACGTACTCCTCGTCCCACGCCGCCTCGTAGACGGTCTGCTCGTCGTCCAGGTGCGTGCGGAGCTGGTCGTAGTACGCCACCTTGGTGCGCGGCCCGAGCACCACGCTGCCGGAGTCGGGCTTCACCTCGCCCAGGAGCGTGCGCACCAGCGTCGTCTTCCCCGCGCCGTTCTTGCCCAGGAAGGCGATGCGCTCGCCGGGCTGCACGATGACCGAGACGTCGTCGAGCACCTTCTTCTCGCCGTAGGCCTTGGAGACGTGCTTCGCCTCGATGACGGTCTGCGAGAGGCGCGGGGCCTCGACGATCTGCAGCTCCGGCACCTTGGGGCGCTGGAAGCCCTTCTCGGCGAGCAGCTTCCGGGCGCGCTCGATGCGGGCCTTGCTCTTGGTGCGCCGCGCCTCCGGGCCCTTGCGCAGCCAGGCCACCTCCTGGGCGATCCACCGCTGGCGCTTGTGCTCGGCCTGCGCGCCCTGCTGCAGCGCCACGTACTTCTGCTCCAGGTAGGCCTCGTAGTTGCCCGGGTAGCTGATCAGCCCGCCGGGCTGCTGGGGCGAGACGTAGGGCTCCACCTCCACGATGCGGTCGACCAGGTCGTCGAGGAAGTAGCGATCATGGGTGACGAGCAACAGCGCCGAGTCGCGCGCGTCGAGCTCCTCCTCCAGCCACTCCACCGTCTCGGCGTCGAGGTGGTTGGTGGGCTCGTCGAGCATCAACAGGTCGGGCCGGGTGAGCAGCGCGCGGGCGATGGCCAGGCGCTTCTTCTCGCCGCCGGAGAGCCGGTCGATGGGCCGCTCCCACAGCAACGGGTCGACGCCCAGGCGCTGGAGCAGCTTCTTGGCCTCGAAGGCCGTGTCCCAGCCGCCCAGCCGCTCGATGCGCTCGGCCAGCGTGGAGAGCTCGGCCATCAGCCGCTCGTCGTGCTCGCCCTTCTCCAGGCGGGCGGAGAGGGCGTGGTGGGCGTCGAGGGCCTCGCGCAGCGCCACCTGCGCCACGGTGAGCTCGGAGGCGGGCGTGGCGCCGGGCGGGAAGCTCGGCTCCTGCGGCAGCCAGGTGACCCGGGCCCCGCGCTTGAGCTGCAAGGTGACGGAGTCGGCCTTCTGGTCCCCGGCCAGAATCTTCATCAGGGTGGACTTGCCGCAGCCGTTGACGCCGACCAGGCCGACGCGCTCGCCCTCCTCGATGACCAGCTCGAGCTGGTGGAAGAGCGTGCGGGAGCCGAAGGAGAGCGAGACGTCGAAGGCGCGGAGCAGCGTCACTCGGGCCTCATACACGAGGCGGGCGGGGAGCGGTCATCCCAGTCCGGTGAGGCGTACGGGCGACGGCGCGATGGGCGTGCGGCCCGCGGCGCGGCGGTTAAAGAGGCGCCGGAGGATCTCCGCTCATGCGTGTCGCCCTGACGCTGTGGTGCGCCGTCCTGTCTCTCACCGCCCTCGCGGGCCCCTCGAAGGACCGACCGATGATGACCGACGACGAAGCGATGCACCGAATGCACGAGACGTTCGCCGCCGCCTGGAGCCGGGGCGACACGGCCACCGCCGCCAAGGGCTGGACCGAAGACGGGGTGCGCGTCGGCGCTGGAGGCGACGTGCAGCACGGGCGCGCGGAGATCGCCGCCGCGCTCGGCCGCCTCCTGGGCGGGGTCTTCAAGGGCGCGTCGGTGAGCTTCACCCGCGGCAGCATCCGAAGGCTCGGCCCCGACCTCGCCCTCTACCAGGGTCCGATGCAGATCGAGCCCGGCGGCGGCCGCCCGCCCATCAAGGGCTACTTCCTCGACGTGATGAAGAAGGTCGACGGCGAGTGGCTGATGCTCGAGTCGCACCCCAAGCTCTTCCCGCCGCCGCCGCCGACGGCGCAGAGCGCGCCGGCGCGCTAATGGCACCCGGTACCCCTGCCCGTTCGCCGCCAAAGCTTCCGTGTTGATTTGAATCAGCGAATGTCGGAAGAGAGACGCGTCTGCTCCTCGCAGGGTGGGGCGTCAGGAGTCGCGGCATGGAGTGGGAGTCCCGTTTCGAAGTCGGCGTCGAGATGATCGACGAGCAGCACAAGGAGCTCTTCGACCGCATCAATCGCCTCGAGGCGGCGATGCGCTCGGAGGACGCGACCGAGGTCACGCGGATGCTCGACTTCCTCGGGGACTACGTCGCCAAGCACTTCAGCGCCGAAGAGGCCGAGATGGAGGCCCAGAAGTACCCGCGGCGCGACGCTCACAAGCTGGCGCACGACCACTTCGTCCAGGAGCTCTTGGCGATGAAGAGCGCGTTCGCCGCCAACGGCGAGACGCTGCCCCTCTCCACCCTGGTGCACGGGTTCATGAGCACCTGGCTGCGCCAGCACATCCTGGTGATGGACCAGGAGCTCGCCGGCCACCTCTCCTCGCCCGAGAAGAAGACCGCGGCCCGCGCCAAGCGCACGCCGAAGACGGCGGCGAAACCGAAGGCGGCGAAGTCGAAGTCGGCGGCGAAGTCGAAGAGCCCCGCGAAGCGACGCTAAAGCGGCGGTGGCCTCGAAGAAGCGCCGGCGACGCGACCGGCGCCCGCCGGCGAGCGTAGACTTCGCGCCCGTGACGTTCGCCATTCTCCTCGCGGTTCTCGAGTGGGCTTCGGCGTGAGCCAGGCCCTCCGTCGCGAGCTCGAGCAGGTGCAGGGCGAGCTTCGCCAGGTGCGGGCGTCGTTGCGCGACGAGGCCCTGGCGAGAGAAGCGCGGCGCGCCGAGGAGGAGGCGACGCGCGCCCTCGAGCACGAGACGCGCGAGCTCGAGGCGCTCGAGGAACGGCAACGCGCAATCGAGCAGGAGCTCACCGAGGTCGAGCTCGAGACGCGCCGCCTCCAGGCCGAGCTCGCGGCGGCGGAGCGGGACGAGCGCCTCTACGTCGCCCGCCAGGTGCAGCGCCTCCAGCCGGGCCGGGCGCCGGCGGGCTGCGGCCTCCTCGTCGTCGCCGGCCTCTTCTTCGCCGCCGCGGAGGTCTGGCGATGACCGTCGCTCTCGACGACCTGGAGGCGAAGCTCGCCGCCGAGCGGCACACCCTGGCCGAGCTCCGCGCCGAGCTCGCGGCCCGCTCGGCCCACAAGAGCGGCGAGCTCATGCAGCTCGAGCGCCGGCTCGAGGAAGCGCGGAACGAGCGCCACCACGCGATTGAGCGCCTCGCGGCCCTGGAGGCCGAGCTCGCCCGCGCCTCGGCGAACCGGGCCCGCCTCGCGGAGAGGCTCGCCGCCAGCCGCGCCCGGGCACCGCACGCTGTCTGAGGACCCAGTCATGGAACTGCTCGTCGGGGTGCTGCTGGTGGTCGCGGTCATCGTGGGGATGTTCGCTTTCCAGAGGAGGCGCGTGCGCCAGGCCCTGGACGCCTGGGAGGCGTTTGCCCGGGAGCACGGCTTCGCCTTCGATCGCCAGGCCCTGCGCCTCGCGGGAACGGCCGACGGCTTCGAGCTGGTGGTGCTCACCGAGCAGCGGCGCACCCAGGACCGGTCGACGGACTTGTTCACGCTCCTGCGCTGCTCGGTGGCGAGCGCCGTGGGCACCGAGCTCAGCCTCTCGCGGCAGGGGCTGGGCGGCGCCCTGATGAACGCCGTCGGCGCGGGCGACGAGCGGCTCGGCGTCGAGGACTCCGAGGTCTTCGACCGCGCGTTCTGGACGAGGGGGCTCTCGTCCCAGGCCCGGCGGGCGCTGAGCGAGCCGGCCGCGCGGTGGGCGCTGCTCGACGCGGCCCGGGCCTTCCCCGGCCTCGTCATCCGCGACGGCATCCTGCAGCTGGAGGTCGACCACCTCGTCACCTCCGCCGAGACGCTCGAGCAACTCCTCGAGCGGGCGCTCGCCGTCGCCCGGTCGCTCTCGCGCGCGGCCGCCGCCTCGACGGGCTGAGCGCTGAGAGCTCGTCACCTCTGGCCCAGGTCCGCTCGCCCCGAGCGGCGACCGGCGCCTCCGCACGCTCTTCGCGCTTGCTCAGCCCCAGTGAGCGAAGGCCGCCGCTGACGACGACAGGGGGCGGGAGACTCGTCGCCTCCCGCCCCGTCGCTCACGTCTTCAGCTCGAAGCGCCCGCAGCTTGCCGTCACCCATCACCAGGCTGAGCGTCCCGACCTTGCCGGCGACCTCGCGGAGGCCTCGAGCCGCCGCTTGCCTCCGTCGGCCGGCAAGGACAGGCTCGCGCGATGCTCGCCTCGTCGCTGCTCGTGGCCGCGCTGCTCACCGCCACTCCACCCTCGACCAAGCCCACGCCGAAGAAGGAGGCCACGCCGGCCGCCGCGCCCGCGCCGGTGGTCCCGCCCTTCGAGGTGCTGATCCCCGAGAAGATGCTGGAGGACTTCCTCTGGGCGGCGATGCCGCTCAAGCGCACGGTGGATCAGGAGGTGGGACTGCTCGGCTTCAGCCAGCGGGTGAACCTGGACGTGACGCTCTCGCGCCCCCGGGTCCGGGTGACGCCCTCGGGCATCAAGGTGACGCTCGACTTCCACGTCGAGGGCCCGGGCGGCCTCACCGCCGACGGCGTCACCACCCCGCGCTTCGAGCTGTCGGTGCTCGAGGCCCAGCACCTGCTGGAGGGAAAGGTCACCGGCGCCACCATCTCCGAGACGGGCCTGGAGCTGCCGCTCGACGCCGTGGTTCCGCCGGTGCGCTTCCCCGCCGGCGCGATGGGCCCGGTGCAGGTGGGCGACGCGACGGTGCAAGCCGAGGCCTGGGCGCGGGAGGTGGTGCTCGAGGAAGGGCAGGCGCGCGTGAAGGGCACCTGGGTGTTCAAGAAGGCCGAGCCGCCCAAGGCGGCGCGGAGCGGCTCGGAGAAGAGGGAACCGGCCAAGGAGCGCTGATCAGTCCGCCGCTCCCCGGTGGTGCTGCGCCTCGAGGAAGGCGCGCACCGCCTGGGCCGCGGCCTCGATCTTCTCCTCCGGCACCGCGTCGGCCGGGCCGAAGTCGAAGCAGCCTCGCCCGCGCAGCCTTGCCGGTGTGTCGCTGAAGCGCGGCACCAGGTGCAGGTGCGTGTGGTGGAGCAGATCGCCGATGGCGAAGGCGTAGACGTGCTCGGCCCCAAGCGCCGCCCGCTGCGCCTTCATCACCCGCACCGTCAAGGGGCCCAGCACCTCGGCCTCCACCTCGTTGAGCTCGTAGACCGCGCGGGTGTGCCTTGCGGCCGTCACCACCAGCCAGCCCGGGAGCGGCGAGCGCTCCGCGAAGCCGTGCACCACGAAGCCGTGAGTGCGGAGGACCACCCCGCCCGGAGGGACCACGTCCCCTTCCACGATGCGGCAGGCGAGGCAGGCGTCGAAGTCCGGTTCGGGTGCGTCCACGGCGCGCGAGCGTAGCAGGCGTCGAGGCGGGCGCGCCGGCCCGCCGCCCCCTCGGGAAACTGAGGCCCCGTCGGTTTTCCCGGAGAAGGCGACCGCGCTCCCGGCCGGATTTCGCGACCTTGCCGCGCGTCCCTGAAGGGAGCATCGCTTGCACCACCGGACACGCACCGGAGGCCTCATGTCGACCCGCACGCGCCGCGCCCGCCCCTCGTACCCGCGCCTGACCCTCGCCGCCGCGCTGGGGAGCGCGCTGGGCGTCTCCGGCTGCGGGCCCGACGGCCTCGACACGCTGAAGGACTCGCTCGAGCAGCCCCTCACCACCACCGTGGCGCCGGACGCCGGCACCGGCCCGAAGGAGTCCGACTTCTACGGCGGCGGCGCCCCCTTCGAGGTGCTGGAGGACGGGGGCGTCAAGTGAAGGTCACGCTGGTCGTCAACCGGCTCTGCAACCTGCGCTGCAGCTACTGCTACACCGGCGCGAAGGTCGACCAGCGCATGTCCGACGAGACGATGCGCAAGGCCATCGACTTCGGCGTGAGCCAGGCGACCCAAGGCTGGTTCCTGCTGGCGTTCTTCGGCGGAGAGCCCCTGCTCGAGCCCGCGCTCCTGGCGGACGCGCTGGCCTACGCGCGGAAGGCTTGCGCCGAGAAGAAGCTCTCGTTGCACACCGCGCTCACCACCAACGCCACGCTCCTCGACGACGAGCGGCTCGAGTTGGTGCGGCAAAACGGCTTCCGGGTGAAGGTGAGCGTGGACGGAGGACGCGCCGCGCAGGACGCCTCCCGGCGCTTCGCCGGCGGGCAGTCGAGCTGGGACGTGGTCTCGAAGAACGTGCGGCGCCTCATCGCCTCGGGCGTGCACACCACCGTGGGCGCGGTCGTCGACCCGAAGAACGCGCACCTGCTCGGCGAGAGCCTCGACGCCCTGGTGGAGCTCGGCGCCGCGCACGTCACCTTCGCCCCCAACTACACCGGCGACTGGAGCGGCGAGGCCTTCTCGCGCTTCGAGAGAGGCCTCGCGGCCCTCGGCGACCGCGCCATCGTGCTCTTCCGCGCGGGGAAGGACGTGCGGGTCGATCCGCTCGCGGGGAAGATCATCGCCCACGTCGACGCTGGCGCGAGCGCCCGCTCGGTGTGCCGCTTCGGGCTCTCGGAGGTGGCGGTGGCGCCCTCCGGCCGGCTCTACCCCTGCGATCGCCTGGTGAACCAGGACGACGACGACTCGGTCTGCATCGGCGATCTCTCCCGCGGCGTCGACGCGGTGAAGCGGGACGGGCTGCTGCCCCTGCGCCGCGAGACGCCCACGCCCTGCACCGACCCGGAGTACGCCCCGCGCTGCCGCCGCACCTGCGGCTGCGCCAACTACGAGACCACCGGCGACACCGGCATCGCCTCGCCGCTCATCTGCGCCTTCGAGCACGCCTTCATCGACGAGGCGGACCGCATCGGGAACGTGCTCTTCGACGAGCAGAACCCGCTCTTCCTGAAGCGCTTCTACCCCACCCCCCGGGTTGCCGAGCCCAAGCGCCCGACCGCCGAGAGCCGCCCATGACTGCCGCCCGCACCAAGAGGAAGATTAGCGCCCGCTACCCGGTGCTCTTCGCCGCCTCGCTCGGCGTCGCCATCGCCTCGTGCGGCCCGGGACCCGATCCGACGGTCCCCGCCGGCAACACCCAGGCGCTCTCGCAAGGCCAACCCGACGCCGGTCCGCAGCCTCCGGACTTCATCGGCGGCGACGTAGCCTTCGAGACGTATCCGCCGGAGCCACGAATCCGCTGAACGTGGAGTTTTACCCCGCCACGAGTCGGTCGCCCGAGGCGCGTCGATCTGACATGCTCCCTCGGTTCGATTCGACGCGCGGGAGACCGTCGGGCTGTGACGAAGTCGCGGAGCAGCGGAGCCAAAGGCACGGAAGCGGGCGAGCGCTCGTCGTCGGAGCGGCCTCGGCACACGCCCTCGCCCGCGTCGACGCCGCTGCGCCGCGCCGACACCCTCCACGCGCCGGTGCGCGGTCGCCCGACGGTGCCCGCCGCCTCGGGTGATCCGCTCCTGGGGAGCCTGGTCGGCGCCTTCCGCATCGTCGAGGAGCTGGGCCGGGGCGGCATGGGGAGCGTCTACCTCGGCCAGCACGTCCACATCGGCAGCAAGGTGGCCATCAAGTTCCTCCACGAGGCGCTCGCCGCCGACGAGGAGCTGGTGCAGCGCTTCTTCTCCGAGGCGCGCGCGGTCAACGTCATCGGGCACGAGAACATCGTGCGCATCTTCGACTTCGGCCTTCTGCCGCCGAAGCGCCACTACATGGTGATGGAGCATCTGGTCGGCCACGAGCTCCACGCCGAGCTGGGACGGCCGATGAGCGCCGCCGACGCGGTGCCGGTGCTGGTGCAGGTGTGCGAGGCGCTGGAAGCGGCGCACCGGGCGGGCATCGTCCACCGGGACCTCAAGCCGGCGAACATCTTCCTGGTGAAGCGGGCCCGCGAAGAGCGCTTCGTCAAGGTGCTCGACTTCGGCATCGCCAAGCTCACCGAGCAGACCGGGGGCTGCGCGCGCTCGGCGGTGGGCGCCATCATCGGCACGCCGGAGTACATGGCGCCGGAGCAGGCGCTGGCGGCGCCGGTCGACGGCCGCAGCGACCTCTACTCCCTGGGCGTCATCGCCTACGAGCTCCTCACCGGGCGGCTGCCCTTCGAGGCGACGCAGGCCATCAAGCTGCTCCTGGCGCACGCGCAGGAGGTGCCGGTGGCGCCGCACCTGGTGCACCCGGGGGTGCCGCCTTCGCTCTCGGCGGTGGTGATGCGGGCGCTGGAGAAGAAGCCCAGCTTGCGCTTCCAGACGGCGCGGGAGCTCTCCACCGCGCTCGAGTCGGCGCTCTTCGCGGCGATGGCGATGCCCGAGCCGGCGACCGAGGGCCTGGGCGTGGGCATGTTCGAGAGCGCGCCGTCGCCAGACCTCTCGCCGCTGGCCTCGCCGGTGCCGAAGATTCGGCCGGTGACGTTGCCGACGAGGGTGCCGGCGAGATCGCCCGACGGAGGGAGCGAGGAGTCGGGCCGCTTCGTCGCTCGGTCGCAGGCCACGCCCTTCGCGGGCACCTCGAGCGTGACGCGGAGCTCCTTCACCGGCTCGTCGCCGTCGCCGGCCACGAAGTCCATCGCCCAGTGGCTCGAGTCGGAGGTGAGCGGATCCGCAGACGCGGCGAGCGCCGACTCCGGCCGAAGCGCGACGCCGGCCGCGCGATCCATCGCCCAGTGGCTGGAGTCCGAGGTGAGCGGGTCCGGCGACGCGGCGAGCGCCAGCGCGGGAGTCGCGGGCGGGCTGGCCGACGACTTCGTCGTCACCTCCGGCGCGAAGGGCTCCGACTCCGGGCGAAGCGCGCCGCCGAGCGCCAGCGCGGGAGTCGCGGGCGGGCTGGCCGACGGCTTCGTCGTCACCTCCGGCGCGAAGGGCTCCGACTCCGGGCGAAGCCCGCCGCCGAGCGCCAGCGCGGGAATCGCGGGCGGGCTGGCCGACGGCTTCGTCGTCACCTCCGGCGTGCAGGGCGCCGACTCCGGGCGAAGCGCGCCGCCGAGCAGCTCGCCCTCCGGCATGGTCGTCACCGCCGGGCTCCAGGCCGCCGGTGCCGCGCCGAGCGTCGCCAGCTCGCCGTCCGGTCGCGCCTCGGCGTCGGGCATGGTCGTCACCGCCGGGCTCTCGAGCGGCGACTCCGGTCGCACCCTCGCCACGCCCTCTGCCGGCCGCGCGAGCGTCGAGCGCGGAGCGCCGAGCTCCGACTCCGGCCGCTCTTCGCCCGCGCCCGCTCGCGAGAAGCCGACCTTCGAAGCGGTGGTGCGAACCGCGCAGGGTCAGGCCCTCGGCAGCTTCACCTGCCGCGACCTCACCAGGGCCGGCCTCTACGTCTGCACCCCCGAGGCGCCGCCGCCGCTCCGCGGCCAGGTGGTGGTGGCGCTCCCGCAGGGCTCCGGCCTCAAGCTCGGGGCCGAGGTCGTACATCACGTCAGCGTCGCGCAGTCGGCCAGCTGGGGAATGCCGGCGGGCTTCGCGGTGCAGTTCGCGAACCTCACCCCCTCGCAGCGCGAGGAGCTCGACGCCCTGGTCCGGGGCGCACCGCTCCCCGCGCCGAGGGCCGAGGAGGTCGACGACCCGGAGCTCGTGGCGGTGCTCAACCGCTACGCCCGCGCCGAGGACGGCGATCACTACCGCGTGCTGGGCGTCGCGCTCGCCGAGGACTTCGAGCCGATTCGCCTGAGGGGCCTGGAGCGCAAGGCCGAGCTCGCCGCGCTCCTCGACAAGCACCGGGACGGCCGCAAGGGCCCGGCCCTCGACGCTGCCTCCAAGCGGCTGCGCGCGGCCATCGAGACCCTCACCCGCCCCGCGCTGCGCCTGGAGTACGACGTGCAGCGGAGAAACCACCCGGGCGTCGACACCTGCCTGGGCAGCACCCTCACGCTGAGCGAGGTGGAGGCGATTCGCCGGCGCTTCCTGGAGGCGAACCCCAAAGCGGAGTCGGAGGCCACGGTGCGCTCGCTGATGGCCAAGGCCTTCGAGCAGAAGCGGCAACTCGAGAAGGCGCTCCAGCACCACCAGGAGGCGCTGGAGGCCGACCCGCTGCACCCCGAGTCGCAGAAGCGGTACTGGGCGCTCAAGCGACAGCTCGGCGGGTGAGCGAAGTCGCGAGCAGAGCTTGACCCCGACGCCGTTGAGCGCCAAACCCTCCTCTCTCCACGGGAGGTGCAGCGTGCGGTCACGATGGCTCTTGGGCACGGCGGTCGCCGCGCTCGCGCTTCTTTCGGGGTGCGAGACGTGGGTGTGCGACTCCACCACCTGCGCGGACGGCTGCTGCACGCTGGACGGCGTGTGCGCGCTCGGCTCGCCGGCCGACAAGTGCGGCACCGGTGGCAACCGCTGCGTGGCCTGCGACGCGAACACCCAGGCCTGCCTCAACGGCAGCTGCCAGGTGAAGTGCGGCCCCTCCAACTGCCCAGCAGGCTGCTGCGACGCCAACCAGAACTGCGTGAAGGCGAGCGCGCAGTCGAACCAGGCCTGCGGCGGCAACGGCGCCGCTTGCCGGGCGTGCCAGCAGAGCGAGTCGTGCGGCACGCAGGGCTGCGCCCCCAAGTGCACGGCCAACAACTGCGGCCTGGGCTGCTGCCTCTACGACGGCACCTGCATGGTCTACACCTCGCAGACCGGCGCGGTGTGCGGCACCGGCGGCGCGGCCTGCACCGGCTGCCAGACGAGCGCCCAGGGCCCCGCCTGCGTGCAGGGGCGCTGCTGCATCCCCGGCGGGCAGAGCTGCGCCCTGGGCTCCAGCACCTGCTGCGCGCCCAACACCTGCGTGCCGGTCAGCTCCAACTCGGGGATCTGCCAATGAGCCCGCGCCTGGCGGCGGTGGGGTTGCTCCTGGCGACGGCGGCCCAGGCCTCGGAGTGGGAGAAGAGCTACCCGCCCGACTTCGTCTGCACCCAGATTCCCCCCGGCGCGCGCACCTTCCTGGTGGCGGCGGCCGGCCAGCCGGTGGCCGAGGTGAAGGAGGCGGCGGCCGCGCTCTCCAAGGCGGTGAACACCTGCCGGCGCGTCACCATGGTGATGGACGACGCCGCGCTGGGCGATCTCTCCAAGGTGAGCGACGCCGACGTGGTGGCCCGGGCCCAGAGCGTGCCCATCAACATCGTGGTGGTGGTGCGGCTCGCCTCCACCGCGGCGGGCGCGACGCCGATCTCGGTGGTGACGATGATGAGCCGGCAGGGCGAGCCGCGCGGCGGCTTCTCCGCGCCCAAGGGCAGCCCGCCCGCGCCGCCGGAGCCGCCCAAGGAGGCGCCGCCCCCTCCCAAGCCGCCCCCGCCGCCCAAGCCCCGAGTGGAGGAGCCGCCGCCGCCGATGCTGCAGGCCGAGGGGG